>CAYGWP010000101.1:0-13192 GCA_964353455.1 uncultured Anaerolineales bacterium
CTGAGGACCACTACGTCGGCAAAGTTGCTATAATCATCTCGACACGGGCCGGGTAAGGAGGCCTCTCATGTACAACTGGCTCATGCGTCTGGCTATGGCAGGGGCGATGTTGATTGCGGCGTGGCCGGCCGGGGCAGGGCCGGTTGCGGCCCGCGTTGAGAAACCGGAGGGCGAGTACGCCCGCTGGGTCCTCACGCTGCCAGCGGCGTTTGCCACGAAGGACGGCAAGCATCAGCCGAGCGACGTCGTGCTGTACGTGTGGACGCGCGGCGGTCAGGCCCGCCAGGCGATGGCGGTCAGCCCGGGCGATGCATTCCGCGACTTCCGCGACGCCGACGTGTCGGGCCTGAAGGAATCCGCCGGCAGGCTCGCGGGCGTAATCCGCTTTGCCGCGCACGCGCAGACCGTGACCGATTCCAACTGGCCCGATGTGCACTGGCAGATAGACCTCGACGTTTCCGCATCCGGCCGGAAGGCAGAAGGCGCGTTCTCGGGCGCCTGCGAAGCGGCTGCCGCGCCCAGGGACAAGGAGAAGCCCCTCGCCGAGTTGATGACGATGTGGCGTGCGGCACGGGAGGCGGCGGCCGCGGCGGTCCGCGGCAAGGCCGCGGGCACCCGTCTTGCCGGCGATGACTACGCCGCAGCGGAGCGGGTCGCGCCGGGCGGAGACTGGCCGCGCTGGCTCGGCCCGGACGGCACGATGTCGGCCGCATCTTCCGGCGCAGCGCTCCTCACGGACCTCAGGCGGGCACGCCTGGTGTGGCGCTCGGAACAGATCCTCGGGCCGGGCAAGGGGCAGGTCACCCGGTACGGGGACTTCGGCACGTGGTACCGCCGGCCGTCGTACGGGGGTTCCAGCCCGATCGTCGCCGGCGGACGGGTGTACCTGTATTACTACGTTCCGTCGGGCGAGGCGTACGTCAGGGAGGAGGAGACGAAGCGCGCGCCTCGGGGCTACTTCATGAGAGACATGTGGCTGCTGGGGGCTGACGACGTAGTTATATGCATGGATGCCTCCACTGGCCAGACGCTGTGGCGGACGACGTACCCGGCGGGCGGCCGGACGTTTCTCACCGGCAAGAGCAACCTCATCAACAGCACCGTGGCCCTTGAACGCGGCGTGGTGGTGGCCGTGGGCGGGCTGGGGCGCGTGTACGCCCTGGATGCCGCAACCGGCGGGGAGAAGTGGCAGGCGACGATCGGGCGGGAACACGACGCCGCCGCTGCGGAACTCGCCTCGGGCCGGCCAGCCGGCGGCCGCGCGTTCGGCCACGCCGTCACCATCGCCGACGGCGTTGCGGCGGTGGATGACGAGCGCGGCGGACTACTGGGCCTCGACCTTGAGACCGGCGCGCGGCGGTGGCTCGTCGAGAAGGCACTCGGCCGCTTCGTCACGCCCCAGGTCTGGCGCCACGGCGGCAAGGGCCACTTCATCACGCTCTCGGAAGGCACGGTCCGCTGCGTCGAGGCGGCCTCCGGCAACGTCCTCTGGACCCTCGCCAACCTGGGGACACGCAAGTGGGGCGACTGCTCGCCATACCTCCAGGACGACTACCTCCTCGTGAACCTCACCCCGGAGGAACAGGCGGCCACGGACGGCAAGACCCCGCTGCACCAGGCGGGGTGCTTCAGACTATCGCCCCAGGGCGCCGCGAAGGTGTGGGACCTGCCCGCGCAGGAGTACCCGTATCCGGTGCATCCCTCGGGGCACGGCGGGTTCGTGCGGATCGACGAAAGGCACGTTGCGTTCGTCCTGGGCAAGCGCCCGTCGGCACAGGAGGGCGGGCCTATCCTGGCGGTGGTCGAACTGGCGACCGGCAAGGTGGCGGGCGCGGTCAAGAACTCGCCGCCGGTTGTCACGTGGAACGCCCCCACCATCCACCGGGCCGACGGCATCATGCTGGCCGTGCGCGACAACTGGCACGACCAGATGGACTGGTACGTCTTCACGGTGCGCGGGCCGACGGAGATCGCCCTGGCCACCGCGTCGGGCACGCAGCGGTTCCCGCACCAGCCGACGACGAGTTACGAGGTGCCGCTGGTCTCGCCGATTGTCGATGGCCGCATCTTCGTGCGCGGAGGCGAGGGCATCTACTGCTACGACCTGAGGAAGAATTAGATTCCGCGCTCAATGATGATCTTCATCAGAGCGACTCTTTCGGCGGCCCGCGCAGGACGAGGATGAACACTGAAGGCCGCAGGGCGAATCGGCTGGACAAGTGCTCGCCGGTTGTGTTAGTAAGTATGTGGCGGCGTCCTCCCGGCGGATGGGTTCCGCGTCGCGGGCTGGGGCGGCGGCGCGCGGCCGGCGCTGCGCCGTCAGGTGACAGGCATATATGCATCTCGGCATGACACGCAGGCAGTTCCTCCGCGGGGCCGCGGCGATGGGCGGCACGGTCGCGGCGCTCGGCGCCGGCGGCAGGGCGGCGGCAGGCGAGCCGGACCGCAAGGCCGAGACGCCCGCCGCCGCGGTCCGCCAGCACGTCCTCTTTGACGGCGAGTCCGGGGCGACGCGGAACTGCTGGAACCGCGGCATCGGCGTCAAGTGGCGCAATCCCTGCGGCGACTGGCGGGATGCCGATGACAAGGCCCAGGGGCCGGCCGCATTCGCCGCCGCCTCCGTGCCGCAGGGGAGCGGCCCGCGGCCCGTCGCCTTCGACGTGACGGGCCTCGTGAGGCGGTGGCTGAACAGCGGCAACACGGGCCTGCTGCTGCGGGCCAGGGGCGGGTCCTCTGAGTTCGCCTCGCGCGAGAACCCGGATGCGGCCCTCCGCCCCGCCCTGACCGTCACGACCGGCGGCGCGAAGAAGACCTGTCCGTGCACCGCCGATGCGACGCTAAATACATCGACATATAAGTCATTAGGTCTGGGGCCCGCGTTGGCGGCGGGCGCCGCCGTCATGCAGTTCGACCTGTCGGGCGTCGCCGGAGAGGTCCAGGGCGCCACCTTGACGCTCCACGCCACGAAGTCCGCCGGACCCGCCGCGGTCGAGGTAATGCGGCTCGACGCGCCGACGGTGCACACCGGCGGCGGCACGCCGCAACCCGGACTGGCCACGGACTACCCCTACGACCGGGGCATCGCCGCGCACCGAGACGTTGTCTTCGCCACCGACTTTTCCGGGACCGACTGGCGGCAGCGGCACTTCACGGAGGGCGACATCTCCGATCCGACCTTCGGCGAGGAACCTGCGCTGCGGTCCACGTACATCCGCGGCCAGTTCACCAAGGGCAACACCGGCTCGTGCGGGCTGGAGTACCGGTGGACCGCCCACAAGCAGCCGGAGCCCGAAGAGATATACTTCCGTTACTATGTCTTCCTTGAGAACGATTTCGGCTCCCTCGTCGATGGCAACAAGATGCCCGGCCTGGCGGGCCGATACGGCATCTGGAACGGCCGATACTGGTCGCGCGTCGATGGCAATGGCGGGTCGCCCACGACCGGCCGGGCAAGGGAGAGCAAGGCGGGCCGCGTGCTGTCGGGCTGGTCGATGCGGGCCGTGGGACTCCAGAAACCGGCCGACGACAACCCCTACCGCGACTACACCGGCGTCATCTCCTACGCTTACCACGCCGACCAGAAAGGCCCGTACGGAGACAACTGGCGGTGGGGGACCGCCCTGCTTGCCCGCGAGCGATGGCACTCGGTCGAGCAGTACGTCAAGATCAACACCGTGGACGGCCCCTTCGACGAACTCGGCAACGGCACTGGCCGCACCGACGGCGCGCTCCGCGCCTGGCTAGACGGCGTCCAGGTGTTCGAGAAGACCGACATCCGCTTCCGGCACCACCCGGCCATCAAGATCGACGAGGTGTGGCTGAACTGGTACCACGGCGGGACCCAGCCGGCCGCCGCCACCCATCACTACCGGATGACGAACGTCGTGGTGGCCCGATCGTATATCGGTCCGCTGTCGCGTCAAGTGCGGGGTTCCGGCGATGCGGGCGCCTGAAGAGGGCTTCGCGGCCGGCGGTCCTTGCGGTCGCTCGCCGCAAGGGACCGGCCGCAGGGCCTCCTCGTAATATGGATGCACACATGCGGACTTCTATTATCCTGTGGCTGCTCGTCGGATTTTGCGTCGCTCGCGCGGGGGCTCAAACCTGGCCTGCGATGCCCGCCCAGTGGTGGGAGCGCGGCCAGGACGCCTGGTACTACAAGGATGACTGGCGAGCGCTGTACCTCGAGAACGCGGGCGATCTTAAGAAGACCATCGATGTCCCCGGGCCCGTCAAGGCCGCGTACGCTTACGTCTGGGCCTCGGGCGAATACGTCTTGAAGGTCAACGGTAAGACCGTGGGCCGCGATGCCGACGACGGCACCATCGAGGACTACGACCTGCGGCCATACCTGGTCCAGGGCGAGAACGTGATCGAGGTCCTCGGCGGCGGCGAAGTCATCTGCGAAGGCGCGGTCGTCCTGGAAGGCGGCAAGGAAATCCTCTTTGCCACGGACGAGTCGTGGTCGGCCCGCAAGGCCAGGGCGAGTCAGGTCCGCCGCCGCGGCCCGCGCGGCTATGCGGGCGACACCCACATGGCCCGCATCGTCGAGGTCACGGCCGAACAGAAGGCGAAGGCGCTCGTCAACCGCCTGAATTCCGCCCGCGTCCGCATCCTTGACCGCGAACGGTACTGTTTCTGGAAGTTGCGTGACCCGCGCGAGGTCCTCGCGCTCGACCGCCCGACGCCCGAACGCGAGGCATGGGCGGCGCTTGAACGCGCCCTTGAGGAATCGCGCGGACCCATCGCCCAGGCGACCCGGCTTATCAAGGAAGGCCGCTACGCCGAGGTCGAGAAGGCCGCCGCAGAGGCCGTCGCCAAGACCGGCCGCGCCGAGGCCATCGTGGCGGACCTCCTGGCGCAGGCGGAGGCGGCGGCCGGCGCCAGGGCCAAAACCCTCGGCCCAGCCGCAGCCCACGCAGCGCATGTCGCTTACAACGGCTCGGCCCACAACCGGCTCGGCTGGGTGGCCTCCTGCGAGCCGCTTGACAGCGACCCTGCGTACTGGGAGTTCGACGCGGCGCCGCCCGGCACGGCATCCATCGCCCTGGCCGGCTTGTGGAAGTTCGCCCTCGACCCCGGCGACCAGGGCGTGGCCGGCGGCCGACACAAGCCCGACTGCGACGAGTCCGGCATGACAACCATCTACGCCCCCGTCAAGTGGGGATGGGAACGCTACGGCCACGTCGGGTACAACCCCAACGTCAAGGGCTGGAACAAACCCTACAACGGCCTGGCGTGGTACCGCAAGACCATCCGCGTCCCGGCCGAGTGGGAAGGCCGCGACCTTGTCCTGCGACTGGGCGTCCGGTGGAACAACGTTGACTGGCTCGCCGTGAATGGCGAGTGGGTAAACGACCCCGCCGGGCCGGGGTCTGGCGCCGAGACGATATCAATCCCCTCGCGGCTCATCAGGCCGGGCCGGCCGAACACGCTGGCGCTTCGCGTCCTCAATAGCGACAACATCGGAGGCATCGTCAACCCCGGCCTGCGCCTCAGTGTCGCCGGAAAGGAGCCGCAGGTCCGGCGCCACCCGTGCGGTCCGGGCGCGGCACGCGAGATCGTTTTCGACACGCCCGACGGCAAGGTCACGCAGGTCGTCTATTCAAGCGCCCTTTCGCCCGCAAGCCTGGTGGCGACGAGCGGCAAGGCACTGCGCATCTTCGGCTGGCAGGCACGCGGACACGGCACGCCCTGCTGGTGCACCTACACGAAGAAGACGGAGGCCGGCCGCGAGGCAGACGGCCTGATGCTCTCCCAGGGCGACCTCGTGGACCGCCTGCCGGCGGCGATGGCCGAAAACTGGCTTCTCCTGCGCGAGACCGATGGCGGCCCCCAGTGCACCCGGCCGCTGCTCGTGGTCTTCGAGAAACGGCCGACCGCGCTGCGGTGGACGGACGATGGCTTCGGCGGCAAGGCGTTTGAGATGGTCTTCGCGCGCCCGGGCGCAAGGGTGGCACTCCTTCGGCCCTTTGACGAGGAAAGCGGCGGCGGCAGGCCGGACAGAGACGCCTCGGCGGACGCCGCCCTCGTTGACCGCTGCCGCCTGTGGGCACGCGCGCTCGTCCGGTACCCGGTGGGGTACGTCGAGGCGCTCGGCTTCGATGGCGGCTCGTGCCGCGCGAGCATGGCCTACGAGTACCTCGACCTGGCGGACGACTGGGGCACAGCGCCGCTCGCCCTGGCCCCGCTGCCGATGCTCTTCTCGTACGCGATGGAGCACCGGTGGCCGGGGTGCAAGGTCGAGGGCGAAGCAGCCGACCTCGGCTGCCGTGCCAGGAGCCGATACACCCCGGAGATGGAGTGCGGGCCGTACCGCGCGGTCGTGGCGGAAAGCGCGGTGTCGTACTCCTTCGACCGAATGGAGCCGCGCCGCCGTTTCGTGGGCGCAGGCACGCTGGGCGAGGAGAAACGTCTCGGCGAGCCGATGTACGCGAAGATGCAGGAGTGGGGCTTCAACGCCTTCCGCCCGCAGACCGCCATCCCGGCCGCCGGCGACTACGCCGAGACGGGCAGAATCGCCGAATTCCAGAAGATGCTCGACCTCTCGGCGAAGCACGGCATGGTGTGTTTCGTCAACTGGTTCACCACGCAGGGCGTGGCGAAGGAGAAGCGGCAGGACTTCATCGACCGCTGGGTAGCCATGGCCCGACACTGTAAGGACCTCCCCGAAGACGCGGTGGTGTACGACTTCATCAATGAGCCGGCGGGCTTCCGATGGGACGACTATAACGCATTCATGAAGGAGGTGACGGCGGCCGTCCGGAAGGTTGACTCGCGGCACTGGATAAGCGTCGAGTTCGGCGGCGGATGGGCACAGCCCGAGGACGCCGACATGAACGAACCCACCGGCGACCCGAAGACGATCTACCAGTTCCACCAGTACGGGCCGCACGCCGGCGACTGCCACCGGCGGGACCTCTGGTACCCGCGATACGAGGCCCCGGAAGAGCGGTTCCGTTCGCCCCAGGAGTGGGAAGAGCGGATGCTGCCGTGCATCAGGTTCATGATCCGCAACCGGGCCGAGTTGATGCACGGCGAGTTCGGCATTTCGTTCCTGGGTCCTGACGAGGCCCCCCGCCAGTGGCTCCAGGCCGTTCTGGCCCTGCACGAGAAGTACCGCATGCACTGGACGTGGTGGAACTACTCCGGCGGGGAAATCCACCGGACGGGCCTTGCGGCCGGCGACCGCGTGAATCCACTGGTTGAGACGCTCCGGCAGTACGCCCGCCGCGCGGCAGGCTACAAGCAATCGTGAACTGCTCTAGCCGAACTCTTTCCCGGAGGGCGGCGGCCTTCGTTTCCAGGAGGAGGTGACGCATGAGCACGTCCAGCCATTGGCAGGCCGCGGTCTGCGCCGCAGTGGTCGGCGCGGCGCTCGCACTCTGGGCGAGCGCGGCGCCTGCGCAGATCACCGTGACGCCGGCCGACGAACGCGGCGCCGACGGCGTGCCCGACGCAGTGCTCGCCGAGACGCCCTGGTACAAGTTCCACTTCATCCTCTGGGAGACCGGCTCCGCCGACTCGATGATCTACAAGCCCCTCGGCCACGAACTCCGGGCGGAGAACTACTACGGCAATCATCTGAATATGTTTCGCGATTGGGTCCGCCTGGCCGATCCCGACCCGATCGAAGGCTGCACCCGCAACGCGAGCGAGTTGGAGACGCGGGGGCAGTCGCGGCGGCCGGCGACGTACCGCGTGGTCCGGCAGGATGCGGAAGGGCTGGTCCTGGAATTCGAGATACGCGGCGCGGCCGCCGGCGGCCAGGCCTGGATGGAGAAGATCGTCCAGCGCCGGCGGCTCTTCCTGCGGGCCGGCAGCCCGGCCATCGTCGTCGAAAACGAGATCGTCAACACCGATGTCGCAGAGCGGTCCGTCCTGTTCGACGTCTTTAACGGCGTCTCCCTCGGGCGGGTCCGGACGTGCGTGGCCATGCCGGGTCCCGATGGGCAGACCACCGGCATCGACATCGCCGAGGAACGGGCCTCCAGTTTCATCTTTGCTCAGGACCTGGCCGACTCGTGGATCGGCGGGGTGAACCAGCAGGGCCTGGGCGCCGGCTTCTCCTTCGACTGGCCCGACCTCGACGCCATGCAGGTGTGCATGTATAAGACCGTGGGGTCGGCTTACCATGCCGTGATGCGGCGGCGAAGCATCCCCGCCGGCGGGTCGATCACGCTGCGTTACACGTTCATGCCTTTCACGGGCTTCGGGACCTTCGACGGCATGAGCGGCGACCTGGCCGGCGGCATCCTGGTCGGCCGCACCGCGAACTATGCCGATGATGTCGCACGGGGGGAACTAAAGCCCGGCGCCGCGGTCCCCTTGAAGGTCTTCCTGGCGAGCGGGTCGGCCCGCTCTTGTTCGGTCCGCCTGCGGTGCGTCCGCCGCGAGGACGGCCAGGTTGTCCTCGACGAGACGCGGCCGGCGGCGCTCAAAGTCGCAGAGACGGCGGTGGTCGATGCCAGCCTGCCCATCGGCCAGGAAGGACTTTACGTGCTCACGGTCACGGTCGAGGGGGCCGGGGTGCGGCTGAGGATGGAGAAGCCGCTTGAGGTCGGGAAGACCCGCCTCGCCTATAAGGCCGCGGCGCCCGAGGGGGAGAAGCGCGGCCGGCGCGACGGCGGCATCGCCCTCGGTCCCGCGAAGATGAACCCGCAACTGAAGACGCTCGATCCGGCCCTCGTCACGCCGCACCTCGCGCTCCTTACGGGCCACGCGCGCGGCCCGGTCCGGGCGTTCTTCCTCACGCCGGCGGACTCGACGCTCGGCCACGTCCGCGAGATACGCGAGCGATCCGACATCCAGGTGGAATATATCGCTATAACTAAGATTTCGATCCCTCGATATGATCTGCACCAGGGGGAACTGGCCGAGTTCTGCCAGCGGCTCCGCGCCGCCGACCCGCAGGTGCTCGTCACCTTCGGGATCGACTGGACGATCGGCCTCAGGCGCAAACTGGCCGACGAACTGCTGGACCGCGTCCGCGGCGGCATGGGCCTCGTCGCGGCGGTCCGAGACCTCGAAAAGCAGCCGGAACTCAAGGAGGCCGTTTCCCAGGCCCGCGCGGTGGCTGGGCCGCCGCTCTCGTCCATGGCCGTCGCCGGGCCGCCGATACGGTGCTACCAGTTGGACCGCGGCCGCATCGTCCTCATCACCTGCGATTGGAGTCATTCCCGCGATGCCGGCCGCGCGATGCTCACCGGATGGACCGACCTCGCCGCCGGCGCGCGACCCGTAGCCGTCCAGGAACTCCGCTGGCGCGGCTTCGAGTACGGTTACGCCCGCTTGGCCGATGCGATCCGCTGGGCCGCCGGCCTCGACGCCCCCGTTACCGCTGCGGCGGCCACGCTCAAGGACGGGGTCGTGACGGTCACCGTCCGCAACGCCGGCGAGCCGGTGTCGGCCAGACTGTCCGTCGCCGCCCGCACCCGGCGGTGGGAGGTGCGGACCGATGGCGAGGCGGAAGTGACCGTCCCCGCGGGCGAGAGCCGCCAAGAAGTGAAGTTGCGCGGGCCGCTCGACGGCGGGCCGCTGGCCCTTGAAATCCACGTCCGCGACAAGGCCGGCAAGGTCCTTGCGTTCGCATCGGCGGCCGCCAGCGTAGATACGCCGGCCGCCGTACGGGTCCTTCCCGATCCGCCGTACCAGCGGGCCGGCCAGCCTGGAAAGTGCGTGGTGGAGGTTTCCGGCAAACTGGCCGGAGGCCGGTTGTCGGTCGATGTGATCGACCGCTTCGACCGCCTCGTCCTCAGCCGCCGCCAGGCGTTCCGGACCGACAAGGGCAGCGCGCGGATCGAGGCGCCGCTGGATGGCCTCAGCCCGCTCTGCGTCTATCACGAGGTCGTTGCGCGGGTCTATGGCGAGGCGGAAGGCGCTCCGCTACTCGCGGAAGGCACGGGCGAGATATTCATCCTCCCGGCAGAGCCGCCGTATGCCGACCGGTTCCTCCTGGGCGTCTGGGGCGCGCCCGAACGAGACGTCCTCCAGATACAGGGGATGCTAGCCGCGGCCCGGCAGGTCGGCCTCACCTTGCACAGCCACTCGGCCCACGACGGGCTGCTGTACGCCACGGGCGGCTTCAAGGGCGCCCTGGTGGGCCTCAGCGCCAAGGAGCGCTACGCCAAGAAGGGCGAAGAGGTCAAACTTGACGGCGAGGGGCTGATCATGCACCCGCCGCTGCTTCCCGGTGCGGATGCCGTGGCGGCGGCAAAGGCCGAGTGGCAGAAGCGGGCACGTGCCCAGTTCGACACGGGAGCGTTCATCCTCGGCCTGGACGATGAGCGCAGGATGTCGGACGATTTCGACATGAATCCGCAGACGCTGGGGGGCTTTCGCCGCTGGCTGGCCGCACGCCATCCGACCATCGCTGACCTCAACCGGGCCTGGGGGGCGAACTTCACCGATTTCGACCAGGTCCTCCCGAAGCCGCGCAGGCAACTGGCCGACTCGCCCAGCCTCGCGCCGTGGCTTGAGTTTCGTATGTACATTGGTGAAGTCCTGGGCGAATACTATATGAAGGCCGCGGCCGACTGGGCACGCGAGATCGACCCGCGCCTCTCCGTCTGCGAGTGGGGCATCTACGAGCCGAGCGCCGCGTGGCCTGTCGATTGGCGCCGGTACGCCTCCTGCTACCGCTATACCAGCCGGTACGGCGGCACGCAGGGCGTGCTGGAGGACCTCTTCCGCTCCTTCGCCCCCGGCACGCGGCACGGCGAGTGGCAGGGATACGGAATGATGGCCGTCAGCCCCGAGCGCCGCATCGCCCCCTGGCGCTCGCTCCTCGCCGGCGGCAGTTTCTGCTGGTTCTGGGAACTCCGCGATTCCGGCTCGCTCAATTACGCCGTGGTCACCTCCGACCAGCGCCCCACTGCCGGATACGCCGCGCTTGCAAGGGACGAGTTCCCCGACCTGACCGGCGGCATCGACCGGCTCGTCCTGGCATGCCGATTCACCGATGACCGGATAGCCGTCGCCTACTCGTACCCGTCCTGGCTGTGCAACCCGTCGGCGCTGGCCGGCCGCGCGAAGGTGATCGTCGAGGAACTCGGCTTCCAGCACACCTATGTCGATATGGACGACATTGCCGCCGGCCGCCTCGAGAAGGACGGCTACCGGATGCTCGTGATCCAGCAGGCGGAGTGCCTTTCCCGCGCCCATCTGGACGGCCTGCGGCGGTTCGTGGAGCAGGGCGGCGTCCTCGTCTGCGTCGGGCGGGTCGGCTCGCGGGACACCAATGGGGCGCCCTGGGCCGACGGCCCGCTCGCCGACGGCGTCACCGGGGTGAGCACCGCCCGCGCCGCCCCCCTGGGTCGGACCGCCGCAATCCAAATCGGCGATAAACCCGGCTCTTTATATGTCGATGTCAAGGATGTTACCGTATCGGGCGCCCAGGTGCTCGCCGAGGCCGACATCGACGGCGCGAAAGTGCCCGTGTGGACGGTCCGCACGCTTGGGCGCGGCAAGGTCTTCTGGTTGAACTCCACGCTCGAAGCCCACCGGACGGTTGTCACGGGAGGGGCGGCCGGCGAACGCTCGCTCGACCAGAGCGGTCCGGCCGCCGTCCGGGCGTCGCACTGGGCCGTCTTCGACCGGATGATCGCCGAGGCCGGCCTCAAGCCCCGCCTGCGCCTCTTCGACGGCGACCGCCCCGTCTTCGACACGGAGACCTGGTACTACCGGACTCCGTCGGGGCGGTCGATGCTGGCGGCGCACTACCTGGCCCAGAAGGTCGAGAAGCCGCTGGCGGTCCGCATCCAGAAGCCGGCCCACGTGTACGAGGTCCGCGGCCGCAAGTACCTGGGCCGCTCCGACGAGTGGACCGATGCGTTTCCGGAAGGTCGCATGAAGATATACGCGCTCCTGGATTACCGCGTGACCGGCATCGAGGTCGCCGTGCCCGGCGGCCTCCACGCGCCGGGCGAGACGGTCCCGGTCGCATGCACGGTGAAGGCCGACGGGGGGCCGGACCTCCACGCCTTCAGGCTTGAGGTCCGCGGGCCCGACGGGGCAGCGCTGCCGGCCTACGCCTTAACCGTCCTGGCCCCCGGCGGCACGGCGACGGTCCGCCTGCCCCTTGCCTTGAATCAGCCGCCGGGCAGGTACAAGGTCGGCGTCATCGACGTCCTTAGCGGCGCTGCCGCCGATGCGGAGTTCCAGGTTGCCGGGCAATGACAGAGTAGAGGTGCCACACTACGGCTGGCTTGTTCCTCCCGCCAGGTCTCGGCGCTGCCAGACTCGCACGTAGTCGATCACGAAATCATCGGGCAGGCGGGCATCGTCCAGGGGGCTATTGTCCCAGCCGCCCATCGGCAGGGTGAACATCATGTCCGACGGCACGCTGGAGATGCGCGGGTCTTCCCATCGCGCCACCTCGCGCCCGTTGTAGAAGTAAACGGCGGACCCGGGGGCCCACAGCAGCCCCGCGGTGATGAATCCGTCCTTGTCGGGCTGGGCGTAAACCCTGTCCGTGCCGTTCCTCTTATGGGCCTCCTTGTAGCCGTCCCAGTGATGGGCGATGTTGAAGCGATACGGTCCCCACCGGGTGAGGTGCTCCATGATGTCGAACTCCATGCCGCCGTTGCCGGTGTCCTGGCGCTTCCACTGGGGGTCCGCGCCAGCGCCGCGGTCGGGCATCAGCCAGAACGCCGGCCACAGGCCGGGGGCGGTCGGCAATTTCATCCGCGCCTCGAAGTAGCCGTAGCGCTGCGTCCACTTGCCGTAGGTGTCGAGGTAGCCGGAGGCATAGTCGGTCACCCGCTCGTGCTTGGGGTCGTCGTTCTGGCGGCCCGGCTTCTTCTGGAACCGCAGCCTCGCCACTCCGCCGCCGATGATCGTGTTGTCTTTGCTGAAATGGCTCTTCTTGTCCCAGTAGTTCTCTCCATAGATGTTCCACTTCGATGGATCAATGGCCGTGCCGTCAAACTCCTCGTCGAAGGTCTTGACCCAGTCTCCGGGCACTGGCGGCCGCTTGCCGAGCCAGTCGGGAAGGGGCGGCACGGGGGGCGCGGCCGCCCTGATCGACTCCACGCGCAGCGCGCGCTCGCCGTCCGAGCCGGCCGCAGAGATGGTCACGGCCGAGACAGCATCGTTGGTCACCCTGTTGCCGCTGTTATCCGGTCCGCTCCAGACCTTGGCGTTGGCGAAGGGAATGACGATCTCCTGCTCGGCCCCGGGCGCGAGCGGCGCGGCG
>CAYGWP010000102.1:0-2936 GCA_964353455.1 uncultured Anaerolineales bacterium
GGCCCGGCGCCCTGCCAGCCTCCGATGAGCAGATCGCGGCGCTGCTCCGCGAAGCCGCGCTTGCCCGTTACCCGCTCCGGGCCGGCGGCGATGTCTCGGCCTACAGGCTCCTGCATGCCGAAGGCGAAGGGTTTGCCGGCCAGGTTCAAGACCTACCAGTTGCTCCGCCGGAGCATCGCGAGGGGCGGCGTGTGAAAGCCGAACAGAGATTCGTCCTCTTCATGGCCTGCATCGTTGCGGCCACCGTGGGAGGATACCTGGCGCGGCGGACGGGCCTTGCGCGGCCGACGTGGGCGGGGCGGATCATGAGCGCGGCAATCGTCGGCTGCGACGCCCCCATCGCGTGGCTTGCCATCTGGTTCCTCCAGATCGACAGCGGCGTGTGGAAGGTGCCGGTCGCCGGGGCCGCCGTCGGCGTGGCCACGTGCCTCGTGGGCCTCTGGGTGGCGCGCAACCGGCGGATGGCCGCAACCGATGCCGCCGTCTTCGGACTCCAGGCGGGGATGGGGAACGTCGGGTACACGCTGGGGGGCCTCATCTGCTTCGTCGTCTGGGGCATCCAGGGCCTGGCGATTGAGCAGATGTTCTGCCTGATGTGGCCGTTCTTCGCGTTCCTCTTCTGCTTTCCGATCGGGCGGCACTACGGCGAGTCGGCTGGAGCGATCAGCGTTCATGCCTCGCCCCTGGGCTACGCGGTGCGGACCCTGTGGCGGAGCCTGGCGGACTTCAGGTCCCTCCCTCTCTACCTGGCGACGCTGGGCCTCGTGCTGAACCTGCGCGGCGTCGCCCCGCCCGAGGCGGTCCGCGAGTGGCACATCATCGACGCATTGATGGTCATTGGTATCTGCATGCAATTCGGCAGCGTCGGCATGACCGTCTATGCCGGCCGCATCCCGCTGTACTGGAAGAAGGCCCTGGGGACGGCGGGCCTTAAGTTCATCGTCAGCCCCGTCCTGATGCTGGGCGCGGCCCTGGCGATGGGCATGGAGGGCATGCCGCTATACGTCTGCCTCATCCTGGCGGCCATGCCGACCGCCCTGTACTCGGTCCTCATGGCGAACATCTTCGGCCTGAACAGGGACCTGGCGAACACCACGTTCATCCTGACGCACGCGGTCTGCCTCATCGCCCTCGTGCCCGCGATGGCCCTGTGGCACCTGTACAAGTGAGGCTCCCGGAGGTTGAGCCTGGCCGGCGCTGGCGACATCGTCACGGCCGGAGGGCAGATTCCCTTGAGTCCGGCCTTGCCTTCCGCCGACAGGGGCTATAATGAAGCGTAAGGAGACGCCATAATGCAATTCCTGCGGAAGTGGCTTGCGCCGGTGCTCGTGCTGATGGGCCTGGCGGCCCTCTTTGCGCTGACCGGCTGCAAGCGTGCCTGAGGCTCGTAACCTGAGGGCGGCCGTGGCGGCCGCCGAACTGCCCGCCAATACCCCCGTTGCCGGGTGGCACGACCATACTGTTCCGCGTGGCCGTGGTTCTCTTCCTTCAATGTGACAGAGCCCGTGCCGCGCCGGGCGCAGGTGTGAGCAAACCGCTGTTGCCCCAAGTCGGTTGTGATACAATGCGGCCATGTCGCCTCGGGACCGAGCCTCGGATTCCCGCCACGCGGGCGGGCGGTCGTTCACCACGACGCACTGGAGCCTCGTGCTGGCCGCCGGACACGGCAGCCGTCCCGACGCCGCAACGGCCTTGGCGTCGCTGTGCGAGACCTACTGGTACCCGCTCTACTACTACGTTCGCCGTCGCGGTTACAGGGCTGAGGAGGCCCAGGACCTGACGCAGGAGTTCTTCGCCACGCTCCTTGAGAAGGAGTCCCTGCGGGCGGCTGATCGCGAGCGCGGCCGGTTCCGCTCGTTTCTGCTGGCGTCGCTCAATCATTTCCTGACCGCCGAGTGGCGGCGCCGCAGCGCCCGGAAGCGCGGCGGCGGACGACCGCCTCTCTCGCTCAACGTTCGGTCCGGGGAAAGCCGCTACAGCCAGGAGCCTTCCCACGGTCTCACCCCCGAGAAGGCCTACGAGCGACGCTGGGCGCTCCTGCTGCTGGAGCAGGCCGTCTCGAAACTGCGGGCGGAATACGCCGCAAGCGGCAAGGCCGCCCTCTTTGACCGTCTGGCGGGATTCCTCAGCGGCGAGAAAGGCGTCCTTTACCAACAAGTCGCCGGCGACCTGAACATGTCCGAGGGCGCCGTTCGCGTGGCGGTCCATCGCCTCCGCCAACGCTATCGCCAGGTCTTGCGGGCCGAGGTGGCCCACACGGTTGCAGGGCCGCAGCACATCGACGAGGAGTTGCGGCACCTGATGGCCGCGGTCGCTCAGTGATACTCGCGCCCGGATTGCCTGTAACACTTGTGTCCTTTCCGCTTAGTAAGGGGTGGAAGGGTTCTCCTGGGGAAAAGGAGAGTTTCGGGGTCGGCATCCTCCGGGCCTCGGCATGTGGCACCGGTCGGCCGCGCCAGCGGAAGGAGACGTTATGACACCTCTTGCTTTCATGGTGGAGCCCACGGGCGTGGAACTACTTATCCTGGGGGCGGTTGTGGAGCCCACGTTTGAGCAACCACTTATCCTGGGGGCGGTTTTCGTCGGCTTGCTTGTCGTGGCGGCCGCCGGGGTTGTGCTTCTGGCGGTTCTCCTGTCGCGACGGCGGAAGGCCAAGGCAACGGAAAGTGGCGGCAGGGGCGCCACCGCGACACCGCCGGCCGCGCCTCGCCGCTGCACGCAGTGCGGGACGCCGGTGCCGGCCGACGGTCCGCTGGGCCTGTGCCCGAAGTGCATGTTGAAGGCGGGCGTGGACAGCCAGCAGGCGACCCAGACCTCGCCTGCCAGCGCGCGGGGGCCATCGCCCTCATCCGGCTTTACCCCGCCCCGTCCCGCAGACCTGGCGCCGCACTTTCCGAACCTCGAAATCCTGGAACTCCTGGGCCAGGGCGGCATGG
>CAYGWP010000103.1:0-20177 GCA_964353455.1 uncultured Anaerolineales bacterium
CCCGGCAACATCTACGATCACCATGCCGTCGAGTACGTGTTCCCCGGCGGCGTCAGGTGCGCAAGTTACTGCTCGCACTGGCCGAAGGCCGCAGGCCGCGGCGGCGAACGCGTCGTCGCCGAAAAGGGCACCTCCAACTGCAACGGCGACATCTCGGGCGAAAAGCCCTGGAAGTTCGAGGGCGATGACGGAGGAAACTCCCAAGTCACCGAGCACGTCGATTGCCTCGCCAGCATCAAGGGCGATGGCAAGTACTGGAACGAGGGCAAGCAGGTCGCCGATTCCAGCATGGCCGCCGTCCTCGGACGCATGTGCACCTATACCGGCCGCGAAATCAAGTGGGACTGGGCAACCAAGGTCTCCAAACTCAAACTCGGCCCCGAAAAACTCGAATTCGGCCCCTACAAGGCCGACCCTGTGGCGATGCCCGGCCAGACCGAACTGATATAGGCCGGTGGTACAGCAGGCTTTGCGTGCGCACCGCAAATTTGCGGGGTGGCACGGCTACGTTGTTACGTGGCCGTGGTTGCCGCGGCTGCGTTAGCCACGGCCACGCAGAGGCACAGCGTGGCCGTGCCACCCGCGTCTGGCAATATAGTTGGGGCACAATTTCCGCGAAAGGAGCCGCAGATGCCGATTACCCGCGATCATACCACCCGCATGGATTCCCTCCGAGGTTCAGCCGCCGTCGCGGCCACTGCCGCGGTGGCAGGCGCCGCCGTGCAGAACGTCCACGCCGCAGGGTCCGATCAACTCAAAGTCGGCCTGGTGGGCTGCGGCGGGCGCGGCTCGGTGGATGCCAAGGCCTGCACGAGCGCCGCTCCCGGCGTCGTCCTCTGGGCCATGGCCGACCTCTTCAAGGACCAGATTGACAGGATGCGCGCGGCCCTCAAGACGAGCCTCGGCGCGAAGATGGACGTGACGGACGAGCGCTGCTTCAGCGGCTTCGACAACTGCGCGAAGTTGCTGGCCAGCGGCGTTGACCTCGTGCTCCTGTGCGAGCCGCCGGGTTTCCGACCCATGCACATCAAACTCGTGATCGACGCCGGCAAGCACTGTTTCGCACAGAAGCCCGTCTGCGTTGACCCCGTCGGCGCGCGGTCAGTCGTTGCCTCGGCGGAGGCCGCAACGCAGAAAAAACTGTCGCTCTTCGCCGGCACGCAGACCCGCCATCACCCGGCCTACATCGAGGCCATTAAGCGCATTCAGGACGGCCAGATCGGCAAAATCCGCGCCGCACAGTGCTACTTCAACACCGGCACCCTCTGGTACCACGAACCCAAGGCCGGCTGGACCGAGATGGAGAACCAGTGCCGCAACTGGTACTACTACACGTGGCTCTCCGGCGACCACATAGTCGAGCAGCACATCCACAACATCGACCGCATGAACTGGGCGATGGGCGCGACGCCCACGAAGTGCGTGGCCACCGGCGGGCGGCAGGTCCGCACCGACCCGAAGTGGGGCGACATCTACGACCACTTCGCCGTCGAGTACGAGTACCCCCCCGATGGCGTCCGCGTCGCGAGTTACTGCTCGCAGTTCGCAGGCCAGGCCGCGCACCGCGTGGCCGACTACGTCGTCGGCGCCGACGGCATCTGCGACCTGAGCGGCTCGATAACCGGCAAGAAGCCCTGGAAGTTCGAGGGCGAGGCCAAGGATGCCAACGTCCTGGAGCACGCCGACCTTATCGCCGGCATCCGGTCCGGCAACCCGATAAACCACGGCAAGCGCATCGCCGAGAGTTCGCTGACGGCCGTCATGGGCCGCATGGCGGCCTACACGGGGCGGGAACTGAATTTCTCGTGGGTCATGAACGCGTCGCAACTGAACCTCTTCCCCGAGAAACTCGCGTTCGGCCCGCATCCTGTGGACCCGGTGGCCAAGCCGGGCGAGACGGTCCTGGAGGGCCTGCCGGCGCCCGAGCCGAAAAAGGCCGGCGGCGGAGGCGGCAAGAAGGCCGCCGGGAAAAAATAAAGATATCTTAGATTTTTGATCATCGATTTCAGGACCGGCGCGGGGCGGCGCCGGCCGCCGCCGCCTGCAATCAACAATCAGAAATCTAGAACCGAAAATTCGCGCACGGGAACTTGTGGGGAACGCTATTGTTTCGTCAAAGGCTTCGCCTGTGGTTCCGCGTCGATGGGGATAAGCGGTTCCTCAGCCATCACGACATGATGCGCCTGTGGGAACGGGCGCTGCGGCGCGCCCGGCTGCCGCTTCGGATGAGCGAGGGCTTCAACCCCCGCCCGCGCATGTCACTGCCCGAACCGCGCAGCGTCGGCGTCTCCAGCGACGCCGAAATCCTGGAGTTTGAACTCGCCGACTGGGTGAACCCCGACGCCGTCCTCGCCGGACTCCGCCGCCAGGTCCCCGAAGGAGTCCGGATCGACTCCCTGGACCTGATGCGCCCGAGCGACAAGGCCCGGCCTGAGTCGGTCGTATATGTCGCGTGCCTCTCGCAGGCGTGCGCCGACCTGGCGGACCGGGTGGCAGCGCTCCTGGCCAGGCCGGAGGCGCCCGTGGTGCGGCATCGGCCCACGGGCGATAAGGCGCTCGACGCCCGCCGCTTCATCGAGACGCTCGATGCGGGGCCGGGCGAGGTCCGCATGGTCCTTAAGACCGGCCCGCATGGGACAGTCCGTCCCGACGAGGTGCTGCGCCTGCTGGGGTTTGCGGCCGAGGCGATTGCGCGCAGCGACATCCGCCGCACCGAAATCCGCCTCGCGTAGTCTTGTCGAGCCGCGGGCGTAAGCCCGCGGGTATTGCCTTACGAAGAAAGGATTTGCGAAGGCATGGCCAAAGAAATGCTCATCAGCATCGTCGAGGGCGAAGAGTGCCGCATCGCCCTCCTTGAGAACGGCGGCCTCGAGGAACTCTACCTCGAGCGAGCCAGCGTCGAACGCCACGTCGGCAACATCTACAAGGGCCGCGTCAACAACGTCGAGCCGACCATCCAGGCTGCCTTCGTCGATATCGGCATGCCCAAGAACGGGTTCCTGCATGCCAGCGACGTCCTGCCGTCGGCCTACCCGCGCCGAAAAAAGGACGGCCACGAGGGCGACGCCAAGGGCCGCGACTTCCAGGGCCACCGCCGCATCCAGGACATCTTCCGCCCCGGCGACGAGGTGGTCGTCCAGATCACCAAGGAAGGCATCGGCACGAAGGGGCCGAGCCTGACGACCGCCCTCTCGATCCCCGGCAGGTACCTCGTGCTGATGCCGGGCCTGGGGCGACTGGGCGTCTCGCGCAAGATCGAGGACGAGAACGTCCGCCGCCAACTCCGCGACCTCCTCGGCAGCCTCCACCCCCCCGAGGGAATGGGCTTCATCGTCCGCACCGCCGGCCTGGGGCGCGGCAAACGCGACCTCCAGCGAGACCTCCAGTACCTCCAGCGGCTCTGGAAGGTCGTCCAGGCCCGCGTCCAGAGCGCGAAGGCCCCGGCCGAAATCTTCCGCGAATCCGACCTCGTGATGCGGACGCTCCGCGACGTTTACACCCCCGAGATCACCGCCATCTGGATCGACTCCGAGCCGGTCCTGAAGCGCGTCCGCGAGTTTATGAAGATCGCCCTGCCCCGTTACGTGGGCGCCGCCAAACTCTACACCGACAAGGTCCCCCTCTTCCACAAGTACCGCGTGGAGGAGGCGATCGAGCGCATCTACAGCCGCACCGTGCCGCTCGCGAAGGGCGGAACGCTCGTCATCGACCAGACCGAGGCGATGGTGACGATCGACGTGAACTCCGGCAAGTTCCGCCACGGCCGCGACGCCGAGGAATCGGCCCACCAACTCAACATCATGGCCGCCAACGAGATCGCACGCCAGATCCGCCTGCGCGACCTGGGCGGCCTCATCCTCATAGACTTCGTCGATATGCTGAAAAGCGAAAACCGGCGGCACGTCGAGCGGGTATTCCGCGACGCATTCAAGGGCGACAAGGCACGCAGCCAGATGCTCCACATATCCAAGTTCGGCATCATCGAGATGACACGCCAGCGCGTACAGCCAAGCCTCGAACGCTCGACCTACACCGACTGCCCCTACTGCAAGGGCACCGGCATCCTGAAACACGCGGAGTCGCTGGCCCTGGAAGTGCTGCGGCACCTGAAACTTCTGGCCGGCCGCGACGGCATCGCCGTGATCGACGTGGTCCTGCATCCACAGGCGGCCGAGCACCTGTCGAACGCCAAGCGCGCCACCATCGCACGCATGGAGGCCGACCTCCATAAGCACATCATCATCCGGAGCGACCCGAAGATGGCCATCGACCAGGCCGCCTACCGGTGCACGGATGAGCGCGGCTCGGAGGTGCGCGTGGACTCCCCGCCGTCCGCCCCGGCCCCCGCGCCTAGGGCGGAGCCCCCGCCTCAAGATACGCCTGAAGAATGACGGCGGCGGCGGCCTGGTCGCGCCGAGACTTGCGCCGGCCGCGACTGACGCGCGCCTCACGCATCAGCCGGTCGGCATCAGCGGTCGAGAACCGCTCGTCCCAGACGGCCACGGGAACCGGCAGCGCCTCGCGGAGCGCCGCCACCGTGGCCTCGGTCCGCCGGGCCTGCTCGCCGCTCTTTCCATCCTCCAGCAGGGGCATCCCGACGACCACCCGCTCGGCCCCATGCCCGGCCACAAGGCGCGCCACGGCCGCCACGAGGTCGCGCCGGCCGCGCGCCTCCAGTTGCACCAGGGGCTGCGCCAGAGTACCATCAGGGTCGCTGATCGCGACTCCGGTGCGGCGGTCGCCGAGGTCAAGGCACAGGATTCGCATGGCCAGAGTGTAGCCCCGCGCCGCGCCGTATGTCAATGTTGCACCACACTCGGCAATAACCTCAGGCCGGAGACGTTCAGGCAATGGCAGGGATGACCGAGCACGGCGATCATCATGAGGACCCGGAGCGGCTCCTGGTGGCGTTCGCCCCGCGCGTGTACGGCCTCCTGGTTAGACTGGTCGGCCGGCCCGATACTGCCGAAGACTTAATGCAGGAGACGATGCTTCGGGCCTTCCGGAGCCTCCAGACGTATCGCCCGGAGGGGAAGTTCCGGGCGTGGGTCTTTCGCATAGCGGTGAATCTGGCGCGGGACTGGATCCGCCGGCGGCCTCGTGAGCCGTCAGTCGGCCTCGAGGAAGGGACGGACCCGGGCGAACGGGCCACGGCGACAAGAGGCACGGCGCCGGAGGTCCGGATGGCGGACGGGGAGCGTGCGCGGCAGGTCGAGGCCGCGATAGCCCGCCTCCCGCAGGCCGACCGCGAGGTCCTCCTCATGCGGTTCTACGGCGACCTCGCCTTTAAGGACATCGCCCGCGCCACCGGCGAACCGCTCGGCACGGTCCTCGCAAGGACCCACCGGGCACTGAAGAAACTTGGGAACTTGATCCCCGAGGATGAAATATGAACAACTGTCCGAAAAACACGGAATGGGTCCTGTACGCGGCCGGCGAGTTGCCGCCGCGCCCCCGCAGCGCGCTTCGGAAGCACCTGGAATCGTGCGAGACCTGCCGCCGCGAGGTCCGCGACATCTCGCGGGGCCTGCGGGCGATGGAGGAGATTGACCGCAATGCGCCCTCGCGCCCGGAGGCGATCGAGACGCTCCGCCGCCGCCTGCGCGTGGCCGCAGCCAACCGGCCCGCGCGGCCGACCGTCCTGGAAATCAGCCGGCGCTACGGCTGGCTGGCCGCCGCCGCAGCCATCATCCTCGCGTCACTCCTGTGGACGGCGCTGCCGAGAGGACCGGGTCATCTGCCTCCGCTCGCGCCCTTGCCCGCCGCCGGCTTCGTCACGGACGCCCAGGTCCAGGAGGAACTGGCCGAGATCACGGCCGGCGTCGAGATCCTGGAACACGCCGACAACGGGCAGACATACGTTGCGGCGCCCGCGCGGCCCGACAACCTCGACCAGGAATTGCAGGACGAGTACGACCGGCTCATGGACGCCCTGTGGGCCGAGACCAACGCGTAATGGAGGGGGCGATGCGACATCTTCGCCTGGCGGCAACCTGTGGGGCGGCGGCGCTGCTTCTGGCCGGACTGGCTCTGGCCAAGGAAGAGAAGCCGGTCCGCGCCGACGGCCAGCCCGCCGCCGGCCAGGAGAAACCGGCGCGTCCGACCAAGCCGCCCGAAGGCATGCGCGATGAAGGCCGCGAGGGGCACCGGCCGCCCATGCGCGTCCCGCACATCTTCCGCGACGTGACAGACCAGGACATCGCCGATATTTTTGCGTTTGTCGATGAATACATGCCGTGGATGCGCCCGGACCTGGAGAAGACCCGCGACACCGACCCCGATCACTTCCGTCAGGTCTGCCGCAACCTGCGGTTCGAGATCGCCCAACTCAAGAACCTCAAGACCCAGGATGAGGCGGCGTTCAGGAAGGCCATCGAGGAGCGGCAGTTGCGGTATCGCGCGCAGGACCTGGCGGCCAAGGCGCGTGCCGCAACCGACCCGAAAGAGCGCGATGCGCTCGTTGAGGCCCTCCGCGCGGTTGTGGACCAACTCCTTGCGGCCGAGTTCGCCACACGCGAAGCACAGATCCGGCAACTGGAGCACCGGCTGGACGACCTGCGGCAGGAACTGAAGGTACGCGGGGCCTCGCGGCCGGCCATCGTCAACTCCCGCATCGAAGAGATGCTCAAGCCGAAACGCGAACCGGAATCCAAGCCCCGCGGCGAACCGCGCCCCACCGAAAAGCAGTAGGGGCACCTCTCAAGTGCGGAGTGCGGAGTTCGGAGTGCGGAGTTGAGAACTTGCAACTGCGCCGCCGTGCCTTTCACTCCGAAATGCCGTGCCTGTCACTTCGCACTCCGCACTCCGCACTTCTTTTCGCCGAGACCTGTCTGACGAGTGCCGCCAGTGCGCGGCCGGCCGGCGTCGCGACGCCGTGCCGCTCGGCCTCGCGGACGATCGCCCCGTTCAGATAATCGATCTCGGTCGGCCGCCCCGCCTCCAGGTCCTGGAGCATGGAGCAGCGATTGTCGGCCGTCTTGCGGGCGGTGTCGAGGGCGGCTTCCACGGCGCTTTGGTACGGCAGCGCGATGCCCTCGGCCCGCGCCGTCGCCTCGCCCTCTTCGGCGACCGCCTGGGCCAGTGCCCGGAGCGTCGGTCGCGCGGCCACCGCGCCGTTCGTTACGCCTGCAAGGGCCGCCACCGGGTTGATCGCGGCGTTCACGATGAGTTTGCCCCACACCTGCGGCCGCATGTCGGCCTCGACGACCGCCGGCAGCCCCGCCCGGCCCAAGAGCGCCGCAACCGCTTCGGCCGCGGCGCCGCCCGGACGACCGACGTAACCCACGTGGATCTTGAGGTTGGCGACGTGGGCGACCTCCCCCTCGGCCACAACGTTGGCCCCCTGGTAGATGACGCCCGTGATGACGTCCGTCCGCGGGAGGGCCTGCGCCACCTCTTCCGTGACGCCAAGGCCGTTCTGGATGGTGACGAGCGGGGCATCGGCGATCCACCTGGCGGCGGCCCCGGCGGCCGTCCGCGCCGCGTGGGCCTTCGTGGCCAGGATGACGAAGTCCGGCGGTTCATCCGGCGCAAGGCGAACGGGAATCCGCGCTTCCAGGTCGCCGGCGGGCGTATGGATGATGATCGGCCGCGCGCCCAGCCGCTCGGCCCTCTCCGCGCGGTGGTCGATGAGTGTGATGCGGGCCGACGCCCTCGCCAGGCGCACCGCCATCATGCACCCGATGGCGCCGGGGCCGATCACAACGACATGCTTGGAAGGGCGGGCCATGGCCGCTACGGATGCGCCCGCATCCGGGCCTGCCCGCGCTCGGAGGTGTGCTTGACCGGTTTCGGGATGCGGACCGTCACGTCCCCCAGGACCCTCGCGGTGCATGCGGTGCGGACGGCGGGGCCGGCCTTGAGTTCCGCAAGCAGCGTCCGCTCGCCCTGGGTCACGGGCGACAGGTTTTCGGCGCCCTGGACAACCTCGACGCAGCAGTTGCCGCACTCGTGTCGTCCCTCGCAGAGTTCGCCGACGAAGAAATCTTCGGGCACCATCTCGGCGGCCTCGTCGGCGGCGGCCAGCAGGCTGGCGCCGCGCGGCACGTCCAGGCAAAGGTCAAACGGCAAGAACGTAACGAGCGGCATGGGGCCCCCTACAGGTTCTCCATCATCACGCGCACGTACGACTGCTCATACAACTGTTGGATATATTTCGAGACCAGGTCGTTGAACTTCTTGTCCTTCAGTTCGTCCTCCAGGTCGTTCTGGACCTCGGTGAACGGCACGGTGCGGGCCTCGTGGCGTTCGGCGGCCTTGACGACGTAAAAGGCGTCGTTGGTCTCGATGAACGGCCCGATCTCCCCGGCAGCCAGCCGGAACAGGGCGTCATCGACCGCCATGACGCGGAACGACCCCTGCGTCACGTTGCCCCAGTCGCCGCCCTTCCCGGCCATCGGGTCGTGGCTGTACCGCTGGGCCAGTCGCCCGAAGTCCTCGCCGGACCTGGCCCGCTCATAGACCGCAAGCGCCAGCGTCCGCGCCTGCTCCGGCGTTGCCGACTCGCTCTTCTTGATCATGATCAGCGCCAGCCGCACCTGCATCGGCCGCTGGTACCGCTCGGCCTTGACCTTGTCATAGTAGCCCAGAAGTTCGCCGTGAGTGACGTGGACGGCCGGGGCGATCTTCTCCCTGAGATACCGCTGGATGAGCATCCGCTCTCGCTGCCTGTTCTTCTCGGCCTCAATGGTGGACCCCTGGCTCTTCATTTTCACTTCCAGGGAATGCGTGCTGCCTGCCTCGGACGCCATGTCCTTGACGTTCTGGCCGAGGACGGCCTCGACCTCCTTCTTCTGCTCGTCGGTCAGGTTCGTCTTGGCCGCCTGGACGACGAGGCGGTGGCTGATGGCCTCGCGGAGTTTCATGTCGACGACCTGTCGGCAGCGGCTCTCGAAGGCGTCGGCCGAGAATTCGCGGCGCCACTGCTCCATCTGCGGGCGCAGGGGGCCGAGGATATCTTCGCGCGTGATGACCTCGTCGTTGACTTCGGCCAGGACCGTATCGACGAGACGCGGGGCGCCGTCGTCGCTCGGCGCCATGACGGGCGGCCGCTCCGCCGCCACAGGCAGTTTCACCCCGTCGAGGCGGGCCTCGTACTTTGTCTCGCGGCCGGGAAGTGAGGCAGGCGCCGCCGGAGGCGGAGGCGGGGCACTGTCTCTCGTCCGCGCGATCGGCGCGTCGGCCGCATAGACCGGGCTGATCTGGCCAGTCGGCACGTCGCCGGCGCGGGCCTCGCCCGATGCGGCAGGCAGGCGCGGCGAAAGCGGCCCCAGGTTGCGGCTGCGGTCGCAACCCGCGGCCGCGAGGGCAATGAGCAACGCCGCCGCTATCGAAATCCATACGCGCATGCCGCACCTGTGACTGCGCCGGGTGGCACGGCCACGCTGTGCCGTTGCGTGGCCGCGGTAGCCGCTACGGGGGTAGCCACGGCCACGCAAAAGCGTGGCCGTGCCACCCGTGCAGGGAAACATTCTATTTCGGAACCGAGGGCCGAGCAAGAACCTTCTTCAGCAGGGCCAGGGCCGGAAGCGGCCCGCGGTCCTCCCGCAGCCGCCAGACCACCGTGTGCGGGTCAAGGACGCGGATCACCCCGGCATCGCGGACCTCGGCATCGCTGGTCTTCCCGAAGAGCGGGCCAACCACGGTCACGTCTTCAAGCGTAATCGTCAGGTCGGCCCCGCGGCGATGGACGGAAAGGATGCCCGCCCGCCCGGCCGCCACGCGGACTTCCTCCAGATCGATCAGCCGCCGCACCTCTTCCGGCAGCGGGCCGTACATGTCCTCGATCTCTGCGGCCACCTCGGCGAGGGTGGCGGACCGCGCCGCCCGCTGGACCTGCCGGTAAAGTGCGATCCGCTGCGTCTCGGTCGGGACGTAGTGAGCGGGGATGAAGGCCGAGACCTCCAGTTGAATGTCGGCCCGCCGCACCTCCGCGACCGGCTGACCGCGGAGCCGGCGCACCGCCGCATCGAGGAGTTGGCAGTACATCTCGTATCCGATGGCCTGGATATGGCCCGACTGCTCGTGTCCGATGATGTTGCCCGCCCCGCGGATTTCGAGGTCCCTCATGGCGATCTGGAACCCCGCCCCCAGTTCGGCGTACTGCTCGATTGCCCGCAGTCGCTTGGCCGCCGCCGGCGTCGCCAGCCGGTCCTCCGGCAACAGCAGGTAGCAGTACGCCCGGTGCTTGTAGCGTCCGACGCGGCCGCGCAACTGGTGCAGGTCGGCCAGGCCGTATCGGTCGGCATCATGGATAAACATCGTGTTGGCGCGCGGCACGTCGAGGCCCGACTCGATGATCGTGGTCGAGACCAGGACATCCACGTGGCCGGCGAAGAACCGCAGCATCCGGTCTTCCAGTTCGTGCTCGTTCATCTGACCGTGGGCCCACTCGACCCGCGCCTCGGGCACGAGGGCCTTGACGCGGTCCGTCGCCTCCTTGATGCTGCGGACGCGGTTGTGGACGAAGAAGACCTGCCCGTCGCGGGCAAGTTCCCGGAGGATGCCCTGGCGGATGCGGTCATCGTCCCAGGGGCAGACCTCGGTGCGGACAGCGCGGCGGTCCTGCGGCGGCGTGGTCAGGCTCGATATGTCGCGGATACCCAGGAGCGACATGTGGAGCGTCCGCGGGATCGGCGTCGCCGTCAGCGTCAGCACATCCACCAGTTGCCGCATGCGCTTCAGGCGTTCCTTGTGCTCGACGCCGAACCGCTGCTCCTCATCCACCACGAGGAGCCCCAGGTCGGCCGGGTCCACATCCCCCTGAAGCAGGCGGTGCGTGCCGATCAGCACATCCACTTGGCCGATGCGGAACCGCTTGAGGATCTCGGCCTGCTCGCCACGGGTCTGGAACCGGCAGAGCATCTCCACCACGACGGGGTAGTCGGCCATCCGCTCGCGGAACGTGCGGACGTGCTGCTCCGTCAGGACGGTCGTCGGCACGAGCACGGCCACCTGCTTGCCCGCCTCGACCGCCTTGAACGCCGCCCGGATCGCCAGTTCCGTCTTGCCGTAACCCACATCGCCGCAGACCAGCCGGTCCATCGGCCGCGCCGACTGCATGTCGCGCTTGATCTCGTGCATGGCGGCCAACTGGTCTTCCGTCTCGGGATACGGAAACGATGCCTCGAACTCCTTCTGCCAGAGGCTGTCTTCCGGGTACACGATGCCGGGCCGCGACTGTCGCAGGGCCTGGACACGCAGGAGTTCCACCGCGAAGTTCTCGACGGCTGATTCCGCGCGACGCTTCTTCTCGCCCCACGCCTTGCCGCCCACCCGCGAGAGTTGCGGCCGGCCCTTGAAGCCGCCGATGTACTTCTGCACCAGGTCGATCTGCGACGCCGGAACGTACACCTTCACGTCGTCGCGGAACTGGACCGCCAGGTAATCTTCGGTCTTGCCGGCCGCGGCGGAAGGGACTGTCCCCTCCGCCCCCGGCTTTAGGGTCTTCATGCCGAGATACTTGCCGATGCCGTGCACGACGTGGACGACGTAGTCTCCGCGCTTCAGGTCCAGCCAGGTGTCGATCGCGCGTGTCTCGATGCGCGACCGCATCCGCCGCCGGTCGTGGTATCGGTGGAAGCCCTCGTGGTTCGCCAGGACGAAGAGGTTCTCGGCAACGAGGCGGAACCCCGTGCCCAGGCGCCCGATGCCGAGGCGTATGCGTCCGCGCGGCGCCTCATCCAGCGTCGAGAGGATCTCGGCCAGTCGCTGCCGCTCGCCTTCATTATCCGAGAAGAGCAGCACCTCGTTCTCGGCGGCAAGTTCGGCGAGTTCCTCGCGGACCGTCTCGGCCTTGCCCGAGAGCGGCGGCGGACTCTCGGTCCGAAGCGCGAAGGCATCGCTTGTGCCGCTCGTCGTGAAACTCGACAGGTCGAGGCGCCTGAACTCGCGGGCCTGCCGCACCACCGCCTCGAAGGAATACACGCCCACGGGCGAGGCCAGCCGGGCGACGAACGAACGCCCGACCTCCGCGATCTCAAGCGGGTCCTGCCAGACAATCCACGCATCGCGCGGAAGGTACTCCATCAGGTTCGTCGTGGTCTCGGGCGCGGTCGGGCCGCCCTTGCCCGTGGGAAGGAACGAGATGGCCGCGCGCTCGCGGTCGTCCAGCGACCGCTGCGTCGCCGGGTCGAACGTGCGGAGGCTCTCCAGCGTGTCGCCGAAGAACTCCAGCCGATACGGGGCCGGCGCAGTCGGGGCGAACACGTCGATTATGCCGCCGCGCGCCGCATACTGGCCGGGTTCCAGCACAAGTCCGGCGGGGCGGAAGCCGCGCTCGGCCAGCCAGCGGCGGAGTTCCGCGAGACTGTACTCGCGGCCGACGACCAGTTCCAGCGTGTTCTCCGCAAGGTGCCGCGGCGACGGCACAGGCTGCATGAGCGCCTGAATGGTCGTCACAAGCACGCGCGGCGGGCGCGATTCGTCGGGTGGCATGCCCGCGGCGTCTTCACGTGAGGGGTCTCGCGCCTTTTCGCCCGCCGCGGCCAGCCACTTCAGGACCCGCAGCCGGTCGGCGAGAATCTCGTCCGACACATCCGCCTCGGTCGGCAGCGCCTCCCACGCCGGGAAGACCGCCGGGTCGATGTCGGCAAAGAGGCGCCAGTCATCCCGCGCAGCATCAACCGAGTCGATGTGCGCCAGGCAATAGACGAGCGTGCTGGGACAATCAGGAATGAGGGCCGCGGCCAGGGCCGGCGCGCTTGATCCCCACAGGCCCTCGACGCTAGCCCGCCCCTCCCCGCGGAGGGTCTCGCGGACGACCTCGACGACCTCCTGCCGGGCGAAGCACTGCCGCACCGCCTCGCCCGTAGCCTGGATGTCCGCCCGGCCTTCGGCCATAAAGACCGCAGAATACCGAACGCATTGTAGCCGCACGCCGCGCAAGGGTCAATCAATCGAGGGCCGCGTGGGGGAAAACGCCGCGCTGCGTCTTGACGGCAGCCGGCCGTGCGCGACACAATGCCCGCACACGTCCGGCCGGAAACGGGAGCGGGAGCAACCCATGAGGCGACGGCCTTCCTTTCTCATCGCAGCCGCAGCGACCATAGTCCTTCTCGCGCCCTTGCCCGCGACGGCAGCCGAGCCGCTGCCCCGGCCGGGCGTCGGCGTGTTCGTGACGGCGGCCGATGCCACGGCCCTCCGCGAAAAAATCCGCCGGCCCCCCTGCCAGGAAATCTACGAGAAGATCCTCAAGGATGCCGATGCGTCGATGGCCAAGTGGCCGGCCGACAAGGCGGCCTTGCGCCTGGAGGACCTCGCGCCGAAACTCGCGGACATCAACGCGCAGACCGTCCCGCCCGAGTTCCTGCCCGACGGCGGCAAGGAGGCCGGCATGGCGCTCATGCAATATGCCGACAGGGGCGCCCCCGACGCCGCCTTCGTGTACCTGATGACCGGCGACCGCCGCTACGCCGACTTCGCATGGGACGTCTTCCGCCTGTGCTCCAAGGCGAACCGCTGGGGCTGGTTCCCGTGGGACGGCGCCCACATGCCGCAAATCCACTTTGGCACAACCAGCCGCAACCTCGTCCTCGTGGCCGACTCCGTCTGGGACACGCTATCCGACGCCGACCGTCGGCTCGCGAAACAGACAATCGCCGAGAAGGTCGTCGAGCCGTACTACCGGCTCGTCCTCCACACGCCGGGGATGGGCCTCTACCACCTGAGGTCGGTAAACCAGGGAAACAACGCCCTCGGCGCCGCCTTCATAGGCAGCCTCTTCGTCGGCGACGCCGACCCCGACAACCGCATCTGGTTCGCCAGCCTCCTCCAGACCTGGTACTGGGCCGTCACGCACGACATCGGCTGGATGGGCCAGCACCTGGAGTCCGGCATCGGCGGGTACTGGTCGGTCTCGATGCAGAACCTGTACACGGCGGGCGTGGCCCTGCGGAACGTCCGCGGCATCGACCTGCGGGCCCATCCCGGCTTCGAGCAGGCGACTTACTATCCGATCATCCACGAGACGACCGTGCCGCCGGTCGGGCACTTCCGGGAACCGATCGACCCCGCGGCCGCGCCGCCGGTGATGGGCATCATCGGCGCAAAGCCGCTGGAATTGCCGGGCGCGACGACTTTCTGCGGCCCGTGGTGGTTCGACTACGCGGCGAGTTTTCCGGAGTCGCCCGCCGCATGGTTCATCGAAAAGCACATGATCCAGGGCGATAAGATCCGCGCGGCCGAGTGCCACCAGGGGGCCTTGGCCCAGGTCCTTGCGATGAACTGGTGGGACGACCGCCTGAAGTCGCCCGGCCGACCGCCGACGAGCCTCGCGCAGTTTACGGACCGCATGGCGGGCGTCCGCAGCGGATACGGCTTCGGGGAAACATATCTATACTTTAACGGAGACCTCTTCCTGACCGCCCGCAAGGAAATCCTCGGATGCACCTCCGGCATGTCGTGGCACTTCCCCTGGCACCAGTACCAGGTCACGGAGAGCGGCGTGGAGACGGAGGGCGAGACGTTCGCCCCCAGCATGATCATCCGCCGCACCGCCGCAGACGACCGCTTCGCATTCTTCCGGGCGGAATCGGGGTTTTCGAACGTCGCCTATTACCCCCAGATGGGCCAGCGCGAAAGTTACACCCACTACGACCGGCGAGACCGCAGCATCCTCTACGTGCGGCCCGACAAGACCGCCGCCACGCCCGACTACTTCGTCTTCCTCGATGACGTGCGGCACAAGTCCGGGGATCCGAAGTGGTATGCGTGGACCTGGCACCTCTGGAACTCGACGACGGACCCGAAGAACTTCGGACGCTTCACGGTCGCCGGCCCCAACGCCGTCCGCGCGGAGCGGCCCAACGCCGATCTCTGGATACAGTTCATCTCGCCCGACCGCGTGGCCGTGGAGCAGCACGGCATTCCGTCGCAGCCGGCCGTAAGTTACGTGATGGACCACAATGCCCAGATGATGCGAGCGGTGGCCGGCGGGTACGGTGCCCCGGCGGACTCCGCAAAGACCGTGACCATCCCGCCCTCCGCCTGGCGCGGCATGGGCCAGGCGCAGGCCGATGCCCTCTACATCGAGACGCCGCCGACCTCGCGGCCCGCGGACGATACGCCCGCGCCCACGACCGCGGCCGTGACCGGCATCGTCGGCGGCACGCGGTATCGCTGGTCGCTCCGGTGCAGGGAGCAGGACTACCGCGTCTATGAGGCGACCGCCTGGGAGGTGAGCCTGGAACTCCTCGACGCGAAGGGGGATGTTGTCGCCCGGCCCGCGCAGCCATACGGCCGGCCCGACCCGCTGAAACTCGGCGCCCCGCGGTCCGACATGCTGACGCACGATTGGGTGGAGACCGCGATGTACTTCGATGCCCCGCCGGGGGCGGTCGCCTGCCGCGCATCGTTCCGGGCGGTCGGGGGGGCACACTACTTCAAGTTGGGGAAGTTGTGGCTGTCGCCGATCGAGATCGTGCCCGTCGGCCGGCCGCACCGGGCGGAGGCGCAGCGGTTCATCACGCTCGTCATGCCGCTGGAAAAGGGCGCCCCGCCGCCGAAGGTGGTCTCCGGTCAGGGCGGCTTCACCGTGACCCCCTCCGAAGGCACGACCGATGCCGTGACCGTCTCGGCCGACGGCGAGATTGCCCTCGCGCGGGCGCGCGGCGGGCAGACCGTCGCGAAGTTCCCGAGCGCCGCCGCCGACACCGCCTCGACCATGTCCCTCAAGACCAACTCCGAGGGAAGCGCCGCGCGACTGGCCGCAGGTTTCAAGCCCGTCCTCGACGCGCTGGACGCCGAGCGCGACGCCATCACGAAGTCCGGCCGCCGGAACCTTGCCGCAGATGCGAAGGTCGCCGCATCGGCCGTCCGCGACGAACGCTTCGCTGCCGCACACGTCATCGACAACCAGACCGCCGAGTACGCCGCTGACGGCCGCCTCGACTACACCCTCGGCATCACGTGGTCCTCGAACCGCACCGCAGGGTACGGAATGGGGAAGGAATCGCTCCTGGCGAACCGCGAGTACTTCCCGCTCTACGTCCGGCCGACGTACTGGCTCCTGCCCGAGGAAACGCCCGGCTGGGTTGAACTGGAACTGAAGGCCCCGGCGGCGGTGCGGCTGGTGCGGCTCCTCAACACGTCGAACTCGGGCCTGAACGACTTCGCCGCGCACACATTCCGCGTGGAACTCTTCGACCGGTCACGCAGGTTGCTGGCCGCGAAAGACGGGGCGTTCGGCAAGGTCTTCGACCGCCCATTCCGGCAGGCGTTCTTCGAGCCGAAATGGTTCAGCCGCTACGCCGAGACGTTCGCCGGAATGCTGGAGCCGGGCGCGACCGTGCCTTTCGGCGACGGGTGGAAGGAGATCGCCTTCGACGGCGTGAAGGACGCCGCCTTCGTCCGCGTGACCATAACGAAGTACTGGGGCATCGGCGGCGGGCTGAACGAAATCCAGGTTTACGGCGATTGACCACCAAATTCGCGCGGCGCGCCTCCCGACCCGCCGCGCACGGTTCAGCGATGGAACCGCAACGTCATGATTTGATACGGCCGGTACGGAACCTCGACCGCGCCGGCGGCTGCGGTCGCAGGATGCCTCGGCCGTTCAAGGAGGTCGCAGAACTCCGCCGACTTGAAGCCGAACGCGGGCCGCACGACGGCCATGCCTCTCGAACCGTAGAGTTCCACAAGGCGCACCACCACGTTTCCCCGGCCGTCCTCATCCATCTTCAGGGCCTGGACGTGCAACGCCGGAGTTGATATCTCGATCAGTGCCCGACTTCTCTCCGCGCCGGCCGCCCGGCCCCGCATCGCACGCATCGGCCAGTTGAGATCGTACGCCGCCTCCACGAGGCCGCCCCGCCGCCAGTCGCCCCCATCCGTCCACAGCGAGTACGTGAAGTGATGGCGCCCGCGGTCGCTCTCGCGGTCGGGACGGATCGGCGCGCGCAGCAGACTCAGCCGCATCACGTTGCCGCGCACGTCGCAGCCGTACTTGGAATCGCTCATCAGGGCCACGCCGAAAAGGCCCTCGCCCATGTGCACCCACTTGTGGCAGCAGACCTCGAACCTCGCCTGCTCCCACGTGGTGTTGCGGTTGTTCGGCCGCTCCAGCGCCCCGGCCGACGTGTCGGTCGAGTAGTGCGGCGCGCGGATCGCCAGCGGCCACGCCGTCTTAAGCAGCCGCTCGCTCTCGTGCCAATCGACAAATGTCTCAAAGTCGATGCGCGGCAGGCGGTCGAAGATGCGGACGACCTGCTCGGCCGAACTCGACCCGAACCGGCGCCTGAGGCGCACCGCCGCGCTCACCGGCCCCTCTTCGGCCGCCTCGACCGATTCCCAATCGGGCATCGCAATCGGATGGTCCTCGTACCGATCCAGGATGTCCCACGCGTTGTAGGTGCCGGGGCGGTCCTCGAAGAGTTGCCACTGGTTGCCGACGGCCCCCTGGGCGAGGACCTCTCGCCCGTGCCGCTTGTCGAAGAGTCGGACCAGCCGCCCCGCGCCGTCGAACTCCAGCCTGAAGAACCGGTTCTCCAGCCGCCCCGACTCGGCCGCAAGGTCGCCCTGTGCCGCGGCTTGCTTGTCAAGCCGTGAACTTTTCTTATCAACAGTCACGGGTTGCGAGCAACCCGTGGCACATGACGAGGAAACCAGCGTAAGGTCCTTCAGCGATATCGCCTGGACCGGCCCTGTCTCGACCACGAGCCTCCGCCCGCCGCCCGCCGCCGCCTGCCACTGGCCGCGCCGCGGAGTGCCGTCCGAATCGGCCGCGGCGACCGGCCTGCCGTCGAGGTCGGCGGCATCTTCGACGACCGCAAGGCCGTCGCGCGCGAAGCCCAGCGGGTTGAACACGCAAAGCGAGTTCCTCGCTGCCGGCGGCGCGAGACGGTCAACCGCCCGCTGCGCGCACGCCTGAAACTCCCGCCGCATCGCCGCGTACTCTTCCATCGCATCGGCGAAGACCGCCGCCGTGTGGCTCCCCGGCAGGATGTCGTGGAACTGGTTGAGGAGCAGCCGCTTCCACGCCCCGCGCAGGGCCGCCGCCGGGTACTCCGCCCCCGCCAGGGCCGCAAGGGTCGCGAGGGCCTCGGTCTCCTGGGCAAGAAACTCGCCGCGGCGGTTCTCGCGCTTAAGCGCCGCCTTCGTCGTGAACGTGCCGCGGTGCATCTCCAGGTACAGTTCGCCGTCCCAGACAGCGAGGCCCTTGCGTCCGTCGAAGGCCGAGTGCAGGTACTCGCGGCCGGTCGTCAGGCGCAGGGCCGGCACGCCGCCCATCTTCCGCAGGCGATGGTACTGCTCGATCATCTCATCGTTTGCGCCGCTGCCGCCGTCGCCGAAACCGTACATCTGGAGCGACTCGTCGCACGTTTCCTTGTCGCGGAACCGCTCCCAACTCTCCGCCGCCTGGTCCGGCTCCATCCACGTGATGAAGTGGACCGGCGGCACGCAGGCGAAGATGTCGGTCCCGTCGATGCCCCGCCAGATGAAGTTGTTGTGCGGGAACATGTTAGTATCGTTCCACGTTGACATCTTGTTGGATACGAAGTAGTCGATGCCGCCCTCGCGGAGGACCTGCGGCATGACGGCGCTGTTGCCGAAAACGTCGGGCAGCCAGCAGTTATCGACCTCGACGCCGAACTTTTCGAGGAAGTACCGCTTCGCGTAGATGACCTGCCGCGCGAGGCCCTCGGCCGACGGGAGGTTGCAGTCCGGCTCGACGTACAGGCCCCCGACGATCTCCCACCGCCCCTCGGCCACGCGCCGCCGCAGCGCCTCGAAGAGGTCCGGGTAGAACTTCTCCAGCGTTTCGTATGTCCATGCTTGAGTGTGAGAGTACGTAAACTCCGGGTGCCGCTCCATCAGCCTGAGTTGAATGAGGCACGTCCGCGCGTTCTTCTGGACCGACTGCGCGACGCGCCAGTGATACGCAATGTCGAGGTGCGCGTGGGCGACGCACGCCAGACGCCCCGTCTGCCCGAACGGCCCGCCGCCGCTGAAGACGTTCTCGGCGATGTACCGCCTGACGCGCGGCAGGCTGGCCGCAAGGTCCTCGCGCGGGGCCTCCAGCGGCGGCATCATCCGCACCACCTCGCTCACGTGATGGATGAGCCGCTCGCGGAAGTCCTCGGACAGGGCCTTCCCGAACGCCGCCGCATAGAGGACGTGCAGGTCATGCTTCGCGGCAAGCGCCTCTTCGTTGACCGTCACTAGGTGCGGCAGGCGGAACCGCATGACGCACCCGCGGATGGCCTTGATCTTCGATTCGCGGTCGTCATCGGGCTTCGAGCGGACGTACGCCTCCATCTTCAGGGCCAGGCGCCGGCCCGCCTCGCCGCGCTCCACGAGGAGAAGCCGGTGGCGGTTCGGGTCGAGGCCGTCACGCATCACGCCATCTACATATACGATTGTCTCTCCGCCGGCCACCTGCTCGAAATGCACCGGCCTCCCGGCCATCCGTTCGGGAATGACGGCCGCGCCCTCGAAGACGCCCGTGCCGTCGGGCCGGCCCCAAAACTGGCCCTCGGCGATGGGCTGGGCGGGGCCGTCCCACTCGTACCCCTCGGGCCGATATTGGCCGGTGCGGACGTGCCAGTCGCTCGTCGGCTCGGAGTCCTGCACGACCAGCGCATCCACCTGCTCGAACATAAGGCGGGCCCACTGCTCGAGCGACATGCTTCGACGTTCGACCTTCTCCTGGGCCATGCTTTGCGCCTATTGCGTGTATGCCACGGAACACACTTCTCCCTCTCCCCTTGTGGGAGAGGGCCGGGGTGAGGGGGCCGTCGGCCGCACCGCTCACCCCTCACCCGGTCGCCTGAGGCGACCACCCTCTCCCGCAAGGGGAGAGGGTTGGTTGTCGCGTCATCGTGCGAAGTACGGCGGCTCGCGGTTGATCCTGACCTCAAACCCGCGGCCGAACCTGGCGGCAAGTTCCTTCGCGATCCACGCCTCCAGGCACGGCGATGCCGCCGGACACGTCGCGCAGTCGGCGTAGGCCGTGAGTGTCACGGTGTCGCCCTCCATCGCCGCGAAGCGGACATCGCCGCCATCGACGCGCACCTTCGGCCGCACGAATCCCTCGATGAACTCCCTGACCGCCGCTTCCGTCGCCTCCGCCACGCCGCGCCCTTCCGTTTTCACGTGCGGGGGTATCGTAGTTGGGGCCGATAGCCCCGTCAATAGTGCCTGCCCGTGAATAAGCGCGGCAGGTCGGGAGACCCGCCGCG
>CAYGWP010000104.1:0-2800 GCA_964353455.1 uncultured Anaerolineales bacterium
TGTGGCACGCCCGCCCCCGGGCGCGCACAGCCGGGGGCGGCTGTGCCACGTTGGCTGGTGAGCCTGGCGGTCCGCAACGCCGCGCGCCGCCGCGGCCGCAGCCTCGCCACAATCGCGATGCTGGCCTGCGGCATATTCATGGTGATTGCGGTCGCGGCGAACCGCCTCGGCCCGCCGCGCGACGCCGAGCAGGCAGCCTCCGGCACCGGCGGCTTCGCCCTCTACGGCGAGACGTCGCTGCCGGTCTTCCAGGACCTCGACTCGGCCGACGGCCGCAAGGCCTTCGCCCTGCCCGATGAGTTCCAGAAGTTCATGCGGACGGTGCCGCTGCGAATCCACGAAGGCGACGATGCCTCGTGCCTGAACCTGAACCGCGCCCAGCGGCCGCGCCTGGCCGGCGTGCGGCCGGCGCTCCTTGCGGCGCGCGGCTCGTTCACGTTCTCGCGCCTGTGGCACGCCCGCCCCCGGGCGTGCACAGCCGGGGGCGGCTGTGCCACAGATGAGTTGGCGGACGAGAACCCGTGGCTGCTTTTTGAGACCCCGACGGACGATGGCAGCGTCCCCGCAGTCGCCGACGAGAACACCATCACCTGGGCCCTCGGCCGCAAGGTCGGCGACACGATCCCCTACACCGATGATCGCGGCCGCACGTTCCAGATTCGCCTGGTGGGCGCGATCTCCGGGTCCATCCTCCAGGGGTGCCTCGTGATAAGCGAGGACGACTTCATCGCGCGGTTCCCATCAGAGAGCGGATACCGGATGTTCCTCATTGATGTTCCGCCCACAAAGGTCGAGGAGGTGGCGAAGGTCCTCTCGGAGCGCCTCTCGGACGTCGGCCTGGCGGTGACCACGGCGGTCGATCGCCTGGCGGCGTTCAACGAGGTGGAAAACACATACTTGGCGATCTTCCAGGCGCTCGGCGGCCTGGGTCTCGTCCTGGGGAGCATCGGCCTTGCGGTGGTGGTGCTGAGGAACGTCCTGGAGCGGCGGAGCGAACTTGCGCTGCTCCGGGCGGTCGGGTTCCCCGTGCGTTCTCTTTACTGGATGGTCCTGGCGGAACACTGGCTGCTCTTGGGGCTGGGCGTTGCGTGCGGAGTCGTAGCGGCGGCAGTGGCGGTGCTCCCGGCCCTGCACTCGGCGGCGGAGGTGCCGTACGCGGGCCTGGGGATGATCATCGCGGCGGTCCTTGCTGGCGGCATACTGTGGACTCTCCTTGCGGCCCGGCTGGCCCTGCGCGGTCCGCTTCTTGAGGCCCTGCGGAACGAATAGCGGCTTGACGAAGCGCGAAATCCGAATACCGAATGAATGACGAAACGGCAAACCGGAATTACGAAACGCCGCCTTCAGCGGTCCATAAGGGCAAGTCAAGTCGCGCGATCCCCCGAACTCCCAAGAAAAGTAGAATGTCCCCTTTTTCTCCCTTTTTCTCTATATGTGCAACGGATGCAGTCAAGATGGTAGGTTACAGAGATAGGCTGTAGTCACGTGAGTTGCAATGCGAATCCACAACCCGGTGGAACCTGCCGCCGCTCTGTCGTAATGACACCCGGCTTGGCACGAGGTCTTCCTCAACGAGTTGTCAGGGCCGCGTAGTCGGTTGGCTTGACGCGGTTCCGAGGTAGGCCTTGACTCCAAACTCCATCGGCGTTGAGCCGTGCTCGAACGCCCCCATGTCCGGGGCCTTGCCGCGGAAGCCGTCGCTGAAATTGGGAATCGCCACTCCCGCCTGGTAGCCCGGGCTGCTCGGATCCAAAGAGAAATCGCCTTCCGGCCGGTTCCTGGCGTAGATCGGCACGCCCGTGACGCTGTGCTGCTCCTGTGCCCCGGTCGAGGCGCCCCTCGCCGACAGCAGGTCGTAGTCGTAATCGAACTCGGGGTAGGGCTTCTTGTCCAGGCTGCGAATCGAACTACTGCCGCGGACGTGCAGGATATTGTTGCGCGACACGGATAAGGGCGCCCCGCCCCACCCTTCATCGCAGCCCGTGAGCCTGCCGCCGGGGCCCAAGGGCTGAAGAATCGTGTTGTGGAAGATGTAGGCCCGGCCGATGCCGGCCAACCGGGCGGCACTTCCCATCTTCACGAACGCCCCACCACCCTGGCTTTCAGGCCCTAACCTGCCGCTCCCGGCCACGTTGCGGAAGATGTAGATCGGCCCAACCGACAGGCCGGCGATGGCGATCTTGACCATCGTCCGGTTGATGTAGTTGCCCCAGATGCGGACGTTGCAGCCGCCGCCTTCCATCTCCAACCCGTCATCCCAGCAGCCTTCGATGTGGTTGCCGCAGACGTCCGAGTCGCCGCCGGGGAACCCGCGAAGGCTGTTGTTGGCCCCGCCTCCGAAGATATCGTTGCAGTAGTGGTCGTCGTCGGTCATGAAGTCGTTGTACCGAAAAACGTGATTGCCCGCGCTCTCGATGAAAGAAATGCCCTGCGGCCCGTCGGGGTGCTTATTCTCATGGTAAATCTCGCGGAATTGCTGCCAACTGTTCGAGTTCGATCGCGGGTCGTGCATGCGGCAACGCTGGACGACGACACGCGCGAGCGCCGTGTAATTCGAGAAGACGGCCGAGTCCATGTCCACGCCGAAACCGTCGGTGTGGATGCGGCCCCAGCCGCTGATGTCGCATCCCTCGATCACCACGTCGTGGCAGCCCCTGTCCAGCACGATGCCGTGGACCTTCGGCGCCTTGATCGTCAGGCCCCGAAGGATGACGTAGGACGCCTTCACCACCACGCCGTTGTCACCGTCCTGGGCGCCGGTCAGTTCGTACGCACCCTGGCTGAGGACCCTCTCGCCCGC
>CAYGWP010000105.1:0-9274 GCA_964353455.1 uncultured Anaerolineales bacterium
CGGTGATGCCCTCATAGGTCTCGGCGAAGTGGAGGCGCAGCGTGTACTTGCCGTTCGGGAGGTCGAAGCGATAGCCGTCCATGCCCCAGCGCTCGGTCAGGTACACCTCGGGCGCCTGGGTGCCCTCGATGGTCTGCATGGCCCGTCGGACGGTCTTGCCGCCGAGGGCGCCCCACTTGGCCGCCGCGGAGTATTCCTGGTCAGGGGCCCACTTCACGCCGGCCTTGTCCGTGTACGCCGTTTCGGCGCCGCAGTTGACGCGGAAGAGCACCTTGGCCGGCTCGGCCCTCGATTGCCCGCCGGACTTGCACCCGGCTGCGCCGAGCGCCACTGCGACCGCCAGGATCAAGCCAGTAATGGCACGCATCGCTCTGCCTCCTTAGTCGGCAAGGATCTCAATGCCGTTGATCTCGGCGTTCTGGACCTTCGGCACGAATTCGATCATCAACTTGCCATCGGTCACGGCCACGCCCCGGAATTCCTTGATGACAGGCTTGGCGAATCCCCCGGCGCACTTCATGACGTCGAAGTCCGTCAGGACAGGATTGCCCTGGACCTTGACGGTGAAGACGCGCTCGCCGACCTTCGTGATGCCCTCGTACGTCTCGGCGAAGTGCAGGCGAACGGTGTACTTGCCCTTCGGCAGGTCGAAGCGGTAGCCCGGCATCTGGTACCGCTCCGTCAGATAGACCTGCGGGGCCTGGGTGCCCGCGATGGTCTTCAGCGTGGTGCGCGTGATGGTCTTGCCGTCCATGGCGCCCCACTTCGCGGCCTCGGTGTACTCCTGGTCGGCGGCCCATTTGGCGCCGGTCTGGTCCACGTACTCCTGGGTGCCGCCGCAGTCGATGCGAGCGACGACCTTGCCTCCGCCGCAGCCCGCCATACCGAGCGCCAGTCCCGCTACTGCCATTACCATCAGAAGTTGCCGCATGGAGAGTCTCCTTTCCTGTTCCGGTTTTCCTGGTGCATGGTGATTTGTGAACAAGGTTCTAGCAACCTTCGCGCAAGACGTCAAGTTGAATGGCCCCCGCCGTCACTTCCGGAGGACCTCGCGGATGACCTCGGCGTACGAGCGGAGCACGAGGTAATTCCGCAGGACGTAGCCGTTGTGGTTCAGGCCCTCCTCGGAGTAATCGCCCTGCCATTCCTTCGGGTTCGACGGATGAGTGCCGTCGCGGGCGATGAGCGTGGGCACCTGGTACTCGTCGCCGGGGGCGCCCTTGAACTGGTCGAGGCGTCCGTCCCAGTCGGTCGGTCGCCGGCTCACGATGGCCTCGTGGTAGTCGCACACCGGCACGCCCATCTCGCGTGCGATGCGGCGGAGTGCCTCGACGAACGCCTTCGCCTTGGCGTCCTGGCCATGCTTGGGGGGGATCGTCGAGAGGATTACCACCGTGCCGTTGGCGAGGCACCGGCGGACGACATCCCGCGTCTTCGCCTCGTACTCCTCAAGCGAAAGTTGCCCGAGGTCGTTCGTGCCGAACATGATGAGGGCAGTCTCGGGGTTCATGTTCTTCAGCCACTTATCGACATTATCGAATGCCCAGCGGATGGTCATCATGCCCGTGTTGCCGTATTCGCCGCCCTTCCACTTGCCCCAGCACTCATCCTTCATGTGCGCCTTGACGAGGTCGTAGTCGGCGGTGGTGGCGGCATCCATGTTCTTGCGGTTCCACTGTAGGGACGACCAGAACGCCATCGTAACGGTGATGGAGTCGCCGAAGCAGGCGAAGGTCCCCTCCCGGCCCTTAAACTGGGCGTGGACCTTCCGCATCGGCTCGACCCAGTACTTCGCGTCGGCCGCCGGCTCGGCCGCATGGAGCGCGGCGGCAAGCAGCGTCACGGCCGTTACGGCGAGGCAGGTTTTTCGCATGGCCGATCCTCCGTCAGACTTCTGACGTTCTGCTTCTGCATTAGACGCTCCCGACAAGGTGGCCTCCGGCCCAGCAGTGCAATGAGCGTATCACTGCCGCGAACTGGCTGCAAGGAATTCCGGCGCGCTACCGGCTCCCGCCGCAGGACTTTGCGCGGTGGTTCTCCCGAACCACCGCGCCGAATCGGGCAGTTGCACTACATCCGCCAAGGCCGAGCGCGGCGGGTCGGGAGACCCGCCGCGCGAAGTCCTTGAGTCCGCACCGAATCGCGCTACCGGCTCCCGCCGCGCCAGCCGGGGCCGCGAACATCAAGGCACTTCATCTTGTGCTGGTCGCGGACGATGAGCCTGCCGTCGGCGAGGGCCATCGGCGCCCAGACCTCGCCGCCTTCGCCGCCAAGCACCTTGGCCTTGGCGAGTTGCTTGTACCCATCCGGCGACGCCTCGGCCAGAAAGAGTTCGCCCGTCTTCCCGTGCATGACGAAAATAAGGCCGTCGGCAATCAGGAAATGCCCCGCGTTAAAGAGGAGGTCGGGGCCGGTCTTCCACTTGAGGCTGCCCGCCAGGTCCATGCAGATGAGGCCGTTGTTCCCCTTGGCCGCATGGATGTCGAAACTCTGGGCATACAGGCTGCCCCTGTAGAGCACGGGATTGTGGAGGTGGGCGATGCAGTTCGGGTTGTCCTTGAAGACATACTCGGTGGTCCATGTTTCGCCGGTGCGCGAGACCTTGATGGCGAAGCAGCCGATCCCGTACGCGCCGGAGATGAAGAGGCGATCGTCGCCGATCGCCACCGGGCACGAGACCGGCAGTTTGTACGGTTTCCACGTCTCCAGACGCCAGAGCAGCCGACCGGTTGCGGCATCGACCGACGAGATGATCGCCGGCAGCCACTTCTCGGGCTGCTTGTTGGCCATCACGATCACCTGGTCCGTGCCGCAGAGCGTCACGAGGGTCGGGGTGACGTGGCAGAACCCGTTCGGCCCCACCGGCGGCGATTTCCAGCGGACCTTGCCCGTGGCCTTCTCGTACGCCACCACGCCCACCTTCGCCGTCTGCGGGGCGACGATGATTGTGTCCCTGTAAACAAGCGGGCACTGCGAGACGCCCCACATCGGCGGCTTGGCCTTGTCGGCAGGGTCGGCCTCGGTGCGGAAATCGCTGACGATGTTGTGCGACCACGCCGCCTTGTGCGTCGCCCGGTCGATGGCGCTGACGTGCCCGAACGGCCCGACAGTGTACACGCACGCCTCATCCACGGCCGGCACCTGGCGCGACCCGTTGTGCTCGAGGTCCCCGGGGGCGTCATAAGCGAAGGTCCACTCCTCCTTGCCCGTGGCTAGGTCCAGGCACCGCAGGACGTCCTGTCGTCCTTCGACGCGGTCAAGGACGTACACCTTCTTGCCCGCCGTAGCCTTGGCGACGGCGGGGCCGTCTCGGACGGCCGCACCGCCGTAGCCGACGCCGAGGTCGATGGTCCAGAGGACCTTCGGCCCGCCCTCCGGCCACGATCGCGCAAGGCCAGTCTCGGGCGAGACGCCCAGGCCGCCGGGCCCCTGGAACTGCGGCCAGTCTGCGGCCCGCGCGGCAGGCGACGGCCAGGGCCCCTCGGCCTTCTCGGCCGCCGCCGCGGCCGCGCTAGCCAGAAGCAAGCACACCAAGCCCCACGCAATCGCCGCCTTCACGTTCTACTCCTGTTTCTAAGAGGAGCATTTCGGCTGCCGCTACTTTTCAGGCGTTTCCCATGCCTTGCGCCCGCTCTCAATTAACTTGACGTAGTCGTCAAGGAGTTCGGAAAAATACTTGTCGAGACCCTTGTCCCGAGGCTCCTGCGCGGCATCCATCTCAGCCAGTTGGATCTTAAAGTCAGCGGCCGCTTGGGGGTTGGCCGGTGGGCCTGCCTTCCGCAGGCGCGCCAGCTCCAAGTGGGTGCCCTTATAGGTGAGTGGCTTGGCCGCTTTGAAGTCGGTTAGCGCGCCGACGTTGTCTTTGAGGAAATGGCGCATCGCCCCGCTGATGAACAAAAGTTCCTTCCGAACCGGTTCGTTTTCGGGGGCCTTGAGCATCTTCTCGGCCAAGGAAAGCGCCTTCTTGCGGGCCTCGGCAGCCGCCGACTGCAAGGCCTGACGCGCGGCCGCATCGGCTTGTTGCTTGGCCTGTTCATCGAGGTGATAGCCGAGTATGCGGTGGAACTTGCACCAGAAATCGTCGTCCTTCCCGAGCACGCGATACACTTTCTCGGCCACGGCCAGGCGCTCCGACATCGGCACCTTCATGTAGTCGCCATCCGCAAAGCGGTAGGCTACCCCTGCCAGCGATTTCCTGATCTCATCGGCCTTCTGTTTCGGCACAGCCTCGAAGTCTCCCATGAAGGCCGTCAGACCGCAGTTGCGGCATGCATACAGAACATGAGGATCGATGAATGGCCAAAACACATATTGATACTTCGAGGGCCATCCGTAGATGTATCCGCCGTAACTCATCACCACGCTGAGCCTGTTCTCGGTACCGCACACCGGGCAGACAAACTTCCCCGGCGTCCAGGTCGTCGCCTGCGCCGTCCACGTGTCGGCAAGGTGGAGAACGCCAACCACGGCACCCATCAAGAGCCATCGCTTCATCGCAGTACCCTCTTTCATCAGCATGGTGCAGGCAACGCGGCCCGTCTCGGCCACAGCCTAGCAGGGCCTTACCGTCCTCGCAAGGCATGCCGGCGGCCGAACGCGATCAACTCCCTTGGAGATTCCGGATGGTGTGATAGATCGCCTGCGTGCCGTCGCGGCCGCGGCCCTGCTCGCTGGCGGCGCGGAAGAGCGTCTCGGCCAGCGCAGCGCCCGGCAGGGGCACGCCGAGTTCGCGGGCGGCATCGTGGGCGATGCGCAGGTCCTTGAGTTGGTAGTCGATCATGAAGCCGGGCCGGTCGTCGCCGGCTATCATCTTCGGTGCAAGATTCGAGAGCAACCAACTTCCCGCCGCGCCCGATGAAACCGCCTGGAGCATCGTGGCGGGATCGATCTCGGCCGCGGCAGCAAGGGTCAGCGCCTCCGCTGCCGCAATCAGGTGCAGGCCGCACAGGACCTGGTTACAGAGTTTCACGAGGTACCCCGCGCCCGGTCCGCCGCAGTGGGTGATTGTTTGTCCCATGGCACTGAGGACCGGCAGCGCGCGGTCGAAGTCGGCCTTCGCGCCGCCGACCATGATGCTGAGCGTTGCCTGCTTTGCGCCGGCCTCGCCGCCGGAGACGGGTGCATCGAGGAACCCCGCGCCGCGTGCGGCAAGGGCCTCGTGACACGTGCGCGCGGCCGACGGGGCAACGGTCGAACAATCCACCGCGACAAGCCCGGCGTGGGCGCCCGCGATGATGCCGCGTTGCCCGTCCAACACCACATCGAGCACATCAGGCGTGTCGGAGACGCACGAGAGGCAGATGTCGCTCGCGCGTGCGACCTCGGCGGGCGATGAGGCGACTAGAGCGCCGGCGGCCCGGAGCGCCTCGGCCTTTGCCGCCGTGCGGTTGTGGACCGTCAGCGGAAAGCCCGCCTTCAGGATGTTCCGCGCCATAGGCCCGCCCATGATGCCCAGGCCGATGAAGCCCACGCGAAGACTTTGTGTCGCCATGATTCGCCTTGCTCGCATTCGATAATAACCGCGACCTTACGGTCGCGGCTCGTTTGGCAATTTCCAAAGCCCCTGCTTGAAGGCGCACCCGTGCCCGCGGTAGAGGTGCAGGTTCTCCAGGCGGTGCCGGACCTCGCGAACCATGATGTCGGCGACCTTCTCGATGGTCTCGCGTCCGAACTCGGCGGTGGCATCCTGCGGCGGAATCGTGCCGTTCACGCCGACAGGGCGCCGGCCTTTCGGCGGCAACACCGAGAGGTCCACCGTCTCCGGATAGAGCGCCAAGAGGTGCGATGTCTCCCATCCGGCCGCATGGTCGCCCGCATCGGGGTACCCATGCTCGCGTGCCAGGAGCCAGTCGCCGCAGGCCCAGGCGAGCATCCCCTTGCCCCGCGCGGCGCGTTCCCGCCGGTTGAACTGGAAGACCGCAGCGGCGGCGTGGTCCACGAGTGGATAATGGCCTGCCACGAGGACGCCGACCTTGAAGCCGAGCGAGTCGGCCTCCGAAAGGATGTGGAGGAGCAGGCGATTGTAGTTCTGCGTCTGCTCCATCGCGGAGAAGGGGAACCGTTCGGGCGAAAAGTTCTCGGGCGGAAGATCCATCTTGCGGGCGATGTCCTCGCGGTCTGCCGCGTTGGCCTCCATCAGGCCTTCGAGGCGGTTCTCGCCGAAGTAGAGCGGCGGAAAGACCAGCCCCCCGCCCTGCCGGGCGGCGCGGATGGCGATGCCCTCGGCCTGGAGCGTGTCGGCCCCAAGTGGATTGTGCTCGCCGTGCCACTCAATCGTCCCGATGGGGATGTACAGAACGGGGCATTCCTTCCGGCGGGCCACAACCTGCGCGGGCCGGAGCATCTGATAGCGGACTTCAGGGCTGGTCGCCATGTCACGGCTCCTTAAGCAGTGCGGACGTACCACCGGGTTGACATGCCCGCCTCGCGTCTATACGCTGCATTGCCGTCGGCTGCAACAAGAAACACGAAAGGAGATGGCTATGCGGTTTGCCGCGATTGCGATCCTTATGGCGGCGGTTTCCACGGCCTTCACTGCGGAGCCCGAACCGTGGGCCACGAAGGACCTGAAGGCCGGGATCATCGGGACCGACACCTCGCACGTCCCGGCGTACACGGGCCTTTTCGCCAAGCATCCGGAGTGGCGCATCAAGGTTGCGGCGGCGTTTCCCGGCGGGAGCCCGGATGTGAAGGCCAGCGCCGAGCGCGTCGAACAATTCGCCAAGACCATCAACGAGAAGTACGGCGTGGAGTTGGTGCCGAGCATAGAGGCGCTGCTGGCGAAGGTGGATGTGGTGCTCATAGAGAGCGTCGATGGGCGGCCGCACCTGGAGCAGGCCCGGCCGGTGTTCAGGGCGCGCAAACGCCTGTTCATCGACAAACCTTTCGCGGGCAGCCTGAAGGACGCCCGCGAGATCGTCCGCCTCGCGCAGGAGTCGGGCACGCCGTTCTTCAGTTGCTCGTGCGCGCGGTTCCAGCCCGAGATCTGGCGCCTCAGGAGCGATGCCGGCGTGGGCAAGGTCTCGAAGGTCCAGGGGAGTTCGCCGCTCAGTTTCGAGCCCCATCACCCGGACCTTTTCTGGTACGGCATCCACGGTGTCGAGGCGCTCTTCACGGTCATGGGGCCGGGGTGCGTGAGCGTCTCGCGGAAGGCCGAGGGCGACCTCGACTGGACGACCGGCCGCTGGGAAGATGGACGCATCGGCATCTTTCGCGGAGTCAAAAAGGGCGACTACAAGCCCGTCGTCAAGGTCTGGGGCGAAAAGGGCGAGGTCGAGACGCCGGGGGGCTTCGGTTACGAGGGCCTGGTGCGCGTCATGGCCGAGTTCTTCCACACCGGCAAGGCGCCCATCGACCCGCAGGAGACGCTCCAGATCTACGAGTTCATGACCGCGGCGCAACTCTCGAGCGATCGCGGCGGGGCGGAGGTCAAACTCGAGGAAGTCCGCAAGTAGCGCCTGCTCCTGACCTCCGGCGGCCCGATCACTCCGTCCACAGGTCGGCCGTGCGGGCCTTCGCATCCGGCATCGGCGGCAGCGGCGCGCTCGGCACGGGCTCGTACCAGAACGTCGCGCAAGACCAGTCGTCCTGCCTCTCGAACAGGCCCGCGTCCTTCTTCCAGCCGATCTGCTGAATGGTGATGCGGCAGGCCTTGCGCCAAGCGACCGGGTCGGGCAGGTGCCAGCGGTACATTGAGACGAAGTTCTTCTGGTTCAGGCTGCACCCGTTGTACATGAACGGGGTCTGCTGGATGCCCCATGACAGGCCCACGTAGTCCTCGCTGCCCGTGCCGCAGATGGTGGGGAACTCCTTGTCGCCGTCCATGTAAACCTTGATCTCGCCCTCGCCCCACCATCCATCGCCGAGCGACCGGATTCCGATACAGGAGCCGATGAAGCGGCCCGGGCCGGTCCGTTGCGGAAGAAGCACGAAATCCTGTTTCAGGGTGGTGGGGTTCTCGCGGCGGAAAAGCACGTGGAGACGGCCGACGTCGGCGGCGTGCCCGTCGCCCAGCGTGTAATCGATCTGGTAGTAGAGCGGGGCCGGCTTGTCGCCTTCGTTCGTGATCGTGAACCTGGCCCGCGCGGCAAACGGCATAGGCAGCCAGATGCTCATGCCGGCGCTCGAACCGACCGAATGCACGGCCGACTGGTACGGCATGACTTTGCCGTGGGCGAAGCCGAAGAAGTCGCCCAGCGGGCACTCGATGCTCGGGTGCTCCTGCCCGTCCCACCAGGCACGGACGACCAGGCTCCGCAGAATGGCCGGCTCGGCGCGAGTGGTCACCCAGATGTGGCGGATCGTGCCAGGACCCTGGATGTCGCACAGTTGCACGGTCTCGCCGGGCTTCAGGTCCTTCATCGGCCTGCCCTTGCGACCGACGCCGAGGTGGCTTGCGGCCCTGCCCCCTTCAGCCGGCGCCCCTGTCGGATTCTCGAACGAAATCGAGCGCGACACGAGGCCCGTGTCCAGGAGATACGGCTGTGCGATCAGGTCGCATGCGCGCTGCGGCGCGGGAACGGATGCGCAGCCGCCCGCAACCAGCACCAGCGCCGCGAGGATCGACGACACTCGCACTGCGACAGGCAGACAGTGGCCAGGTAGCATGATGTCCTCCCTTTGCTTTCTGATTGCCGAATCGCCCCTCAATATGTCCCCATCGCCCGGCCGCGCTCAAGGAAGTACTCGTATGTCTCGTAGTTGACGCGAGTTGAGACGCTGTGGTCGGTGTGGAGGATGTAGCCGGAGCCGGCCATGGCGGCGGGGAGTTTCCCGGCGAGTTCCGCCTCGACGGCCGCCCTGTCGTTGGTCTCGAGGGTGCGGATGTCCATGCCGCCGCAGAAGGCGATGCGGTCGCCGAAGGTCCGCTTCAGGCGCACCAGGTCCATGCCGGCCTTCACCTCCATCGCCTGGAGGCAGTCCATGCCCGCCTCGATGAGGCCGGGAACGAGCGGCTCGACGAACCCGCACGAGTGGACCACGATCGGCAGGCCGCGGGCGCGGCAGAAGTCGAACGTCCGCTTGTGCGACGGCCAGATGATCTCCTTGTACATCTGCGGCGACATGAACGGCCGCTCCTTGAAACCCATGTCCTCATAGAAATATATCCCGTCCGGCAGCCCCTCCTCGGCGAAGAGGATTTCCATGAGGTTGATCGTAAGGTCGGCGTACACCTGGCACATGTCGCGGACCCAGGCGGGGTCAAGCGCCATCCCCATCAGCATGTTCATGTGGCCGCAGACCGGGTGCATCATCTCGAAGACGTTGACGCCGC
>CAYGWP010000106.1:0-5828 GCA_964353455.1 uncultured Anaerolineales bacterium
ACCGCTGGGTCATCGAGTACAACGGTGGCGACTACCGGAAGGTGCTGGACGAGGTGGCCGGTCCGCCGGTCCCGAAGAAGCCGGCCGCCGGGGGCTGAGACGTGACGCGGGTGAGGCGTGACGTTGCGGGTACTGCGTCACTTACGTGGGTGGCATTGTCACCCGCTGTTGGGTGACCATGCTTCCGGCGGCAAACATGGTCACGCAAAAGCTCGTGACCATGCCACCCGCTAAGGCTGACGCACTACAGGGCCGCAGTGATTCCTCATCGGATTGTTTGGTTCAAGGGCCTTGCATCTCGCGGCCGGCATGCTAGTATTCCCGCAAACTCGGCCGGCGAAGCGGTTTGGGAGGCCCATGGCAGGAAAAGGCGTCAGACAATTCGAGAGCAGGCCGCCCCACGGGACAGGGATCCTGCGGCGGTGGGCGGGTCTGGCCTGCGGCCTTCTGCTGCTCGTTGCGTATGCCGCCGCTGTGCGGCCGGCGAGTGCGGGAGAGTGGCTGGGATGGCGCGGGCTGGACCGCGAGGGCCACAGTGAATCGCCGGTCGGGCCGTTGGAGTGGTCGGCTGATCGGAACATCGCCTGGAAGGTCCAAGTGCCGGGGGAAGGGCTCTCATCGCCGGTTGTTTCTGGGGACGCCATCTTCCTCACCACGTCCTACATGAGCCAGCGGGACGTGCTGATCAAACTGGCGACGAATCTGGCGATGTTCGGGTGCCTGCTTGTCCTGATGCCGTCGCTGATGCGGTTCTTCATTGCCTCCTGTGGGAGCCTGCGGGGGGGCGTCGCGGGCGTGCCGCAGTTCCTCGGGCTGACGGGCTTTGCCCTGTTCGCGGCGCTGGTGGCGGCCGTTGTGCTGTTAGGCGAGAGTTCGTTTGACTTCGAGCGGTGCGAGATCCGCCGATGGATAGCGACCGGCGTGGTGCTGTCGTCCTGCATTATCCTGAGCGGGCTGTATCTTCCCGCAGGCAGCCGGCTGCGGCTGTGGGTGGGGGTCGGCGCCGTGCTGTTCGGGGTTTTCGCGGCGGTGGGCGTGCCGGCCCCGTCGCACGCGTACCGCGGCGGGGTGCTGAGCGGGAACACGGCGGTCATGCTGGTCTTCGCCGGCTGGCCGGTCGTGGCCGGGGTGCTGCTTACCTGCCTCTATCTGAAGGACCGGGCGCTGGGCCTGGGCAGCGCGCGCCTGCGGCGGGTGGTGCGCCTTCTACAGGGGGTTGCACTCGGGGCGGGCGCTGTGGCGGCGGCGCTCCTTGTGCGCGGCGTCACGATCGGCAATCTGGCGATTGGAATTAATATCAACATACCAGGATACTATGAGCCGGCGCTGGAGTGGTGGGTCCTGGCCGCGGCCGCCGGCCTCTGCGCCGCGGCGCTCGCCCTGCGCCTGGCGCTCGGGAACCGCTTTGCGGCCAACGTGGTCGCCCAGGCCGGCACGTTCCTGTTTCTGGCGGTCCTGATCGCCATGGCCCTGGAGCAGGTCTTTGCCAACTCGCGGTACCTGACGTACCACTTTGGCACGCCCGCGCCGGACCCGAAGGTCGGATGGCCGGCCGTGATCGCGCTGGGCGCCTCTGGCGTCCTCTTGCTCGTCGGCCTTGCGGTGCGCCAGGCGCGTCGGGGCGCGGCGATTGCCCCGTGGCGGCTGTCCACCTACGCCCGGGTGGTCTTCCTGGTGATGGGGGTGGGCTATTTCGCGGCGGCCAACACCCTGTCGCCGGAGTATCTGTTCGTGCGCGGCGTGGTGTGCCTCGACCGCGCGACCGGCCGGGTGCAGTGGGTGTGCGAAGGAATCACTGATATCCGCGGTCAGTTGCACAAGGACAATTCCGCCGCCACCCCGACCCCGGCCGTTGACGGCTCGCGCGTATATGCGTACTTCGGCACGCCGGGCCTTCTGTGCACGGACCGGGCCGGCAAGACTCTCTGGCTGTGCCGAGACCTTCCTTTCGAGACCGTGTATGGGCCAGCCACCTCGCCGGTGCTTTGCGGGGGCAAGGTGATTATCGCGAGCGACTCGCTGATCGGCGGGTACGTGGCCGCCCTGGACTGCGAGACCGGCCAGACGGTGTGGAAAACGCCGCGGAAGAAAAGGGAGACGGTCTGCGGCACGAACCGCACGCCGCTGGTCAAGCGGGTGGGCGGGCGGACGGTCATCCTGGTTTGGGGCGAGTCGGACGTGACGGCCTACGACCCCGCTTCCGGCCAGGAGGTCTGGACGTGTGCGGTCCCCTACTTCGGCGGCGATGACGTGGCCAGCCTGGCCTCGGACGACACGCGCTTTTACCTCGGGGGGCCCACCAGGGTCATGGCGCTTGACACGAAGAAGTTCTGTTCGGGGGAGAACCCGGTCGTCTGGGACAAGGACGATTTCCAGGGGCCTAACGTTTCCACGCCCGTGATCGCCAAGGGCATGCTGTTCATGGCCACCGACACGGGCAGGATTCAGTGCCTCGACTGCCGCGACGGGGCCGTCCTTTGGCGCGAGCGGTTCAAAGGTCTTCTCTACGCCTCGCCGGTCGTGGTGGGCGAGCACGTCTATTTCTCCAACGACCGGGGACGCACCATCGTGGTGGCTGCCGAGAGCCAGTTCCGCAAGGTTGCCGAGAGCGACCTCGGCGAGAAGATCTTCGCGTCGCCGGCCCCGGTGGACGGCCTGCTCTACGTCCGCGCCGGACCGTACCTCTATTGCCTGCGAGGACCGTGACGGCGCCCGGGTCGAGAGATGTGGGAACGCGTCGCACCCGTGCGCCGGGAAACGAAGGCGGGATTGTCTGCCCGCGACCGTAGAAAAAGAAAAGGGTCCAGGACCCCTAAAGTCGTTAAGGGTCCTGGACCCTTTTCTTTTTCTTGTTGGGTTCATCGGCGCGATTCGGCCGCCACGATGCCCAGCGGCGACCTGAGGAGCAGCATGAGCCAGAACAGGTACGGCGCCAGGACGGCCGAGTAAAGGGCGTCGAGGGCCGACGCCTCGGCCGAACGCACAGGCGAGAGTCCCGCGCCGCTCACGAGGAGCGTCGTCACGTACCACACCAGGTGCACCGCGAAGACCACCACGAGGCACACCAGGAACTGCGTCAGCGGCCGCGTGCGGCTGATGACGGTGCGGGCGTAGGTGACCAGGTAGAGGGCGAGGCAGAACAGGAGCGCCTTCAGGCCCAGCCGTCCGGCCACGCTCACGATGTCGGATGCCAGGCCGAGGCCCCAGCCGGCGACGAAGACGTGCCGCGGCTCAAAGAAAAATGCCAGGAACATCCCCACCAGGAGCATCATGTCGGGCCGCACCCAGTGCCCATCCACCTGGACCGCGAGGCCGCCGGGCCGGAAGGCCGCTGTCTCGATGATCAGGCACGTGTAGGCCAGGATGGCGACGAAGAGCCAGCGCATTAGGTGCCTCGTATTGAATGCCAGAAGCAGGCGGCCCGCCCTACGGACTGGCGGGCGCGCTCGCAGGCCCGTTCGGCGCGTGTGAACCGTTATCGACCGGGGCCGGCCGGCTGAGCATCGGGAGACATGACGTACACCTCGCGGACTCCGGCCGGCGAGACGCGCGGTTCGACCAGGAGTTCGTAAGACAGGTCGGCCGGCTTGCGGTTGCACTTACTCACGCGGCCGACCACCAGGTACGGAGGCAGCGAGGATTCCGGCGACGGGCTCGTCACGACGAAGTCGCCCACGGCCACGTCGGCCGTGTGGTCAACGTGCAGCACGCGGATGCCCGTGCCGTCCTCCGTGCCGCGCGCAAGGCCCTCGGGCCCCGCCCGCCATTTCTCGCCGCGGGGCGAGATGATCTGAACCATGATGTTCGTGCGCGGATCGGTCACGAGGCGAACGGTGCTCGTCATGGGCCCGACTTCCTCGACGATGCCCACGAGGCCGGCGGCAGTGAGGACCGGTTCGCCGCGCTCAAGGGCTTCGCGAGCGCCGCGGTCGATGCGGCGGACGACGACGGCGCCCGAGCGGCGGATGCCCTTGTCGGCCCCCTCGCCGAGGCGGGCGGTGGCCTGCCCGCCGGCCACTTCCGGCGGCACCAGGTGCGCGGGCACCAGCCGGCAGGGGAGGTTCGCCAGGTCCTGCCTCATGCGCGAGAGGTCGCGGACCTTGCGGTCGTACTCGCCCAGGAGGGCGGTGGCCTCGGCCAGGGCGTTCTCGAGCGAACGGACCTGCTCCTCCGGAGACAGCGCATCCGGTTGCGGCCCCGCGGATTCGGGATTGCTCTTCCGGTCCGCCAGGTCCAGCGACCAGCCCTGCGTCAGGTCCTGGAGCGGCGACAGGACCGGTCCGGCCCAGACGCGGACGCGGTCGGTCACGGACTGCGGCAGGAAGACCAGGGCGAGGGCGACCACGGGCAGGGCCATCATGACGAAGCGCTCGCGCGTCTCGTGACTCATGCCGACATGTCTGATCTTGCGCGACCGAATCGCCATGACTTCCTCAAACGAGCCGCGGGCGTAAACCCGCGGGGATTCTTACCCGGTTGAAAACCTTTGCGCGGCGGGTCTCCCGACCCGCCGCGTTCACCCGCTATCGGCGCGGTGGGTCGGGAGACCCACCGCGCAAAAGTTCGTTACGGTCGCGGCTCGAAGAAAAACGGCTATACTTCGTCGTCGCTCATCTCGATGCTGCCGCGCCAGCGGTCCAGGTTGTCGAGGAAAATCCCCGTGCCGCGGGCGACGCAGGTCATCGGGTCGTCGGCCAGGCGGACCTTCAGGCCCGTTGCCTGTGCCATGACGGTCGGCAGGCCGCGAAGGAGCGCCCCGCCGCCGCACATCGTGATTCCGTTGTGCACCAGGTCGGCCGAGAGTTCCGGCTCGGTGCGTTCCAGGGTGCGTTTTACGGCCTCGATCATTGCCTGGACCGGCTCGGCCAGCGCCTCGCGGATTTCCTGGCTGGTGACGGTGGTGGTCCGCGGGAGGCCTGCGATGAGGTCCCGGCCGCCGACCTCCATCTCGAGTTCCTGCTCCATCGGGCATGCCGAGCCGATCTGGATTTTTATCTGCTCGGCTGTCTGCTCGCCGATGAGTAGGCTGTAGGTGCGTTTCATGTACTCGATGATCGCCAGGTCGAGGTCGTCGCCGGCGATGCGGATGGATTCGGAGCAGGCGATGTCGGCCAGGCTGATGACGGCCACCTCGGTCGTGCCGCCGCCGACATCGACGATCATGCTGGCGGTTGACTCCTCGATCGGAAGGCCCGCCCCCATTGCGGCGGCCATAGGCTCATCAACGAGGTAAACCCTGCGTGCCCCCGCCTTGCGGGCGCTTTGGGTGACAGCCCGTTTCTCGACAGCCGTGATGCCGGACGGAATGGCGATGACGACCCGCGGGCTGACAAGCATCCGCCGCCCGTGGACTCGGCGGATGAAGTAACTGAGCATCGCCTCGGTGATGTCGAAGTCGGCGATGACGCCGTCGCGCATCGGGCGGATGGCCTGGATGGACGGCGGGCACCGGCCGATCATCTTCTTGGCCTCTTCGCCCACAGCCATGCCGTCGGCCAGGACCTTGCCGGTATCCTTGTGTACGGCGACGACCGACGGCTCGCACAGGACGATGCCCTGGCCGCGCACATAGACCAGCGTGTTGGCGGTGCCCAAGTCGATGCCCATGTCGGCGGAGAACAAACCGATAATGCGATCAAAAACCATGACCGTCCTCGAAGTGGCGGCCGCACGGGCGGTCCCACAGCGCATCGCCGAACATCGCCCGTGCCAGGGCCGGCGTATCAGCCGCCGGCCGCAGGAGCGGGCGCTGCCGGCGCGGCTGGGGCAGCCGGTGCAGCCGGTGCGGCGCCGCCCTCAGTCGGCGGCGCTGCCGGCGCGGCCGGTGC
>CAYGWP010000107.1:0-12112 GCA_964353455.1 uncultured Anaerolineales bacterium
TGCCCGACCAGCATCTGGGACGCAACACGGCCATTGCCATGGGCCGCCGGCCGGAGGACTGCGCATCAGCACCAGCAGAATTGACATCTTAGCGCGTATCACGGTGGATATTTTCCTCGGGCTGGGCCTTCACGCCATCCACTTCCGCTGCCGGTTCAGCCGGCCGGCCAGGATCTCCCTGGCAACGGCCGCATCCTCGGCCACCTGGAAGTCAAACATCCCGACCAGGGCGAAGTCCGCGCCGTTCTCGAAGGCGTGCCGGAAACCGTGCTTCGGGTGTATGGCCCCTGCCGCCAGCACCTTGTAGGCGATCCACGGCCGCTGCACCGTGGCCATGTAGGCGATCGTCTCCCGTGGGTCCATGCACCAGTAGTTGTCAATGTTATAGTTGTCGATGACTTCCTTGTTCTGGTCGGGGCGGCGCTTGGACCAGTAGTTCTCGTCGTGCAGCGTCTTGACGTGGAAGTCGGGCTTGATGCCGGCCTCCTCCACCGCCCTGGGCGTGCGCAACTCGTGCCCGGCCACGCCGGTGATGAGGCCGTGCTGCTCCATGACGTGAACCAGTTCGCCGATGCGGCCGACGGCGCCTTCGCGCGTCCACTGGTCGGCCAGGTTGCCGAGGAGGAACGCGCCTGCCGCGCCGGAGTCCGCCGCCTGCTTCACGCAGGTCTTCAGGTCCTCGTTGGTGGGGTTGACTTGGGCCAGGCACTGCATCTTGCCGCCCCGCTTAAGGTACTTCGTGTACAGTTGAACCAGGTGGGGATCGCCGAAAAACGCGACCATTGTGTTGACGCCGTGCTCCTCGCACAGTGCCCAGGTCTCCATTATCTTCTCGTCCGTGAAGTAATGCTTGAGGAGGGATGAGACGTAGATGAGGTCGCGGCTGTGGGCGTAGCCGCCGATGAGGTTGCCGCCGCAGATCAGGCGGCTGATCTCAACCTTGCCGATCTTGCCTTTGGGCATCGCGCCCGGACCGGCCCGCTCGCCCGTACGGGGCGCCGACTCCTGCGCCAGCAGCGCCTGCTCTTCCAGGCTCATCACGAGGGGTGCGGCAAGGGGCACGGCCAGCGACTTCCGGAGGAAACTCCGGCGGGTGTTGGTTGGGCTCGACATGTCAGGTCTCGTTTCTACCGCCTCTTATCCGGGGACACAGGCGCCGCCGGGGAAGCAGGGGACCCCGCCGCGTTCCGCGGGTCCCCTCAACGTCCATGAATTGCACCACGCCACGTGGTGCGGAGGGCTAGATGCCTCAGCCGTAGGGCGCGGTCTTGGCAATGCTGATGGGTTTGCCGGCGAGGAGTTCGCCGAGGGCCTGGTCAACGTAATTGATGCGTTTATCGGGTTCCTTCTTGCCGGGGGGGTCATCGTCGATGGCCCCGTCATAGACGATGATGCCGGGCCCGGTCCGCTGGTCGATTATAAATATCTGGGGGGTTCGCTTCGCCCCGTAGGCCTTGGCGACCTCCTGGGAGCGGTCGTCGAGATAAGGGAACGTGAGTTTCTCGGTCTCGGCGAACTTGCGGTTCTGCTCGCGGTCGCTCTTCGGGTTGCTACAGATCTGGAGCCAGACGACGCTCTTGTCCTTGTACTTCTCGGCCAGCGTGCGGAACGTGCCGGCCTTGTGGACCCGCATCCAGGGCGGGCAGCGCGGACTGCCCCACTCCAGGACGACGACCTTGCCGGCGAAGTCCGACAGGCTGACCTTCTTGCCGCCGACATCCTCGAGCGAGAATGCCGGCGCCTTCCGCGGCTCCTCCGCCTTCTTCTCCTCGCCCACAGCCTGCCGCACGAGCGGCAAGGCCAGTACGAGCGCGGCGGCCGCAACCATCCAGAGTGCAGTTCGACGCATGGCCGGTCCCCTTTAGCAAGACTTGCCCGTTAACGTATCGCGCCCAGATGCCGGAAGTTATCCTACTATGAGTGTACCGCGCCGCCAAGCCACAGCAAGAGATTTTCCGTTCCGTGCCGACGAACCGAAGTGCCGTCCTCATGCGTGGCGTCCCTCGCGGGCTTGAATTGTGGCCGAGAGGCATGATAATAGCGTCCGCCCTGCAAACTGGCCGGGCTTGCCACGGCGTGGCCCCCTGGCACGGCAGCGGTCAAGCCACGGCAGGCTTGCCCTGCCAGGGGCGTGCCGTGGCCTGACGGCAGGCAAGCCGGGAGCCGAAGATGAGCAAGAACGGATCGCAAGCGCGCCGGGCGATTGCCGTGGCTGCGTGTGTCGCCCTCGCGGGATCATTTTGTGTCATCGCGGCGGAAGACCGCGGCGCCCTGTCGTCGGATGTCCTGCCGGAATACCACAATCGCGAGGTCACCGCGCTCGTCGAGGACTCCGAGACGGTGCGGCTTGCGCTGGGCGCGGCATGGGACGATGCCCTGGCCTGCCGCGCGATGAGCGGCTACGTGCGTCCGTGGGCAGCGTCGGATTCCCAGGAGGCCGCGGAGGCGATTGCACGCCGAGGCGTCGCCCTGTACGAGCGCGTCAAGTGCGTCGATGACGGCATCGAGAGCGTGCGCCTTGCCCGCGACAGCCGCGATGCGCCGCGGCTGCCGGAGGACATTGCGTTCTGGCGGAACGAATTGTCGCTTGCGGCCGCCGCCGTCGTCGCGTACGCCGCCGACGCCGCGGCACTCAAGGCCAAACTTGAGCAGCAACTCGGCGGCCTCGCCCGCGAGCACGGCATCACCGCCGAGACGATCCCCGGCAGGCCGTGGGACAACCCGGAGCGCGAGGCCTGGCGCCGGGCCGGGCCGATGACCGGCGTGCGCCTGCCGCTGGACCCCATCCCCGGCTCATACCCGGAGTGGTGGAACCGGAACCTGTCGCTCGCGCCGGGCTACCTGATCGGCAAACTCCGCTCGGCGGGCGATGTCTTCTTCACGCCCGAAACCCCCATCGGCGCGTGGGGCTACAACTCGACCGGCAAGGGCCGGTACGATTGGACAAAGTTCAATGCGATAGTGCAGATGATCCGCGACCACCGGGCAACGCTCCTCCTGGAACTGCCGACGCTCATCGAGACCAAGACCGACGAGGAATTCGCGGAGACGCTTCAACTCGCCCATAAGCGCAGCCTCTGGCTCCTGCCGATGGGGTACGCCCCCTCGCTCCCCAAGCACCTGGCCGAAGACAAATCGGCCTCGCTCCTTGCTCGAAACGAGGACGGCAGCCTGCGCCCGGTCGGCTGCGTCCAACTCTTCGATCCTGCAACCGCAAGCGAGTACGGCACGTACCTGAAGGCGATGGCGGCGGACCTCAAGGCGAGCGGCCTCTACGACACGATCGCGGCCATCCACCTGGAGATGGGCGATGCCGCCGAACTTCCCGACGACGTTGACTACTCCGAGCACTCACGCAAACGCTGGCAGGCGTTCATGGCCGCAAGGTACAAGACCGTGGCAGCGCTGAACCAGGCGGCAGGCACGCAGTACCGCTCGTTCGAGGAACTCCCTGTGCCGCACCGCGTGCCGCAGCCGCGGGCCGCGAGGGACTGGCAGGAGTTCTCGGCGACCGCAAAGGTCAAGGATACCGCCGGCTGGGGCCGGTTCCTCTCGAAGAAATACAAGACGCCGGACGGAGTCCGGGCCGCTCTGGGCGATGACTACAAGGACGGTTTCGGCTGGCGCCTGCCGCTCGACTTCGAGCCGCAGGTCATCAAGATCGATTACCTTCACTTCCGCCGCGAGTGGGTGCGCGAGTACCTCGCAATCAAGCGGCAACTGGCGGCCGCCGCGTTCCCCGACAAACTTCTCATCACCGAGATGCGGCAGTTCGGCGACCACGACGGCATCCAGGGGCTGGGTGAGAAAAAGTGGGGCGGGTTCCTGGCCGATGACAACGGCCAGTGGACGGGCACAGGGCCGGATAACTCGCGGCAGGCATTCATGATCCGGAGCGTCGGCCCGCCGGGCTTCGGCACGCGGCCCAGCGACAGCCTCGAAAGCCTCCTCCGCGATTACCTCTGGCTCAACTTCCGCGACCCGGGGAACCTGACGAGATATTTCTATCACTGGGTCGCCCACGGATACCTGGACTATCAACTGGGGTGGCACTCGGTGACGAACCACTGGCTGACGAACCGGGTGCTGTACCGGCTGGGGCCGACGGTGGCCAACACCGCCCCGCTGCCCGAGCGGATCGGCCTCCTTGCGCCGCGGGAAACTTTCGACCTTTTCTACGGCGGCACCTACTACGAGCAGATGGGCTGGGATTGGGTCCTCCATGCGGCCAAGTTGCCGTACACGCGCATCGACGAGCATCTCATCCGCGAGGGGGGGCTGAGAAACCTGGGCCTTGAGGTCCTCATCGTGCCCGCGGCGGTGGCGATGGATGCGAAGGTTGCCGCCGAGATCGACGCGTGGGTTGCCGCCGGCGGACTCCTGATCACATCGGGCGTCCCCGGACTGCTCGATGAGTACGGCCGCCGGCGCGAGGCATCGCCGCTGGCAAAGGTGCTCGGCGTCGCGCCCGGCGAGACCGTCAGCGAGCCCGTCAAGGGAACCCCGCTTACGGTCACGATTCCGCGCGGCCACTTCACCGGCCGCTGGGCCGAGACGACCGACCGGAAAGGGATGTTCCTGGTCCTCATTCCCACGACGGCGAAGGTCATGGCGACGTATGAGAGCGGCAAGTCGGAGACCCGCCCTGTTGGTGGGCCCGCCATCACCATCAACACCCACGGCAAGGGCCGCGCGGTGACCCTCGGCTACCCCTTCGGCTGGGAAGCCGCAATGTGCGAGCAGACCAGCATCGGCTTCCAGCGGACGTACGTATGGTTCGTCCGCGAGCCGCAACTGGTGGCGCGGACCGCATGGCTGCGGAGTTTCATCACCGAGCAACTCGGTTTCCGTCCCGATTACGCCGTCGATTACGCCGACGTCGGCCGATTCAAGGGACACGATGCGGAGCAGCCCGGCCTCCACACGCCCAAGGGCCTCTCGCAGGCGCCCGGCGACCAGTTCTACGTTCGGACCGTGGGCGACCCGCGGCCCGACCACGAACTGGAGGTGGAGCACGAGACCCCGGACCTGGCCATCCGCTTCTTCCCGCGCGGGCGCGACGGCGTGGCCACCCGGTACCTGGGCATCTCGACCCGCGAGGTGCATTACCTGAGCCCGCGCGCCACCGCCAACATGATCCTGGCCCGCCACGCGTACCGCTGCCGCATCAACAACCCGAAAATCCAGGCGATCTGGGACGTGGGGCTGAACTGCGCTGTGGGCTTCGAGCGGGACGACCGCGGGGTGGCGTTCAACGTGTCGCTGCCCAGCGGGCACATCATGATGCTCGCGGTGAGCGAGTCGCCGAAGGTGGAGTTGTTCGCACCGGCGGCGTTCCCGGGGCGCGAAAAGGACGCGGTGGCCGCGGACTGCCGGCGTCTGGCGGGCGGCGCGCAGCCCCCGGCCGTCGCCATCCTGACGACGGGCGCGGAACTGGCCGCATGGATGAAAGAACTGGCCGAGCCGGTTCCGCCCCCGCCCAAGAGCAAGGCGCCCCCCGCCAAGGAGACCGTCATCATCAGTTACGGCCAGGAGGCGAACCGGCCGGCGGCGGAGAAACTTGCCGCCGTCATGCGCGACCGCTTCGGCATCGACGCCGCCGCCGTCGAGCAGGCCGTCAAGCCCTCCGGCAAGCCCGCCGAGCCGGTCGGAAAGGAGTACGAGAAGGCGGCCGTCCTCATCGGCGATGAATGGACGAATAATGATATGGCTATGCACGGGGCCTACTGGGGCATCGCATACGGGGCGCACATGCCGTTCACGGCCACCTACGCATGGCCGGGACCGGGGCGGGCGGTGGTTTCGCTCTCGCGGCCGTATGCGCTCATCGACTCAAGCGGGCGGACGCCGTTCATGTGGAACGACTCCACCCTCATGCGCCCGGTGGAGAGGAAATGGCCGATCTTCCGCCGCAAACTCCACATCGCCGCCAACGGCGCGGACGCCGTGCGCGCCGTCGATGCCATCATCGCGATGCTCGAAAAGGAGAAGTGATGACCACTCCCCCGCACCGGTCTCTCGCAGGAAATATTGTCTCGTTGCTCGCACAAGCGGTAGCAATGGCGGCCATCCTGGCGATGCCCGGCGGCTGCGCAGCGCTGGCCGCACGCGCGCCGGGCGAGAACATCGGCCCCCCGCCGCTGCCCATCCTCTCCCCCACCGCCCTCACCGCCGACCCAGGCGACGGCCGCGCCTACCTCAGGTGGAACCTTCAACTGGAAGACCCCCGCGTCGTCGGCTGGAAGGTCCTCCAACTCGCGCCGGAGAAGGCCCCGATCACAAAAGAGCCGCTGACCGAGCCGCAGTTGGTCGTCCGCGGCCTGAAGAACGGCACTCAGTACACGTTTGCCGTCGTCGGCGTCCTGAAGGACAGCGGCCAGACTCCTGAGAGCAATACGGTCTCCGTCACGCCGCAGGCCGTGGGGACCGCCAAGGTCGTGCCGGTCAAGCGCAACGAGAAGATCGGGTTCGGCGAATTCCAGGACATCACATCGGGCCCCATGACGGCGCGGATCGTCTTTCCGGACGGCCAGCAACTCGTCTATGACCTATGTCGCCCCGTCGATTGGACGACGCGGGACGGCGAGCACCTCATATACCCCAGGCAGTTCGGGAACGGCCTGGACATCGGCCAGTTCGACGAGCGCGGGCTGCCGAAGATCATCCCGCCGGGCGGCCTTAAGGAGGGCGGCCCCATCGGCCGCCTGCCGGGATACACGCTCGGCCAGGGCGCCGAGTACCGCGATGCGCAGTTCGGCCTGCCCCATCCGCACATCACGGACCCGCTCACGCTGCCGGCCGATGCCGCGAAGGGCGATGCGCGGCCGAAATGGTTCCCGCCCGAGGTCGATGGCAACCGCGTCACGTTCCACTACTGGCTTCCGCTTGCCGCAATGGGCTACCGCTCGTGGACTTATGTGCTTGTGTGGGAGACGTGGTGGCCCATCGAGCGCGACCGGCACGGATGCAAGTATCACGGCCTTGCGCGGCTGGTTGAGGTGGAGATGCCGAGCGCGCTTAACCTGGGTTACCAGGTGATGCTCAACAACGGTTTCGGCCCCGGCGGGTCGCGCAAGGGCGTAACGTACTATGGAACGGGGTTCCGCGAGCCGGGCCGCGAGATCGTCGATTTCTCCGGCGACAAGAACCAGAAGGTCGTCTTCCAGTCGCCCAAGCCGCCGCGGCGCGGGTACGGATACCATCCGAACCACGATTGTCTTCAGACCAGCCCGCTCATCTTCTACGATTGGGGCAAGGCCGGCCTGACCATTGCAGCACGAAGCCTATACTACCACTGCGCCAACAACTCAGCCTCTTACATCGAGCAGGGGGCCGACGGCGTGTGGCCGAACCTGGCCTGGGACATGGCCATCGCCGGACGGCGCACGGCCGTCGATACCGTCGAGTACCTGTACACGGCCGACACCGCCCAGCCGCTGCCCCAGCGGTTCATAAGCGCCCGCTGCGAGGCGTACGGCGACGTGTCGCGGCGGATGGGCGTCCAGGACAGCGTTGGCGCCGTCGCCATGGACACGCCGCACAGCCAGATCAAGCGCGAGGGCGGGCCGCTCCCCTTCGCCGAGAAACAGATCAAGAAACTCGAAGGCACGGGCATCGACGTACTGGCCATGTACCACGACATCTGGCACGCCGTGCCCATCGAGGTGGATGACGCCTACCGCTTCGACGAGAAGCACGACTGCAACCCGTCGCTCAAGGCGATGTGCGACCGCCTGCGCGCGGCAGGCTACCAGCCGGGGTTCTGGTTCCGCGGGGACTTCACGAAGACCAGCCTCCCGACCGCGCTCAGCGACCACATTCCGACGGCCGACATGTACTACGGTTACGAGATGGCGAAGTACCCGGATGTGTCGGCCATCCTGAAGGAGCGCGGCATCCCGCTCTTCCGCGAACACACCAACTGGGTGAGGAAGTGCCGCGACGGCTCGTGGCCCTACAACACGCCGTATCAGTGGGTGCCGATGAGCCTGGCCACCGAGTGGTGGGACCGGATCGTCTGGCCCACGCTCTGGATGAGCGCGCGGCTGGGATTTACGCGCGTGCTGGTCGATGGCGGATTCGGCGGGTTCCAGGGGGTCGATTACGCCCCGATGCTCGACGGCAAGGCCGCCGGGGCGGTGGCCTGCCAGCCGTACTGGTGGCGGCTGTGGCGGTCGATGAATCACGTAGGTATCAAGATGTATGGCGAGTGCACCGTCGGCTGGAGGGGCGGGAACGTCGTCGCCGGCGGCCAGGGCGATGAATACTACCAGTGGATGTTCCACCTGGGCTGGTACATCGGCGGCGGCAAGGCGCTCCAGACCCCGGAACTGGCCCACCGAACATATCAACTCTATAACAGCAACCAGGGCGCCGCCGGGTCGCCGGCGGTCCGGCGTTTCGCCCGGAAGTTCTACGAGAAGACCGGGCCGCCCGACTGGCTGGAACTCAAGGACCTCCGCCAGGGCGACCCGGTCGAGATGGACGCCAAGGTTGGCGATTCGCCCATCGCCGGGGCCGGCACCCGCGCCACCGCCGCCGAGACCGTCAAGATCCAGGTCCGCCCCTGGACCTGGACCGACGTCGTCTGGCACTACGCCGACGGCCGCTCCGTCGTCTATCCCGCCTACGAGAAGATCGACTGGAGCAAGGAGTAGCCGCATGCCGATTCGCCCCTTGGTGTTGGCCGCACTCGCCCTTGTCTCATGGCCCGCCCTCGGCGCAACCTACTACGTTCGCGCCACGGGCGACGACACGGCCGACGGCAAGAGCCCGCAGACTGCCTTCAAGACGGTCCTCCGCACTGCCCAGGTCCTGAACCACGGCGACAGCGTCGTGATCGGGCCAGGCACGTACAAGGAGGCGGCGCTCTTTGCCGAGCAGTTCGGCACGCCGCAGGCCCGCATGGCCATAACGGGCGATGAGTCCGGCAAGTTGACCGGCGATGCGGCCGGACCGGTCGTGATCGTGCCGGCGAGCACGTCGCAACCGGCGGTCGGGTTCCATCGCTTCCAGTTCCTGACGATCTCCGGGCTGACCTTCCGCGGCCCCGGCCCGGGCCTTCGGCTCCAGGCCTGCCGCGAGGCGATCATTGAGCGCTGCACGTTCGACGGCCTCTCCACGGGCCTGTCGGTGGAGTCGTGCCTGAACACGCGCGTGGAGAGTTCGGTGTTTGCCCAGTGCAGCATCGGCGCGAGCGTTCGCGCATCGGTGGATACGCGCCTGGCGCACCTGACCATCGCGGGTTGCTCGACGGTGGGAGCGATGGCGATCAACTGCGGCGCGGGCACGGTCCGCAACTGCATCTTCACCGCCAACAACAGCAACATGATCGCAGACAAGAACTCCGCCCCGTCCTGGACGAGCGACTACAACGTGCTCACCGGCGCCACCGGCGTCTGGGGGCAGGTGCCGGTGGTGACGTTCCCCGCCGAGTGGTTCGCCGCCAGCGGCCAGGACCGCCACAGCGTTCACGTGGCCCCGGCGTTTGTTTCGCCGGAGAAGTTCGACCTCCATATTGACCCCGAGGTCCGCTGGGGCGGCGGCCAGCCGGGCATGAACGTCGGCGCCACGCTGGAGCCGAAGGTCGCCCTGGACCGCGACGGCAAACCGTTCCGCGACCGCGGCGGGGCCGTGGCCGCGGGGGCCTATGACTACCCGGACCCCAAGCCCGCCGGCGGCTGGAAGGTGATCGGCAAACTCGAGGGCAAAGGCCCGCGGCAGAGCGCAGGCATCTACAGGCCCGATGGAACGCTCGTCCGCATGCTGCTTGCCGACGCTGCCGCCGTGCGCGAACTGTGGTGGGACGGCCGCGACGATGAGGGCCGGCCCGCCGCGGCCGGCAAGTACGAAATCCGCTCCGCCGTCCACGATGTCCGGTTGGCGGAGGACGGCGCCGTCGGCGACAACGGCAGCACACTGGGCACCTACAACTGTGACAATCCCGACCGCGTCCTGGTGCTGCCGGACGGCCGGTTCGTGGTGGCGACGATCTATGATGAAGCCGGCATTCCGCTGCGGTTCCACAGCCCCTCCGGCCGGAGCATCCTCGGCGCCAACCTCCTGGACAAGGAGTTCCTGGCGCTGGCGCTTGACCTGGCGGATAGCGCGATCATCGGCTGTGTGATGCGCCCGCCCGCATCCAGACTGGAGCGGATCCTCCCGAGCGGCGAACGGGCGCGCATGGAGAACGGTCAGGACGCTTACCCTATCTTCTCCGAGGCCGAGCAGAAGACTATCGCCGACGAGCAAGCCAGGGCCCGCCAGTACCGCGCCGGCAAGGACAAGCATGCCAAGGCTGCCAAGCAATGGGAGGTCGAGTCGGCCCGCGCCGCCAAGGCCAACAAGACGTTCACTCAGCCCGCCCCGACACCGCCGGCCGAGCCCAATCCCCCGCTCGTGACCTACGAAGTGCGAGGGTTGGCCGTGGTGAACCACACGGCCTACATCTCGCTGGGCGGCTTCAACGTGGTCCGCGTGATTGACCTCGCGACCGGGCAGAAAAAGGCCGACTGGAGAGTGCCCGCCCCCGGCGACATCGCCTGCGACGCCGCCGGCGCTTTGTGGATCATCTCCGGCACGGATGTCGTCTCCTTGAGCCCCGACGGCAAGGCCAGCCGCAAGTGCGCCACCGGTCTGCCCGCGCCCCGGTTCCTGGCCGCCGGACCGGGCATGCTGGCCGTCGGCGATCCCGCCGAACACAAGATCGCCCTGATCGACCCGGCCGGCGGCAACATCATCCGCACCATAGGCAAGGTCGTGAACGCCACCGGCTGGAATCCGACCGACCCGGAATGGTTCCGCGCGCTGCGCGGCATGGCGTTCTTCCCCGACGGCCGGCTGCTTGTTGCCCTGCACGGTTCGGTTCGGGCAATCTGGCCGCGGACCGGCAAGTTATCGTTCGAGCAGTACAGCAACTTCCTGGACATCTGCGTGACCCACCCCACCCAGCCCGAGTACGTCTATAGCCGCCAGGGTATCATGCACGTTGACCGCACCAGCGGCGCCGTGACGCGGCGGGTCGATATTCCCGACTGCGCCCGCAACGGGCTGTTCGCCGTCTCGGCCGTGCTTGGCGGCCGGCCGTTCATCGGCTTCCGCAACGAAGGCATCGTGCGGATGCTGTTCGATGTGTCCGACCCGCTCAAGCCCCGACTGGCCTACGATGCCACCGGGCCGGACGCCGAGGAACTCCGCAGACTGGGTTTCCGCCCCAGCGTGTTCGGCAGAGACGGGGCGGCGTTCGGATGGGGCGGCGGGCTGCTGTTCCGCAAGTGGGCCTTCAAGGGCCTGGATGCCGCCGGAAACCCCTCGTGGGATAGCGGCGCCTCCGCGGAATTCGGCCCCAAGGCCGACCCCGACACCGGCCGCGGCATGACGCACAAGCGCGGCCTGGCCATAGACCCGATAACGGGCGATGTGTATTACCTGGCCGTCACGCGGCGATTCAACAAGATGGTGCCCGCGTGGGGCGCCGACGGCACCGGCGTGGGCAGGACCACCGCCGACGGCCGGCCCTTGTGGTTCTCCCTGAGTTCCGGCGGCAACTACCAGACCATTGCCGCGGCGCATGACGGCAAACGCCCGTGGGTTCTGGCATGCAAAAGTTTCGGCGGACAGGTGGACGTCTTCGACAGCGACGGCCTGCGTCTGACCACCAGCAACTGGGGCTGGCTGGCCAACTGGCAGTGCGGCTTCGTGGACACCATTGACGGCCTGAGCGCCTACATCCGCCCCGACGGCAAGGTGGGCGCGTACGTGGAGGATGATTCCATCGGCCGGTTCCTGCGGGCGCGGCTGGATGGGGCCGAGACGCTCGAAAAGAAATCCGTCGCCTTTAACTGGGCCGGCGGGGCTGAACCGGGCGCACCGCCGACCACCGAGTCCGCCGGCAAAGACATCCAGCGCGGCCAGATCATCCCGAAGGTGGCCGCCCTGGCGGTGGGCGGCGACTGGGCCGCTTGGGTAAAGGCCGGCGTCACGCCGCAGGTCATCTGCCTGCCGGCTGTTACCTGGGGCCGCTCCTGGCCGCAGGACCTGTTCGACTCATACAAGGCCGGCGCGGGCGTGGCCGCCTTCTGTCATGACGGCAAAAGCATCTATGTATATTTCC
>CAYGWP010000108.1:0-7294 GCA_964353455.1 uncultured Anaerolineales bacterium
TCTGAGATAGTTCCTTAGTTGCCCGCGACCCTTCCTACTCTGCGAAGCAGCGCTTCGCTGTGAAGCACGAGTCGGCTACGCTCAGGGCAGGCTCTTACGGTCGCGGCTCGGTGTTGGTGCGTGCGGCGAGTCGCCCGCGGACGTACTGCTCGAAAGTCGGAAGTCCCGCCTCGCCCCAGCGTCGCTCAATGCGGGTCTTCATCTCGTTATTGGCCCGCAGCAGGGCCGCAAGCGACGCCCGCTCGCCCTCCTGGGCCACCGCCTCCAGTTGGCGGTCGTGGGTGTCCACCGTCAGCACCCATTGTTCGGACTCAGGGATGCGGTCGAGGCCGAGTTTCATGTGCGGATAGACCCGGTTCCCCAGTCGGAGTCGGATTCGCTCGCACTGGTCGGGCGCCGCGGCGGCCGGAGCGCGCTCAAAGACCTCGCCGGCAGCCACTTCCGCGACCGAATCGCCCGCCGGCCAATGGAGCCGCGCGCAAACGGCCGGCGGCACCGGCGACTCGCCGTAAGCCTCCTCCATGTACAGGCGAACCGCCTGTTCCAGCATCGTTCTGCTGAATGCCTTGAGTTCCAAGACCTCGCCCGTAAACGCCTCAGGATGCTCTCTGAAGGATGGCCACCGTCGCCAGCAGCACCAGCCACACGGCATAGACCGCCGCGGCGGCGTAGAAGAACCAATGGGTGCGGCGCCTGCCCGCCATAGCCTCGGCGGCGGCGGGGCCCGTGTCAGGCCCCGGCGCTGTGCTCATCGGAAGGCCCCGGTTTCACGTGCAATTCGAAGGCCCGGTCGAGGGCTGCCTCGAAATCGACGACGCCGGCGAAGTCTTCGCGCCGGTCCTCATCGGTTTTCCTGAGGAGCCCCACATCAACCATGCTGAAAACGATCTCGCCGACGTCCTCGGACCGGCGCACGCCCCAGGCGTCGAGGACCGTCCGCGCGAGTCGCCCGAACTGGGCCAGGGCGTACTCGCACAGGCCATCGCACAACTCGCGGCCGCTTACGTGCCCCATCCGGCCGCCCTTCTGCACCGTGAACTGGAGGGCCTCGGAGACGAAGGCGTACGCCTCCCGTGCGTACCGCTTATCGCGCTGGACGATCTGGTCGAGAAGGTCTTCCGCTGATTGACGCTTGGCCATGCCCACGTTCCGACTAGAGAGGATGCGCGGCCTGCTCGGCCGCCGTCTCCTTGATCATCGCCTCGATGGCCGCTCTTTCCACGCGCTCGGCGATCCGCTCATAGGCGCCGATTGCCCGGTCCTCGACCCGCTCCGCCAGCCGCTGGAAGTCCGGCGTCGGCACGCCCAGCAGGCGCCCCACCTTCTCGGCGAAGCGAGGCAGGACGGGACCCAGGTACGCCGCAAGAAGGCGGACCCCGTTCAGTGCCGCCGTCAAGGCCACGCGGGCACGCTCCGGGTCGGACTTGGCGGTCTCCCAGGGCTTTTCGCGTTCCATGTACCGGTTGAGTGCATCGGCCTGGGCGGTTATGGCGCGGATGGCGGCGGCGTACTCGACGGCCTCGTACGCGCGGCCAACGTCGGCGGAAGCGGCCTGGATGGAATCCACGACGGCGCGGCCTCCGGCATCCATGCGGCCCAGGCGGTTATCGAGGCGCCGCGCCAGAAGCCCCGCCGACCGGCTCGGAAGGTTCGCCAGATTCCCCACAAGGTCGGCGTTCACGCGGGCCGCAAAGTCCTGTGTCGAAAGGCCCAGGTCCGACGTATCCGGCCCCAGTTTGCACGCATAGTAGTACCGCAGGTACTGCGGGTCCAGGTGCTTCAGGTACGTGGCCGCGTTGATGAACGTCCCGCGGGTCTTCGACATCTTCAGGCCGCCCACCGTCAGGAACCCGTGGACGAATATCCGCATCGGCATCCGGAACCCCGCCCCCGCCAGCATGGCGGGCCAGAAGAGCGTGTGGAAGTACAGGATGTCCTTGCCGATGAAGTGGTACAGTTCGGCCTCCTCGGAGACCCAGTACGAGTCCAGGTCGCGGCCGTTGCGCTTGCACCACTCGTGTGTGCTGGCGATGTAGCCGATGGGGGCGTCCCACCAGACGTAGAAGTACTTATCCTTCTCGCCGGGGATCGTGAATCCGACGTACGGCGCATCGCGCGAGATGTCCCAGTCCTGGAGGCCCGCCTGGAACCACTCCTGGAGTTTGGCCACCACCTGCGGATGCAGGTGTTCGGGACTGACCCACTGGCGGAGCATGTCGGCGTAGGCCGAGAGTTTGAAGAAGTAGTGGTCGGACGGGCGGAACGTGATCGGCCGCCCGTCGATCGCCGCACGCGGGTCGATCATGTCTGCCGGCGTATAGACCGCGCCGCAGGCCTCGCAACTGTCGCCATACTGGTCGGCCGCGCGGCACTTCGGGCACGTCCCGCGGATGTACCGGTCCGGCAGGAACATTCCGAGCGTTTCGCTGTACGCCTGGCGGATCTGGCGTTTTTCGATGTGCCCGCGCTCGCGGACCCGCTCGAAGATCCGCTCGGCCAGCGCCCGGTTCTCCGGCGAATCGGTCGTGTAGAAGTTGTCGAAGCCGACGTCGAAGCCGGCGAAATCCCGCCGATGCTCCGCGTGATAGCGCTCGACCAGCGCCTCGGGCGTCACCCCCTCGGCCTGGGCGCGCAGCATGATCGGCGTGCCGTGGGCGTCGTCGGCGCACATGTACAGGCAGTCATGGCCGCACGACTTCTGGTATCGCGCCCAGATGTCGGCCTGGATGTACTCGACGAGGTGGCCGATGTGGATCGGCCCGTTGGCGTACGGCAAGGCTGCGGTGATCAGGATGTGTCGAGGCACGTCAGTTCCCCTGTTGCGTATCAGGCGGCGAAGCGTCTTGAGGCGGCGGGGGCGAAGGAGGCGCAGACTGCCCTCCGGGTCCCTGAGGACCGGCCTGCGGGCCGCCTTGCGGGCCACCACGGCCGCGGTTTCGGCCGCCGCGACGGCGACGACGCCCCCGGCGATTGCGGTTCTCCTGGCCGGACTGCCCGCCGGGTTGTCCGCCTGATTGAGGCGGCCTACTGGCCGGAGGCGGACCGGCGGCAGCGTCGGCTAAGGGTTCAGACACCTTCTCCGGCCGTTCGGAAATGGCGTCAGACCCCGCGCGCGGCGGCGCGCCGGCAAGCGGCTGATCACGCGGCGGCCGGGCTTCCACTGGGCGCTCGGCGACCATCTCGGGCGGAGGTTCGCCGGCGGCCTCATCGGGGCCCGCCTGGGCGGGGACCTCGGCCTCGTCATCGGGCGCCGGGGACGCAACCGGCTGCCCTTCACGTTCCAACAGGCTCTCTACGGGCACGTTGATCCTGGTGCCCGTCTCAAGCAGCACGCCGACCAATTGCGAGACGATGTCGGTATCCACCACCTTGCCGCGCCCCTGGGCCGTCACGACAAGGGTGTTCTTTCGCGGCAGGTTCCGGGCGAGGTCGCGGTACGTGGCGTGCTCGAACCGCAGGCAGCACATGAGTCGTCCGCAACGGCCGGAGATCTTAGTGGGGTCGAGCGTCGCCTTCTGGACCTTCGCCATCTTCATGGAGACGGGTTCGAGTTCTTTGATCCACGCGCGGCAGCAGAGGGGCCGGCCGCAGCGTTCGTAGTCGCCCAGCAGCCGGGCCTCGTCGCGGACGCCGATCTGGCGCATCTCGATCCGCGTCTGGAACTCGTGAGCCAGGTCGCGCACCAGGGCGCGGAAATCAACCCGCTGCTCCGAGACGAAGTAGAAGACGATCCGGTCGCCGCCGAAGAGGTGTTCGGCGGCGGCCATCTTCATCGGGAGGCCGCGCGCCGCGATGCACTGCTTGGCGAACGCGAACTCGCGCTTCTCGCTGTCCCTCAGGTGCCGCTCCTCGACCTCGTCGGCGTGGGTGACGGCGCGCAAGAGATCGCCGCGAATCTGCGGCGGAATGCCCCCGGGCGCACCGCAGCCGTCCCACTTACAGACAATCGAGCCGATCTCCTGGCCCCGGTCCGACTTGATGACCACCCGCTGGCCCGAGCGCCATTCCTCCATACCGAGGATGAACCGGCCCAGGAGGCCCATCACCCCATACCGGACGATAACAGTGGGCTTGTCGGTCTCGGTCATAAGAACCGGGGCCGGGGCGGTGGCTTCCACTGCCGGGACTTCCAGGGGCGCGGCCACGGAAGACGCGGTCGCGGCTTCGGCAGGCGCAACCGGCTCCTGCGTTGCCGGCGGAGGGGCGTCCGGCGCGGGCGCAGGGGCCTCGGGCCCGCCATTCGGGGCCGGCGGCGAGGACGCGCCCTCTTCCGCAATCCGATTCCCCCCCGCCCTTAACGAACTGGCGGGCGCCGGGGTCGGCGATCCCTCCGGGGGCTTCTCTTCTGTCACGATTATGCCTCCGGCCCAAGATGGGCCGTCTGAAGACGTTGATTACCAGCCGCCAGATTGTATCGGCCGACAGGAGAACCTTCAACCGCGTTCTGGCCCGTTCCCTGGACCTCTCGCCAAGACAACACGGCCCGCCCAGGCGGGCCGTGGCAAACAATTGTCCAGCATGGTCCGGGAGCGCAGCCTACTTCTTGCCGCCGAGCATGGCGTCCAGAATAGCCTTCTCCGGACCGGGGCCTTGTGTCCTGACGGCCGCAACATGGTTCAGATACAGCAGCGCATCTTCGAGCCGCCCGGCGGCGAAATAGACGTAGCCGATCGTCAGGCTCGACTCTTCGTTGCCGCGCCTGCTCTTCAGGTCGGCCTTCAGGTCGGCGATGATGCGATCAAGGATCTCCGGCTTCGGATAGACGGACCTGATGCCGGGGGCCTCTTTCGCCCATTCGGGGTGCGCCCGCAGCATCTGGTCCAGCAAGATTGCCGCATGTGAATACCGCCGGTCGCCCAGCAAGGCGTTGATCCGTCCGAAGGCCGGGGCGGCCTTGCTCGGGTCCATCGTGGCCGCCGCCGCGAATAGCGGCTCGGCCTTGAGGAAACTCAGTTCCGTCATCGCGGTTTCCGCCCGCTTCATGTACTCGGCGTAGGTGGCCGGGGGCCTGTATGGCTGCGGAACAGGCGGGATGCCGGGCGGTGACATCTCCCCTTCCTTCATGCCGGGAAGGAGGGGTTGCTCTTCGCCTGGAAGCGGCACCGTCGCAGCACCGCCCTTGGCGGGAGGCTTGGAGGGCGGCACCGGGGTTTCCTCCGGCGGTTTCGCCCGTTCCTTCATCGCGGCTTCACGCACCATCCAGTAGAGGGCCGACTGCGTGGACTCGAACGGATCGGTCGCGTTGCTCGTCTCGCCTTCGCCAGGCTGGAAGTTCTTGGTCTGCATCCGGCCTGCCTCGCCGGTCTCGGCGGGCGCCTCGGTCTTGATGCCGAGCCGCCGGTCCACCGGCTTCTTGGGGATGCCCAGCCTTGTGTCGGGCGGTTCCATTTGCCCGCGCATTGCGGCCGATTCCGGCGTTGCAGCGCGACCTTCGATAAGCGCATTGACCCATTCCATGGAAGCCTGCGGCAGGTAGAGCCCGCCCGGCGCCCGGACTGCCGGAGCCGGGGCAGCGCGAGGCGTAACAATACCCGTATTAACCCCACTCGTCGGCGCCGGCATGTATCCCGGCATCGCGGAATTCAGGTTCGGCAACGTATATGGCGCGCGGGCGCCCGGCATTGGAGTCGCAAAACGCGTCTCCGCCGTGCCAATGTTCGTCACGCTGGCCGAACTGGGGAAATACGGCAGCGTCTGACCCCACTCCAGGCCTGTGCCGATGTCCGCGATGCCGATGGAATCGCGATTGAAGTTCGACAGGGCCAGCGACGGCAATCGCACCGACAGTTGGCTGCCTGTCTGGTTGAACGGGATGCTGCCCTGGAACGACCGGCCGCCGCGGACGTTGCCCGTCAGTTCAAGGTTCTGATACTGGAGCGAGCCGAAGGCGTACGGGTCCACGCGCGGGGGCGGCGTAAGACCATAGCCGTAGTTCCCCGACGGGATATACGTGGGACTCGTGTACCGCAGGTCGTACCTGAGCGGCACGTAGTACTGTCCCAGCGCGGGGGCCGCCGCGGAGACCGCCGCTATCGCCACCGCAAGGCTGATGATGATCCTGAGGGTTCTCATGGAAACCTCCACGGGGGAGGCGCCAAACGCCGTCTTCAGCCGCCCTATACTTATCGGCTTCCTCTCCCTCTCCTAATTATAGCCTATTTCCGGGAGAGTGCGCATGATTTGGCAAGCATCCCGGCAAAGAAAAGCGCGGCAGATCACGGACCCGCCGCGCACCAGGCTTCGGAACCGCGTCCGTCGTCAGGTGCCGTGATGGACCTCCACTGGCGGCGTGGCAGGCGCTGCGGAGCCTTCGAAATACAGATGGGCATCGCGGACGCTGATCGTGATGAGGGTCATGCCCTTGTATGAGCCGCGCAGCAGTTCCTCGGATATATGGTCCTCGACTAGGTGCTCGATCGCACGCCTGAGGGGCCGCGCGCCGAAGTCCGGATTGTACCCCTGGTTGATGAGGAACTCCTTCGCCTCATCCGTGAGTGACAGTCCCAGGTTCTGGCCCTTGAGGCGGCTGCGGACCTTCGCCAATTCAATATCGACGATGGTCTTGAGGTCGTCCCGCGTGAGTTGATGGAACATGATCGTCTCGTCCACGCGGTTCAGGAACTCCGGCCGGAAGTGCCGCTCCACCTCCTTCATCAGCATTTCCTTCGTCTGCTCATAGGTGGCTTCGGCGGTCTTCTTGCGGAACCCCAGCCCGGTCTGGTTCTTGATGATGTCGGCGCCGATGTTTGAGGTCATGCTGAGAACCGTGTTGCGGAACTCGATCCGCCGGCCGAACGAGTCCGTCAGGTTCCCTTCCTCCATGATCTGCAGAAGCATGTTGTAGACGTCGGCGTGGGCCTTCTCGATCTCGTCGAAGAGCACCACGCTGTAGGGCCGGCGGCGGATCCGCTCGGTCAACTGGCCGCCTTCCTCGTAGCCGACGTAGCCGGGAGGGGCGCCGATAAGACGCGACACGTTGTGCTTCTCCATGTATTCCGACATGTCTATCTGGACGAGGGCGTCCTCCTCGCCGAACATGAACTTCGCCAGCGCCCTGGCAAGAAGGGTCTTGCCGACGCCGGTTGGACCGATGAAGATGAAGGATCCCATCGGCCGGTTCGGGTCCTTGAGGCCGCTGCGGCTCCGCCGGACCGAGCGCGAGATGGCCGCGATCGCCTCGTCCTGGCTCACCACCATGTGGTGGAGTTCGCGCTCCATGTGGAGCAGGCGGTCCGCCTCCTCGCTTTCGAGGCGCGTGAGGGGGACCCCGGTCATGCGGCTCACGACCTCGGCG
>CAYGWP010000109.1:0-12464 GCA_964353455.1 uncultured Anaerolineales bacterium
TGGAGTTAGCCGCCCGGCTTGCCGGGCGCTGGCCGCCAGCGCCGCGCAAGCGCGGCGGCTAACCACAATCCACAATCCACAATGCACAATCCACAATCCCATTATGTTTCCATCCGTTCGATGAGGGTCTGGGTCTTGAGGATGGTGTTGTCGGCCGGAAAGCCGTGCCAGGTATGGACCAGCAGGCCCCTGCCGCGCGGCTCCGGAACGGCGTACGAGAACGGCCTGCGAGCGACCTCGCGCGGCTCCTCGGCGAACAGGTGGCCCTGGCGGGCGGAGGCGAGGAGTTCCTCGGCCTCGCGCATGTACGTCTCCGCCTCCTCGGCATCCACCTGGTATGCCATGTGATAGATGATCGGGCCGCGGGTCTCGAGGCGATGTTCGTGCTCGCCCACAAGGTCGAACGAGCGCGTGAGGCCCCGCCTCGGGAGTTCCAGTTCCCGCGGGGCGATGACCTCGCAGATGGCGTCGGCCCCATCGACAAACGTGATGACGTGGCCGGTATCGAGGAGCCAGACCTCGCCATCGAACGAGGAGTGCTTGAAAGACCGCCGCGCCCGGATTGTGAAGAATTCCGGATGCAGTGCCCGAAGGAACACGCTCACCTTCAGGTCGTCGACGCCGAGTTGTGGTTCGTTGGTACTCATCGTTTTCCTCTGTATTATACGTGCAGCCGGGCGGGGGGCAACTAAAGGATTCGGCGGGGAGAGGCTGGGGTGCCCCGACGGATTGCGGCAGGAGACGCCATCAAGAACGCCAAGGACGCCAAGAACGCCAAGAGCGCCAACCCCTGGAGATTGGCGTTCTTGGCGCTCTTGGGCCGGGCAGGAGGTCTGATTGGGCCGGAAACGGGGGAAACGGCGACAACGGCCTGACGCGGATCGGAGCGAAGCGCAGACCTCGCCTGGGCGGGGACGGTCGCCTGGGCGACTAAACTCCGGTGGTACAGGGGGAAAACGACAACGACGGCCTCACGCGGAGGCGCGGAGCCGCGGAGGGGGTGAGAACAACAAGACCGCCCAACCTTATGAAGCCCTGAACGGGCGCAAGGTAATAGCCCAGTGGCGTAAGCCCTGGGAATGCGATGCCCCCGCCCTCCTTCCTCTTTCCTCCTTCCTCTTTCTTGCAGCCCCATCGGGGCGACTGAGACCCGTAGTGCCTCCAGTCGAAGCGAAGCGCAGATCCGCCGTGGCGGACCTCCAGTCTCAAGCCTCCAGCCCCAAGCCTCCAGCCTCAAGCCTCCAGCCGCAGGCGGCGGGCAAAGGTTTTTGCCTTTCACCTGATCTTGGTGTATATTTCCCTTTGCTGAGCGAGTCGTTGGTAGCCGCCATTTCCGGCAGGGTAAGATGCATGCCTTGCGGAAGGGGGGAAGCAATGTCCTTCCCGAACGTGCCTGCGATTAAGGGTTTCCGGGCGGACCGTCCGCCGGCCCGATGTCTGGCCTGCCTCATCGCGGTGATGGCGGCGCTCGTGATTCCCGCGCCTGCTGCACCCAGACAGGAGGATCCTGATGCTTAATTCGGCCGCCGGCCGTGGTCGGGTTCACCGTTTCTCCAGCGCGTCCTTGCAGAGTGGGGCCATCGTCATCGCTGCCGCCCTGGCTATCGCCTGCGTGGCGGGGACCGCGTGGGGTAACAACTGGAACGTTTCTTCCGGCAATTGGTCCACGGCCGCCAACTGGTTAGGCGGTGAGCCAACTTCGGGAGTAAGTGCGACCATCGGCAACAGCGGCACGGCCACCATCGACCAGGCGGGCGAGGCATGCTCCACCCTCTACCTCGACGTCGGGGCGGTCTCGATGATCGCCGGCGGATTGAACGTGTCCTCTTCCGCGTTCATTGGCGCCGTCACCGGCACGTTCAGCCAGACGGGCGGGGCGGTGGCCATCTCCTCCGATCTGCGGCTGGCAAGCAACAGCAGCAGTTCCATCGGCACGTACTACCTCAGCGGCAGCGGACAGTTGTCTGCCTCAAATGAATACGTTGGCGACTTGGGCACCGGCACTTTCAGCCACACCAATGGGATCAACCGGGTCAGCAGCACGCTCACTGTAGGCGGCGGTTCCGGCGCCAAAGGGACGTACAGCCTCAGTGGCGGCGGCCAGGTCTATGCTGCCAATGAGACGATCGGAGAGTCGGGGACAGGCACTTTCACCCACACCGACGGGATCAACCGAATCACAAGCACCCTCACCCTTGGTAAGAACCTGAACGCAAAAGGCGCCTACAGCCTCGGCGGAGGTGGGCAAGTGTCGGCCGCCACCGAGTACGTAGGAAACTACGGCGTCGGCACATTCACCCACAACTCAGGCTCAAACACAGTGACCGGCGCCCTGTACATCGCGTATTACTCGAATGCCACCGCGAGCACCTACACCCTGGCAGGCACGGGGGACCTGTCGGCAAGCGCCACCTACGTGGGCTACTACGGAACCGGCGTCTTCAACCAGACCGGCGGGACCCATACCCTCTCCGCGGGGGTGGGGGGTGGAGTTCTTTACGTGGGCTACATGTCAGGCGTCGGCACATACAACCTGAGTGGCACAGGTTCCCTTTCGGCTGTGGACGAGCGTATCGGCTGCACCGCGGGGAGCACCTTCAACCAGAGCGGCGGGACCAACAAGGTGTCGGGAACGCTCTATGTGGACCCCGGCCCCGGCCCGGGGACCTACAATCAAACCGGCGGGCAACTCACGGCGGCCAATGAGTGGGTGGGCGACATGTCGACGGGCGTGTTCAACCAGAGCGATGGCGTACACACCGTGACCACCGCACTCTACCTGGCCAAGTCTTCGTCCTCAAGCAAAGGGACGTTCAACCTGAGCGGTACGGGCCAGTTGACCGCCTATAATGAGTACGTCGGTTATGCCGGCACAGGCGCCTTCAGCCAGACCGGCGGAACCCACGTCGTCAATTCAAAACTTTACCTCGGATACACCAGCGCTAGTTCTGCGGGGACCTACAACCTGAGCGGGACCGGCGTGCTCAGGGTGGACCCGGGAGGCGAGATGCGGGTCGGCGCCGATGGAGGCACCGGCCGCTTCGAATGGTTCGGCGGCAGCCTGACCACGCCCACCCTCACGATGGGGTCCAAAGGCACGCTGGCCCTGGGATTTGACTGCGACGTGGCTGCGCTTGTGTCGGGCAGCCTCTTTCACGGAAGCAAACTCAACGGCCTTTCCTCGGCCACGCTGGAAGTTACCAACGGCGCCACGGTTGCCCATGGGGCCGCAACGGCCACGCTGAGCACCCTGCGAGTCGGGAGCGCCACCGGTGAGGGCACCTACACCCTGACCAGCGCCGGGACGCTGACACTAAGCGGCGTTGGCGACCTCCGGGTAGGGGCCGACACCGGCGTCGGCCGGTTCGAGTGGTTCGGCGGCAATAACCTCACAGCAAACAAGATCACGTTGGCCGGCCCGGACAGTGTCAACAAGGCCACCCTTGCCATGGGGTTTGATTTTTACATGGCCGCGCTTCAGTCGGGAAGCCTCTACAAGGGAAGTTCCATCTACGGTCTGGACAAGGCCACTCTGGAGATCACCGGCGGCGCCACGGCTACCCAGTCGCAGAACTCCGCAACGATGGGGAGCCTTCGAATTGGCAGCGACGAGGGTGCGGGCACGTACCGTCTGGGTGGGGTAAGCGGCAAAGAGCCCCCAGGTTTGACAATCCCCGGCGGCCCCACGGGCGCCGAAGTCCGTGTCGGAACCGACTCGGTCGTCGGCCGCCTCGAGTGGTTCTCTCAAAGCCTGCATACCCCGTCCTTCATTCTGGGGTCGAAGGGCGTTCTTGCGATGGGGTTCGATTTTTCGCTCGAGAGTCTCCTTAGTGGCTCCCTTTACGGGGGAAGCAGCCTTGTCGGGCTGTCCTCGGCCACCCTTGAAGTGACCAACGGGGCCTCCGCCACCTACTCCGGCGGGGGCAGGCCGGACACGATAGGGACCCTGCGGATTGGAAGTTCCACCGGCAGCGGCGGCCTTGCCGTTGAAGGGGGAACGCTGAACGTGCCAACCCTGTCGGTGGGGTACGCGGGCGCGGGCGCCCTTACCCAAGACGGCGGCACGAACAACATAATAACGGCGTCGCTGAACCTGGGGGAGAACCTGGGAGGCACGGGAACCTACTACCTCCAAGACGTCAGCATGCTCAACAGCAGGGACGTCTTTGTCGGCAAGTGGGGGATCGGCCGGTTCTATCAATCGGACGACGGAAGGCACACGTTAACGGGCGCGCTGTACCTGGGCTACGCCGCCGGGGCGGGCGGGACCTATACATTGAGCGACTATGGCAAACTCTATGCGACAACCGTGTATGTCGGGTATTTCGGCGCGGGGACGTTCAGCCAGACGGGCGGGACCCACGACGCCGACCCCTCTCTGCCGCCTTGGACGTCGAGGGCGGTTTACCTGGGTTACGCCCCTGACGCCAGGGGAACGTACTACCTGAGCGGCAAAGGGAGTTTCTACGCCGACGTCGAGTACGTCGGCTACATGGGCACGGGCACGTTCAACCAGACGGGTGGCACGAATAATGTATCCCCCGGTGGCATTCTTGGTGGCGCGGTGCCAGGAGGCGGCGCAGGGTCTGGAGGTCCCAGTAGCAGCGGAAACGCCCTTATCCTGGGCTACGATTTCGGCTCGCAAGGGACCTATAACCTCGGCGGCCAAGGGGCGCTGGACTCCCAAGGTTCTCCAGAAATCATCGGCCTCATGGGCACAGGCACGTTCAACCAGACGGGCGGAGAGAACCGGGCCGGCGACCTCTGTCTGGGCTATGACTTTGCCGCACAGGGCAACTACAACCTGAGCGGCACGGGTCTCCTGAAAGCCTCCACGGAGTACGTGGGCTACGTGGGCACGGGCACGTTCAAACAGACGGGCGGGGAGAACACTTCTTCCGACCTCTACCTCGGTTGCTTTGCCGGCGCCCAGGGCGCCTACAACCTGAGCGGCGGCGCCCTGAACGCCAGTCGCGAGTACCTGGGCTGGAACAACTACCCACCTGATGTGGGCCTCGGCACGTTTGACCAGAGCGGCGGCGGAAACACCGTGTCTGAACTGCGGATCGGATCCGGAACGTACACCCTCAGAGGCACAGGCATGCTGGCCGCAAACTACCTGACCCTGGAACGACCCGAGGTGGGCAACACCGTCGCGTTCATCCAGAGTGGCGGGACTGCCGCGATCGACTATCTTTGGGTGAATGATGGGTCCTGGTACGACCTGAGCGGGACGGGTGAGTTGTCGACGACGCAGGAAGGTATCGGCGGCACGTTCCACCAGTCGGGCGGCACGCACACGGCGACCTATCTCTCAGTGGACGGCGGGAAGTATGAGTTCCCCGGCGGCACACTCCAGATAAACGGCGGCCTGAATGTCGAGGGGACGCTCGACTTCGGCGGCGGGCCGGCCGTCCTGAACGCCTCGAACGCCCTCATCAATTTCGGCCGGCCGGGCGGCTCGGTGCTGGGCAGCAGCGCTGCGGCCCTGCACATCGGCGATAACTCCCTTCTCATTGTCCCCGCGGGAATGGACCCCGGCAAGGCATTCGCCGACTACTCCAACACCGGCATGCTCCATACGGCAGGCACGACCTTGACGGTGGGTCCCGGCGAAGGCTTTGCCGGGTGGGGCCATATCGACGACCACGTTGATTGCCAGGGGACCATCACGGCAACCAGCGGCGGGTTCATCTTCTTGTGGAACGGCTTGATGGTTTCCGGCACAGGCGCTGTGGACCTGGGCTATGGCGACCTGTACGTCAACGATACGTCTTCGGGAATCTCCGGCGGGTCGCTCAAGGCCGGGGGTATCTCCGTCGGCACTGCCAACCCTGGCATCGGTGCTTTTGCCCAGTCAGGCGGCACCAGTTCGCTGGCGAGCCTGTACCTAGGTGATGTTGCCGGCGCCACGGGCTCGTATGCCCTGAGCGACTCCGGAGAACTCTCCGCCGCAAATGAGTATGTGGGGCACTCCGGCATCGGCGTCTTCACACAGAGCGGCGGCAAGAACACGATCAGCACGGCCCTGTACGTGGGCTACTACTCCGGCGCCGCAGGGACGTATGAACTGAGCGGCACGGGCCAACTGTCGGCCCCAACCGAATACGTTGGCTATGCGGGGTCGGGAACACGAACCTTCACTCAAACCGGCGGTACGAACACGCTGACGGGGGCTTTGTACCTCGGCTATAACTCGGGCGCCACGGGTTCGTACGCCCTGAGCGACTCCGGAGAACTCTCCGCCGCCGATGATTACGTGGGCTACTACGGCACGGGCACGTTGAACACCCAGAATGGCGGCCGGGCATCCAGCACTAACGGCTATCTCGGCTACTACAGCGGGTCCAACGGCACGGCGACCGTGGACGGCAGCGGGTCGAAATGGACCAATACGAAAGACCTGGTCGTCGGCCGCTCCGGCACGGGCACGCTGAACATCAAGAACGGCGGCCAAGTATCAAACACCGATGGCTACCTGGGCTACTCCAGCGGCTCCAAGGGCACGGCCACGGTGGACGGCACCGGGTCCGTCTGGAACAACACCGGTTCCTTGTACGTCGGGGGCAATGACAGCGCGGCCGGTGGCACGGGTTCCGTGACGGTGCAGAACGGGGGGCAACTCACGGTGGGCGGGACGCTCAAGGTCTGGAACAGCGGCAGCCTCACCATTCAGAGCGGCGGCGGCGTCACGGCCGGGTCGCTCAGCAAGGCTTCCGCCGGCACGATCACCTGGACCAGCGGCACGCTGGGCATCACAGGCGCGGGCGGCTTGTCGATCGGCTCCGCGGGACCGCTCGGGTCATCGGTCACGCTGGGCGCGGGCAAGACGCTTAATGTGACGAAGACCGCAACCGTTGACAAGGATGCCACACTGGTTGTGGGCGGGGGCGGTCTTGTCGCAGGTACGCTCTCGAATTCCGGCACGTTCAACTGGAACGGCGGCACGGCGCAACTGGCGGCAGTCGAACTTAACGGCACGTCCTTGAGCACACTGAGTGCGGGCCACGATAAGACATTGGTCACGCAGGCCCTGACGATGGCCGAGTCGGCCCCCGGCGTGCCGACGGCCACGCTGGACCTTGGCGACAACTGCATAGTGATAGATTACAGCGGCGACCCCGCGAGCAGTCCCCTCGAGCAGGTCAAGGCCTGGATCAAGGCCGGATGGTTGAACCCCGACGCGCCCTGGTACGGGCCGGGCATCACCAGCACGGCGGCACGCGACAACCCCGGCCTCTACACCGTCGGCTTCGTTGACCAGGGCCGGCTTCTCGCCGAGACGGGCGAACTCTGGTACGGCCCCGGCGGCACGCGCGGCGAGACCTTCGGCGGCATCGCGGTTGACTCAACCAGCATCCTCGTCAAACTCACCTACCTCGGCGATGTGGACCTCGACGGCATGGTCTATGACGATGACGTGGCCATCATGAGCGGCAACTACTCCCCGACCGGGCCGACGGGCGCCGAGTATTGGGGCGGCGACATCTTCGGCTTCGACGGTTGGGTATATGATGATGAGGCGGCGATCATCGGCGGGGCCTACAACAACGGCCGCCTCTACGGCGATCCGCTGGGCGGCCTCGCCGGCCTCACAGCGGCGCCTGAGCCCGCAACGCTCGCACTGCTGGCCGCCGGCCTTGCGGCGCTGGCGCGGCGCCGCTATAGTTAGCCTCCTGGCGGCACGCCCGGCCCCGGACGTCCTCAGTACAGCCGGGGGCGCCCGTGCCGCAACCCGCGGGGGCCCGGCCTGGAGGAACACTTCATGAACCATATCCGCATCGACCTTGACCGCCAACTCGCAGCAATAGACCGGAACATCTTCGGCGGGTTCGCCGAGCACCTGGGCCGGTGCATCTACGGCGGAATATATGAACCGGGGTCGCCCCTGGCCGATGAGGACGGCCTGCGGCGGGACGTGCTGGACGCCCTCAGGCGGCTGAGGATGCCGATCATCAGGTATCCCGGCGGGAACTTCGTTTCGGGATACCGCTGGCGCGACGGCGTCGGGCCGGCCGCGGAGCGCCAGGCGCGGCTCGACCTTGCGTGGAACGCCGTCGAGCCGAACGCCTTCGGCACGAACGAGTTCGTCCGGTTCTGCCGCAAGATCGGCGCGGAGCCGTACATCGCGGTCAACTGCGGCGACGGCGACATGCGCGAAGCCCGCGACTGGGTGGAGTACTGCAACGGCACGCAGGAGACGGCCTTGGTGCGCCTCCGCCGCAAGCACGGCTTCGAGGCCCCCCACAAGGTGCGCTACTGGGGGATCGGCAACGAGGTGGACGGCCCGTGGCAGATCGGCATGAAGACCCCGCAGGAGTACGCCCGGGCGTACACCGAGTTCGCGAAGGTGATGCGGCTGGCCGACAAGGAGATCCGCCTGCTGGCATCAGTCACATCTTCATGGAAAGATGACTGGGTCGAACGGTCGCAACTCCTCCTGGAGCAGGCGCCGGGGCACGTGGATTACATGGCGATCCACTGGTACGTCGGGAACCGCGACAACAACTTCGCAAACTACATGGCCCTGTCGGAGTTGTTCGAGTCGCGGCTTGCGGCCATGGAGGGGATGATCCGGGCGATGACGCTGGCCCGCAACATCAAGCACCCCGTCCACATCGCCGTGGACGAGTGGAACGTCTGGTACCGCAAGGGCGGGGCCGAGGCCCTGGAGGAAATCTACAACCTGGAAGACGCGCTGGTTGTCGGTATGCATCTAAATGCCTTTATCCGCCACGCGCGCGTGGTGCGCATGGCGAACCTGGCGCAGATAGTCAACGTGATCGCACCGATCTTCACGCGGCCAGACGGACTCTTCCTCCAGCCGACCTTCTTCCCCCTGGAGGCCTACAGCCGCGCGTGCGGCGACACGGCCCTCGACGTCCACTGGGCCGGCGACACGTTCGAGGGCGGCGGAAGGACGGGCATCAGGGTCCTCGACGTTGCGGCCACCCTGGACGGGCCCGGGCGGCGCCTGGTCCTGTGCGTCGTCAACCGGACGGCCGACCGGCCGACCGAGGCCGAGGTCTCGCTCGTCGCCGGGCAGTTCGCCGGGCCGGTCAAGGCCACGGTCATCAACGGCCCCGACATCAAGGCGATGAACTCCTTCGACAAGCCCAACGTCGTGGCCTCGCGCGAGGCGGCGGCCGCGGCGCGAGCCCAGACGCTCGCCTGCACCTTCGAGCCGCACTCCGTCACGGTGCTGGAGTGCGCGCTGGCGAAGTAGCCTTGGCTGCATCATCATAGACTGAGACGGGTCTTCTGTGGCCCTTGCTTTCACGCCACCCACCTGATATAAGGCCCGCGCAAACGGTCGAACTCGCGGCACACAGGCTTGCACTGCCGCAAAAAAGGCCGCGTAGGATAACCAGTATGGTCAAGTGGCTCCTGGCGATAGCGGTCGTTATCCTGGCGGTGGTGTTCGTTTCCTTCGGCTGGGGCGGGGGAAAAGGCCCGGCGCTGAACGTCGTCGGCTCCACATCGGTCCAACCGTTTGCCGAGATGCTCGCCCAGGCGTTCGAGGAATCGCACCCAGGGCAGTACGTGGACGTTCAGGGCGGTGGCTCGACGGCCGGACTCCAGGCGGCGGCCAACGGCATCGCCGACATCGGCATGTGTTCGCGGGCGCTGAAGCCCGATGAGACGCAGTTTGAGGCCGTGGTGATCGCCCGCGACGGCCTGGCGGTCATCGTCCATCCCTCCAACCCCATCGCGAACCTGACGCGCGAGCAGATTCGCCGCCTCTTCAGCGGCGAGGTTGCCAACTGGCGCGACTATTGCCAGCCGAGGGCGGCTGGCCCACTTGGTGGCACCGCCGCCCTCGGCGGTGCTGATTGCGGCGAGGGCCGCACCGTCCGCCCGATCACCCGCGAAGAAGGCTCCGGCACGCGCGAGGCATTCGTCAAGATGATCATGGGCGGCGAGCGAATCTCGCGCAAGGCACTCACGCAGGAATCAAACGGGGCCGTCAAGGAACTCGTCCGGAGCGACCCCTGCGCCATCGGCTACATGTCGCTGGGACTGGTGGGCACGGAAGTCAAGGCCGTCTCGGTCGATGGCGTGCCCCCGACTTCCGAGAACGCCGCCGCCGGCCGGTACCCGCTCATCCGGCCGTTCCTTTTCGTGACGCGCGGCAGGCCCAGCCCGCGGGCGCAGGCGTTCATCGACTTCGTGCTCTCGCCCGAGGGACAGCAGATGCTTCAGAAGGAAGGGCTGGTGGGCGCCAAGTGAGAATGGAGCGAGTCATCCGGGCGATCCTGCTGGCCGCGGCCCTGACGGCCCTGTCGGGCCTTGCGCTTATCACGGCCTTCATCTTCAAGGAAGGCCTGCCGATCATGTTCAAGGTTGGCCTGTGGGAGTTCATCTTCTCGAGCAACTGGTACCCCACGGAGGGCGAGTTCGGCATCTTCCCGATGATAATCGGGTCGCTGGCCGTGACGGCCGGGGCAATGGTGATCGGCATCCTGCTTGGCCTTTCGTGCGCGGTGCTGCTGGCGGGGTTTGCCCCGCCGCGCATGGTGGCGGTCATCAAGCCGAGCATCGAACTGCTGGCGGGCATTCCGTCGGTGGTCTATGGGTTCATCGGCGTGGTGATCCTCGTGCCGTTCATCCGCGACTGGCTGGGGCCGGCGATGGTGGACATGGGCCTGGCATCCGATCCGGGGCCGGGCCTGTCGGTCCTTGCGGCGTCCATCGTCCTGGGGATAATGACTCTGCCTACGATCACAAGCATTTCGGTCGATGCCCTCCAGGCCGTGCCGCGCTCTTACCGCGAAGGGTCGCTGGCCCTCGGCGCAACCGAGTGGCAGACCATGCACATGGTGATGCTGAAGGCGGCGCGGTCGGGCCTGGTGGCGGCGGTCATCCTCGGCATGGGGCGGGCGGTCGGCGAAACGATGGCCGTCATCATGGTGGCCGGCAACACTCTGGACGTCCCGCACGGCATCCTGGACCCGGTGCGGACGCTGACCTCGAACATCGCGCTGGAGATGGGCTACGCGGCAGGGGACCATCGCAAGGCCCTCTTCGCCACGGGCGTGGTCCTGTTCGTGATTATCATGATCCTCAATACGATTGCCATGACAGTCTCGCGGAGGCGCGCCCGGCGCGCTGGTGCCCGATGAGAATATCGCCCCGAATCACGCAGCGTGCGGCCGTAACGGCAATGTGGCTCCTTGCGGCCGTCACGCTGGGCGTGCTGATCTTCATCATCGCGTATATCCTGTGGAACGGGCTGCCGCACCTGACGTGGGGGTTCCTGACGGAGTCGCCGAAGTCGATGGGCCGCGAGGGCGGCGTGCTGCCGATGATCGTCGGCACACTGTGGGTGGCCGGGCTGGCGGTCGTGATTGCCGCACCCGTGGGCGTGGCCACAGCGGTGTACCTGACGGAATACACGCGCGAGGGGCGGATGACGGCCGTCATCCGCTTCGGCGCCTACTGCCTGGCGGGCATCCCGTCGATCATCTTCGGCCTGTTCGGCTGCGTCTTCTTCGCCATTACGCTGGGGATGGGCATGTCGATCCTCTCGGGCGCCCTGACGCTGGCAATCATGGTCTTGCCGACCATCATCCGCACAAGCGAAGAGGCGATCCGCGCCGTCCCGCAGGGATACCGCGAGGCCAGTTACGGCCTCGGCAGCACGCGATGGCAGATGGTTACGCGCGTGGTGCTGCGGTCGGCCATGCCGGGCATATCGACCGGCGTGGTGCTCTCGATGGGCCGGAGCATCAGCGAGACGGCGGCCGTCATGCTGACGGCAGGCTCGGCCCTGGGGTTCCCGCACACGATCTTCGATTCGTCGCGGACCCTGGCCCTGCACTTTTACATCCTGTCGCGCGAAGGCATCTCGATGACCAACGCCTACGCGACCGCCGCCGCCCTCATACTCGCCATAATGGCGATCAACCTGTCGGCATACTGGCTGATGCGGCGGTTCGTGGCAAGGGTGGCATGACGAGGCCAGTGAAATGTAGGCCGGGGCGCGCTCCGGCCTACGCTGATGCGGCGGTTCATGGCAAAGGTGGCATGACATGGCCGACGAGAACACAAACGAAGTGCGGCAACGGACGGCCCGGATGCTGGAGGCGGTCTCGGCCGCTCCCCCGCCGCCGTGCGGGCCCGACGGCCCGAAGGTGTCCGTCGAGAACTTCTCCGCCTGGTTCGGCGAAGAGCAGGTCCTCAAGGGCGTGAGCCTGGCCGTCTGCCCGCGTGAGCGCCTCGCCATAATCGGCCCGGCGTCCAGCGGCAAGACCACTTTCCTGAGGAGCCTGAACCGCCTGAACGACCTCTCGCCGAACTTCCGCAGGTCCGGCCGCATCCTCATCGACGGCCGCGACATCTACGAACCCGCCGTCGATGTGGCCGCGCTCCGCCGACGCGTCGGCATGGTCTATGCCACCCCCAACCCCCTGCCCTGGACCGTCTATGAGAACCTGACCTACGGGCCGCGCCTGGCGGGCATC
>CAYGWP010000110.1:0-16917 GCA_964353455.1 uncultured Anaerolineales bacterium
TCCTGAGAATAGATGCCAGCATTCAGAGCCCCTTTCATTACAGTGGCACGCCCGCCCTCGGGCGTGCAAGTGGCCGAAAAGATGCACAGCCGGGTGCGGCTGTGCCACAAGAAGCCGGTTCTGAAACAGCCTCTTAGCCGCGAGTCGAAGACGAGCGCGTGCCGCAACTCAAAGACGACAACGCAGCCAAGAAGACGACCCACCGTGTATAATTGCCGCGGGAGGTGACGGCACGGTGGACCGGACGATTGACTGGGGCGCCCTTGAGCGGCTTCGCGGCACGTTCCTTCAGGAAGGGGCCGCAAGGCAGGATTACTGGCACAGCCGGGCGGATCTGGATTCCTACGACCGGACGTTCGCCCAGCGAATCGCATGGAAATGGGACCATGTGCTGGCGGACCTTGCCCGCCTGCGTTGGTCGCCGCCGCCCGGCATCGTGATGGACTGGGGCTGCGGCAGCGGGATCGCGGGGCGGCGGTTCGTGGGGCGTTTCGGCCCGGAGTCCGTCGGCGGTCTCGTCCTCCGGGACCGGTCGCGGCTGGCCGTGGAGTTCGCGGCCGAGAAGGCGCGGCAGGCATTCCCCAACCTGAAAGTCATGTGCGATTCCGCGGAGGGCGATTCGCCCGCCACGCTCCTCGTGAGCCACGTCATAACGGAACTCCGGGAAACGCAACTCAAGACGCTGCTGGCCCTTGCGGCCCGTGCCACGGCCGTCATCTGGGTGGAACCGGGGACGTTCGAGGCCAGCCGCGCCCTCATCGCGGTCCGCGAGCGGCTGCGCGGCGAGTTCCGGATCATCGCCCCGTGCACGCACCAGAACGCCTGCGGCATGATCGCACCGGGCAACGAGCGGCACTGGTGCCATCACTTCGCCGAATCGCCGCCGGAAGTGTTCATGGATGGGGATTGGGCGCGGTTCGCAAAGACGGCGGGCGTTGACCTGCGGAGCCTGCCCTTAAGTTACCTGGTTCTCGACAAGCGCCCGCCTCCTGCCCTGCCGCCGGTCCTTGTCGCGTTGGACCCCGTTGTTGGGGACGCCGTGCGGATCATCGGCCGGCCGCGCATCCAGAAGGCCCACGCCCTCATCTTCGGCTGCGACCGGGCGGGCGCGGGCGACCGGCGATTGGCGAAACGCTTGTTCCCCGAAGAGTACCGAGAGTTCAAGCGCGACGAGTTCGATTCCCTCCGTCGGTGGGAGTGCGCCGGGGACGAGGTCGTGCGCCTCGCGCCAATATGATCACGTAGGCCGGGGCGCGCCCCGGCCTACATGATTGGGCAGCGAACTTCCTTATACTTCCCAGCCCTTGCGATATTCGCGTTTCACGTACTTATTGAGTTCGGGCTTGTTCGTGCACTTGAGGTTCACGGCGTCCCACTGGAGCGTAGCGCCCTGGCCCGCCCTCATGCCGAGTATCCCCAGGAGGAGGAGTTCCGTGAGCGGCCCGCCGGCATCGGTGAAGTTGGAGGTCGGCTTGGGCCCGCCCTTGCAGGCGGCGAGAAACTCGCCGAAGATGTCGCCGTTGCGCGGCAGGCTCTTCTCCGGTTCGGGCACCTTGGCTTTGAGTTCGTCGGGCAGGAAACATGTGCCGCCGCCGTATGCACCAGTGTACATGATGCCCTTGTCGCCGACATACAGTGTTCCCTTGCCGCCGAGTTTGCGGTTGTGCTTGGCCTCGAGTTCATCGGCCATCTGCGGGCGATGCGCCTTGCCGCCGACCATGCCGTCCCACCAGTAGTACGTCACGGCGGGCCGGCCCGCCGTGGCGGGGAAGTTGTACTTGATCGTATTGACTGCCGGGAACATCTCCGCGCCGCCCTCGGCGGACTTGACGACCTCAATGCCGGTCGGCATCCGGTAGTCCAGGACCCAGTGGGCGCCATCGGCCATGTGGCAGCCCCAGTCGCCCAGCAGGCCGCTGCCGAAATCCCACCAACCGCGCCACCGGGCCGGATGCAGGTTTTCGTGGTACTCGCGGAACGGGGCGGTGCCGAGCCACTCTTCCCAATGGAGCCCTTCGGGGACGGGCTTTGTCGGCGGTCGTCCGCCCGTGCCTCCGCAGGGGCAGATGGAATTGTCGCACCACGTATGCATTTCCTTGACGGTGCCGATTGCGCCCGCGCGGATGTACTCGACCAGCCGCCGGTAGCCGTCGCCGCAGTGGCCCTGGTTGCCCATCTGCGTCATGACTTTGTGCTGTTTGGCGGCCTCGCCGAGGGCGCGGGCCTCCCAGATGTCGTGCGTGAGGGGCTTTTCGCAATAGACGTGCTTGCCGAGTTTGATGGCCCGCATCGCGGCGGCCGCATGGTTGTGGTCGGGCGTGGCGACGAAGACGGTGTCGATCTGGCGCGCCATCTCGTCGAACATCTTGCGGAAGTCGGTGAAGGTCTTGATGGCGGATGCATCGGCGGCCTTGAGTTGGTACTTCTCAAGGTTCTTCGGGTCGGTTACGTTCTTCAGCGCCCCGGCGAGTTTCTTCTCGTCCACATCCACGAGCGCCACGATGCGTTCGCCGAGGGCCGCGCCGACGTGCGACCCTCCCCGCCCGCCGCACCCGATGACCGCGCAGCGGAGTTTCTGGTTCGATGCGCCCTCGGCCAGGACAATCGGGCCGCGGGCCAACTGCGTTCCGGCCGCAACCCCGGCCAGAAGGGCCGTCTTCTTCAGCAGACTTCGGCGAGTCAAACCGCTAGCCATTTCTCGTCTCCTTATGGGTCCTGGTCGATCACTTATCGACCGATATCACCTGTTTCACCGGCTCCGCGCTCCCCACCAGCGGTTCCACGGCGCTGCCGTACTGGTAGGCCAACACCGTTATCTTCAGCGGGAATGCGGCCCGCCTGGGGACCTGCGCAATCTTGAGTGTGTCGCCCTCGACGGCCGCCGGGCCGCTCTCGACGCAGAACCGCACGGCCAGGCCCGCATCGCTCGCCGCCTTGAGTTTGACCGGCGGGCCGCCGACGCGCACCGCGCCGATCTCGGCGAACGCGATCTTCTGTTCCTTGCCCTTCGTGAGCCGCTCGGGCAGGTTCACGCGACATTGCTGTTCGGCGAAGCGATAGGCGGCATCGCCGGGGCTGAAGGCGAGGATGTCGGCGCGGATGCGCCCGCGCCCATCCATCCCCACGCGGAACGTGTCGGGCGCAGGCTGGTCAACCGCGCCGCAGAAGGCGCGGAACCGGACCGGGCCTTCCGCATGGCCGACAGGGCCGTCGGTCTTCGGGTACTTGTCCGGGGCCTTATCAAGATATGTTCCCGCCACCTTGAAGGTGTCGGGGCCGACCCAGGTCGGCGTGAGGCGGAGCCTGAGGTCGTGGCCCACGAAGATGGGCTTGCCGGTCTTCGGATCGGCGAAGGTGACGAACTGCGGTTTCCGCGCGAACATGGGGGCGTGGAAGACATCGCTCGCCCTGGCGAGTTCCGCATCAAGGTGCCAGAGCGCCTTGCGCGGGTCGCCCTTGTACTCCGCATAAGGGGCCGCCGCCTCGGCGCCCGGCCGGCCGATGTCGGCGCTGGAGAGCGCCCCCGTCTTCGGGTCGATCGCGCGGCACTTGACGGGGGCCGCGGCGTCGCCGGGCCAGTCGGGAATGCGGGCCTGGGCGGCCTTCCGGATGAACAGAGCGACGAACCGCGCGACCGGCTCGGACCACGCGAAGTGCGTCGCGCCCGGCTCAACGATGATGCTCACGAGGTGCCGCTCATCCTTCGCGCGGAATTCCAGCAGGCGCTGGCGCATGGTCTTCCAGGCGGCCTCGCGGTCCTCGAAGTCGCGCAGCACCCCGCTGGGTCCGGGGCCGAATTCCTCGAACTGGCCCTTCACGGCCAGGATGGGCACGCCCAGGAGCGATGCCTCCGGGTCGTTCGACGGCAGGCTGATCCCGCCCTTAAAGAGCAGAACGCCGAAGCATCGGTCCGGGTTCCAGCACGCAACGTGGCTGGCAAAGAGCGTGCTCACCGAGTGGCCGAACGGAAACAGCGGCGACACGGCGATCTCGCGGTAACCGGAGGCGCGGGCCAGGTCGTCGAGGGCCTTCTGGAGGATGTCGGCGGCGCCCTTCTCCTTATAGTTGAAGACCGCATCGACCGAGGGGACGAAATAGACGATGGCCAGTCGCTCGGCGGCGCACGCCTCGCGGATAATGGGGTCGCGCGTGAAGTCCTGTTCCATCAGCGTGAGGCCGCCGACCAGGACGCCGCGGATTCTGTCGGCCTCGGGCGGGACCCAGAGGTAGGCCGTGACGTCCTTGCCGTCGGCGTTCTTCGCGGGCACGGAGTACTGGAACACCTGCGCCGGCGCGTCCGCCGCAAGAAGAAGCACGAGACTCAACGCCAGGCTGAGCGCACGCATAATCGTCAGACTTCCCAGCCTTTCCGGTACTCCCGTCCGACGTACTTATTGAGTTCGGGCATGTTGGTGCACTTCATGTTGGGGCCGTCCCAGAGGACCTTCTTACCGACGCCGGCCCGCATGGCCAGGTGTCCCACGTACATTTTTTCGAGGAGCGGCCCGCCGAAGTCGGCGAAGTTGGAGATTGGCGGCGCGCCGCCTTCCTTAGCCGCCCGCATGAGGTCGCCCCAGATGCCGCCCTTGATGCGCGGCAGGGTCTGCGCCGGCACCGGGAACTCCTTGTGCTTCTCCTCCGGGACGATCCGCGGCCCGGCCCCGTGCGAGGATGCGTACATGACGCCCTTCTCGCCGATGAAGAGCGATCCGGCGTTGCCGAGTTTGCGGGCGTACTTCTTCTCGATCTCGGCCGCAAGGGCCGGACGGTTCGCCCCGGCGGTGTTCTCGTTGCCGCTCTCGGGGCCGACGTCGGAGCCTTTCACGTATCCGCCCTCGTACCAGAAGACCTTGAGGGCGGGCCTGGCGCCGGCGGCGGGGAACTCGAAGCGGATCGTCGTCAGCATCGGGAACCGCTCTTCGCTCGGGTCGTTCATCTTGACGACTTCGGCACTCGTCGGATAGCCGAGTTTCAGGGCGAAGTCGATGGCATCCCAGACGTGCGTCCCCCAGCCGCCCAGCGACCCCGTGCCGAAATCATGGTATCCGTGCCAGTATCCCGGGTGACACTTCTTGTGGTAATCCCGGAAGGGCGCGCAGCCGATCCACTCGTCCCAGTGGAGTCCCGCCGGAACCGGCTCTGTCGGCGGGCGCGGGAAACTGCCGCCGAATCGGTCTCCGAAGCCGTGCCAGGTGTGGACCTCGGTCACGGCGCCGATTGCCCCGGCCGCCAGGTACTCGCTCAGGGCCTGGTCTCCGCCGACGCCGAGGCCCTGGTTGCCCATCTGCGTGGCGACCTTGGCCTTGCGTGCGGCCTCGCCCAGGACGCGGGCCTCGTGTATGTTGTGCGTCAGCGGCTTCTCGCAATAGACGTGCTTGCCGCGCTGTATGGCCATGAGCGACGGCAGGGCGTGCTGATGGTCTGGCGTGGCGATGGACACGGCATCGACATCTTTGCCCATCGCGTCGAACATGGTGCGGTAGTCGGTGAAGACCTTGACCTTCGAGAGGTCGAGGTCCTTTAGTTGGAACTTGGCGGCGTTGTCCTTGATGTACTTCAGCGCCTTGGCCGACTGGCTCTCATCGACATCGACGACCGCAACCAGGCATTCGCGGACCACGTTTGGCAGGTGCGCGCCTGTGCCTCGCCCGCCGCAGCCGATGAGGACGACGCCGAGTTTGGAGTTCGGCGCGCCGCCTGCCCAGACGAGCGGCCCGCGTGCCAACTGTGCGCCCGCCGCGACGCCGGCGGCTACGGCAGCCTTCCTGAGAAGCGACCTTCGCGTCAATCCGCTGGCCATCATCCCATCTCCTTCCGCATAGCGCCTGCGACTCGCAGAATCGCTCAGACCTCCCAGCCCTTCCGGTATGTGCGTTTGATGTACTTGTTGAGTTCAGGAATGTTGGTGCACTTCATGGCGGCAACGTCCCACTCGACCTTCTTTCCGACGCCGGCAAACATCGCCAGGTGGCCGGACATCACGAATTCGGTGAACGGCCCGGCGGAGTCGATGAAGTTGGAACAAGGGGCCGTGCCGCCGCGGACAGCCCGAATGAGGTCGCCGATGGGGCCGCCCTTGATGCGCGGAATAGTCTCGGGCGGCGACGGAAACGCCTGGTGCTTCTCCTCCGGAATGATCCTGACGCCCTCGCCGTACGTGCCGGTGTACATGATGCCCTTGTCGCCGACGTAGAAGGTGCCGTCGCCGGGCTTGCGATCATTCTTCTTCTCGAGTTCCTTGATGAAGTCGGGCTTCTGGCCCTGGTTATCGTACGCGAAGACCTTGACGGGGGGCATGCTGCCGCGCGCGGGGAAGTCCCACCGGATCATGTTGTCCTGGGCATACTTTTCCTCGCTGCCGCCCTTTTGGGCCAGGCACTCGATGGTGTAGTTCCTGGCCTCGCCGAGTTTCAGCGCCCAGAACGTGCCGTCCATGACGTGGCAGGCCATGTCGCCCAAAGTGCCAGTGCCGAAGTGCCGCCACGATCGCCAACTGAACGGATGCAGACCGTCGTGGTACTCGCGGAAGGGGGCGGGCCCGAGCCACTCGTCCCAGTGGAGTCCTTCCGGAACCGGCTTGGAGGCAGGCCGACCGCCTGTGCCGCCGAAACTCCGGCCCAGGATGCAGTGGGCCTCGGTGACGTTGCCGATTGCGCCGGCCCAGATGTACTCGCATAGCCGGCGATACCCCTCGCCGCAGTGGCCCTGGTTGCCCATCTGGGTGTGGACCTTGTTCTTCCTGGCGGCCTCGGCCAGAGTGCGGCACTCATAGATATCGTGAGCCAGCGGCTTCTGGCAGAAGGTGTGCTTGCCGAGGTTGATGGCCCGTATGGCGGCTGGGGCGTGATGATGGTCGGGCGTGGCGATCAAGACAACATCGATGTCCTTCGCGCACTCGTCGAACATCTTGCGATAGTCGTAGTACACCTTGGGGTTGGGTACCTTGTCCTTGATCTTGGCGGCAGCCTCGGCGATCTTCTTCTCATCGACATCGCACATGGCAACGAAGCGTTCGCCGGCGGCGGTGCCGGGGTTGCCACCGCCCATTCCGCCGCACGCGATGACGGCGATGCCGAGTTTGGAGTTCGGCGACCCCGCGGCCAGGATGATGGGACCGCGGAGAAGCCCAGCCCCGGCTTGCCAGGGCGACGCCGAGGCAAGCCCGGCAACCGCGCCTGCCGCCGTCGCCGCGCCTTTCAGAAACCGCCTGCGCTTCATCCGATGCCTCCTCTAGAGGCCCCCAGTGACCCCTCGCCCGGGGGATTATACAGGCAACCGCCGCCTGCCGCCATCAAACCCTTCATGGAGGATGCCGCGGGTCGCCGCGGCGACCCATTTCAATGCCGGGCAGGGGGAAAGGTGCTGGTGAAATTGCGTTGGGCCGAATACAATCAGGGCTGGCTGCTTGCCACAATGCCACTGGGAGGAAACCATGAGAACCGCATTCCGTTTGCTGGCGGGATGGCTTCTGGTGTCAGGCTTCGCGATGGCGTCCGCGGGCGCCGAGCAGCCTGTCGCATGGTGGAAGTTCGACGCCGGGACCACGCGCGAGGCGGCCAGCCCCTGGTCGCCCGAGGGAAAAGTCGGCGGCGCGCTCGTCTTCGGCGGGGCCAACTACGTCACCGTGCCGGAGATAGGCACGTTCGACGCCGTGACGATCGCCATGTGGGTCCGCCCCGACGGCCTCGATCACCCGTTCACGGCCCTGCTGGACTGCGAGGGGTGGGGCCGGTCGATGGCGCACCTCCAGTTCGCCCGCGACGGGCGGGTCGAGTTCTCGGTCAAGGGCAACAGTCCGGCCGATACGTTCTCGGCGGCCGCGCCGGGAAAGAACGCCGGCCAGTGGAACCATATTGCGGTGGTGTACGACAGCAAGGCCAGGAAAGTGCGCTTCTATCTTAACGGGAAACCGGATGCGGAATCGGAGTATGAGTCGGCAGTCCCGGTGCGGCTGGGGGCGCTCAGGATCGGCGCGTGGGACAAGGAGGCACGGTTCTTCCGTGGCCGGATGGACGAGACCAGCGTGTACGGTAAGGCCCTCGACGGTGCGGCCGTCGCCAGGCTGGCGGCCGGCGAGGAACTGAAGGACGGCCTCGAGGCGTGGTGGCGGATGGATGAGAAGGCCGGCGCGAAGGCCGCCGATTCCAGCGGCAAGGGACGCGACGGCACGCTGACGCCATCGGCCGCGGGCGCAACCGCCGACAGCGCGAGCGGCATCTCCGATGAGGTCCGCGGCAAGGCCAGGTTCGTCCCGGGCGTCAGCGGCAATGCGATGCTCTTCGACGGCGCCGCCACGGTCGTCCGAGAGGCGGCGAAGGCCCCGAAGATGAACCCCGACGGGTTCTCGATCGAGGCGTGGGTGGCCATGCCCGCCTATCCCAAGAGCGGCTGCACGATTGTAGGCCAGGAGCAGAACCGGAAGGGGTACGTTTTCAACATGGACGCCGAGGGGTATTTCCACCTCCAGTTCGCCCTCGGCCGCGAGTGGAAAGACGCCGTGTCCCTGAAGAAGGCGCCTCTCGGCAAGTGGGTGCACCTTGCCGCAGCCTACAGCCCGGATAGCGGCATCAATCTATATATGAATGGCGAGAACGTGGGGAACCTGGTCCTTCTGGGTCCGGTGCAGTTCGCGGAGGATGCCGACCTGGTCATCGGGCGGTCCTTCGAGGGCCTTCTCGACGACCTTGTGATCCACCGCGCGGAACTCAGCGAGAAAGAAGTGGGCAAGCACTGCGAGACGGGCAAGTCGGCCCGGCAGCCGGCCTTCGCGCCGTAGTACTACTTCCCGCCGAGGAACTTGCCGAAGACCTGGCCCGTCGCGGTCCACGGAATGCCCCACCCGGCTTTGTACGTGCCCGTCAGATTGCCATCGGTTGATGTGACGTCCAGTTCGATGCGGCCGGCGATGCCCGTGCCCTCGGCAGGATTCGGCGTGACCCACCAGTCGCCGTTCAGAACAACCATCGCAGTGCCGGTGATGCGGCCGTCCTTTACTTGCAGGTCCGTGGGATCCACCTCGTGCCAGGCGCGGGTGTAGGCATAGGCGGTGGCGGCGGCGCGGACGACCTTGGCACCGTCGTGGTCCAGGCAGATGGTCAGGCCCGCGGGCTTCTTGCCCCAGGTGATTGGCTCGGCCAACTGGAGCACCCACGTCGATATGCCGACGAGGTTCTCGCCGAAGGAGGTTACAGGCTTGTCGGGCAGCCAGGGCGTAGGATAGGTCCGCTCCTTCGACGGCCCGTAGCCGCCGACCGTGCCGCTGGTGCTGATCGGCTGCTCCAGCGCGGTGATCCGCCGCGTCCACGTGCCGGTCACGGCGCCCTCGGACCGCGTGAGGTCAACCCGGACCGGCCACGTGTGGCTGCCGAAACCGATCCGGACCGTGCCGGTAAGCCGGTCGCCGGCGGCCTTTGCATCAACCTGCGTCACCCGCTCCCACTGCTGGAACCGCCGGCACTGGCTGTAGGTCACGCCCGCATCGCGGTCGGTGGGCGGCCAGACCCTGCCGCCGTACACGGCGCCGTCGGGCCGCGTCCACAGCCGGACCGGCAGCGACGGCAGGCCGACATACCCGCCGCGCAAGTCCAGCGACCAGGTTGAAAGGCCCTCCGGCTGCCGCAGGTCGTAGCAGACCAGGCCGCCGTCGATCGTCCGCTCGAACATGCGCCCGGCGACCACGGGCGTCTCCATGTAAACTTCGTATGCGGTCGCGAACTCCGCCACGTCAAGAGCGCACAGGCCGCCCTCGTGATCGAGGCGGGTGACCTTTCCGGGCGCGGCAGTCCACTCGACGATGGGGTGCCGCCCGCCGTGGGTCGGGCCGTGGCAGGAGTTCGACCGGAAGAACAGGCGGTCTTCGACGAGGTAGAAGAGTCCATCCGCCCTCTGCACCTCGTCGCCCACGTTGGCGTGCTCGGCCAGGATGCGGCCGGTGGCCTCATCCAAGAGGAGGAACCGTCCGGGCGCCTCCCGGGTGCCCTCGGTGGGGACGTACGCCAGGCCGTCGCGGATCAGGTACCGCTGCCGCGCGCAACTATCGAACCATGTAGGTATCTGGTTTCTGGTCTCCTCCGGCATGACCCATGCCCGCTCTGCCCCCGCCGGGGTGATACGGTAGGCGCCGTAGTAGCCTGGCACGCGCTTCTCCTTGGGATCGACGGGCCCGGCGGCATTGACCAGCACGTGCTTCGCCGAAGGGGCGAGCGTGAAGTAGTTGGGCCCCAGGCCGGTCACCTTCCAGAGTTCCTTGCCGTTGCGCGGGTCGATTAGGCGCAGCACGCCGCCGACCGTTGCGCAGAGCACGTACTCGCGGCCGGCGTGCCGCCAGACGTTGGGCGTGGCGTACTTTGACACGGCCTCCTTGAGTTCCCACTTCATCTGGCCGGTTTCCACGTCGATACCGCGGAGGGCCGTGTCGCGGCCGGAGTACGTCGGCACGACGAGCACGCCGTCGGCGACAATGAGCGAGGTGTGCCAGCCGGGGCCGTCAGGGTCGGTCCATCGCCCCTGTGCGGCCGCCGCGAGAATCTGGTCTCGCTCCTTCGAGGCCTGCTTGTAGCCGGGGCCGATGTCGCCCTGCCAGAGTTTCCGGCCGGCGGCGGCATCGTAGGCGAAGAGCCGGCCCGTCGATCCCATGCTGAAGACCTTGCCGCGCCAGTATGCCGGTGCGACCTGGAACCCGCCGCGCTTGCCGCCGCTCAGGATAATGCCGCCGGCCTCGACGGCCTTCCACAAGGTCTTGCCGGTCCTGGCATCGAGGGCGATGAGTATGTCCTCGGCGTCGAGTCGGAACCTGGCCGTCTCACCTTTCACTTCGGCCTGATACAGTTTGCCTGCGGGGCGGAACGAGGAACCGAAGACCTTACCCTCGGCCACAATCACGCCCGCCCAGTTGCCCGGATGCACGAGCGCATCAGGCCCCAGGCGGGCCGTGATGTCCTCAGCCGACGAGAAGGTCTTGCTCCCCGTCTTGGCCGAGCCGAAGTCGTGGTCCTCGCTCTCCCAGGCCATTTGCGCCTGGAGGAGGTCATCGGCGATCCGTACTCCGGTGCGAAGCGTAAGGTAGTTTCCGAACGGCCCGTTCTCGAAAGGCCAGCCGATCCGCCAGGCCTCCTCCTCGGAGTAGGTCTTCTGCGGGTCCAGGGCCGGCCCGGCCTCCTCGGCCACAAGCGAGTGCGCGGCCGCAAGCAGCACGGCCGCTGCCCCAATGAACAGGCATTGCCTTGTCATCCGAGTGCCTCCCTCAGCCCCACATCTTCCACGAGATCACGACTACGTCCTCTCGGAGATATGATGTGTCGCCGCCATAGACGAGCGCGGCGGGCTGGTGCTTGCGCGTCAGTTTCCGCCAGAAACGCACTCCGTCGAGGAAATCGGACGCGAACGTTTCGCCGGACTTGGCCTCTACCGGCACCAACTCCTTGCCGCGCTCGACCAGCAGGTCGATCTCGTGTCCGCTCGAGTCCCGCCAGAAGTACACATCCGGCTCCAGGCCGCGGTGAACGTAGTTCTTAACGGCCTCCGAGACGACCCACGATTCGAACACGGCCCCGCGGGCAGCGTGGATCCGAAGGTCATCGGGGCTGCGAATCCTGAGGAGATAGCACAAGAGGCCGCTGTCGAGGAAGCACAGTTTGGGCGACTTGACAAGCCGCTTGTTCAGGTTCCTGTGGTGCGGGCGAAGGAGAAACACGAGGAAACTCGCCTCCAAGACCGACAGCCACCGCCGCGCGGTCGTGTGGCTGATGCCAGCGTCGCTCGCAAGTGACGACAGGTTCAGCAGTTGGCTCGAACGCCCGGCGCACAGCCGCAGGAAACGGCCGAAGGTCTCCAGGTCGCCAACGTTCAGGATGTCGCGAACGTCTTTCTCCACGTAGGCCTGATAGTAATTGCGCAGCCAGTCCTGCGGGTCCAGGTGCTTGTCGAAAATGCGCGGGTACCCACCGGCAAAGAGGGTCTCGAACAGACTGCGCGCAGGCGGTTTGCCGTTGGCCTTGGGGACGGCCCTGCCCAAGGCGGCCAAGTCCATCATCGGCTGACGGGCCAGTTCAGCCCGCGAGAACGGCAGCAGGTGAAGCGTGGCACACCGCCCGGCCAAGGTCTGGCTGATGTTCTGAAGCAGGAGGAAGTTCTGAGAGCCTGTCAGGATGAACTGCCCGGCCTGCTGGCGCTCGTCCACGATGCCTTGAATGTAGGAGAACAGGTGCGGCGCCCGCTGGACTTCATCCAGGACGACCTTGCCGGCGAACTGCCCGAGGAAGCCCCTGGGGTCCTCCTGGGCGAACTCCCGCTGGTCGGGGACTTCCAGAGAGGCGTATTGGTGGTGAGGGAAGGCATTCCGGACCAGGGTGGTCTTCCCGGATTGCCGCGGTCCTGTCACCGAAACGACCGGATACTGCCTGGCGGCCTTGAGCAGCCCCGGTTCCAGGTGCCTGGGGATCATGGGCATCTCCTTTCTTGCATTTTGAACATCCAATATTCAAAATGCAAGCGGAAATGGCGATCACAGATGCCACGGGGCGCGCATGGGCCGGGTGAGCATCCGGTTGGCCGCAGCGTCGCCGGGGAACTCTTCCTTGCCGGGGTCCCACCTGAGTTTCCTCCCCAGGCGCATGGCGATGTCGCTCAACTGGCAGAGGGCGTCGGAGCGGACGGCGATGTCGATGGGGGCGACCGTCCGGCCGCGCGTCTTGATGCAGTCCAGAAAGTTCTGCTGGTGATGGTTGCTGACGGGCAGATGGATGTCGGAGGGCGCCAGGGGGCGCTTGAGGAGCGATTTCGGCTCGGCATCGACGTCGCCGCCCAGGTGCCGCTCCAGGACGAAGACCCAGCCGTCGGTCCCCTCGAAGCGGACGCCGAGCGGGTTCTTCTGGCCGTCGGTGAAGTTCATCGTAACACCGTTGGCGAACTTGAGGTCCACGCTCCAGGCTGTGGCGTTGTCGCAGAGGCCGTCGCGCGGAAAGTCGCCCGTGCCCTCCACTTCCACCGGGCCCGTGAGGTCCGTCCCGTTTCCCCATGTAGCCATGTCGATGGTGTGTATGCCGCAGCCCGCGATGAACCCCAGCGAGTAATCGCTGATGTGGAACCAGTGGCTGTTGGTCACGCGCTCCTGGCAGTACGGGGCCGGCGGCGCGGGGCCGAGCCAGAGGTCGTAGTCCAGCCAGTCGGGGACCGGCGCGGGCGGGTAATTCGGCGACGAGCGGCTGAACCGCGTACCCACCTTTATCGACTTGACCTTGCCGATCCAGCCGTTAAGGACGATCTCGCAGGCCAGCCGCGTGCTCCAACTTGAGCGCTCCTGCGTGCCGAACTGGAACACCCGGCCATAGCGATTGACGGTCTCGCGGAGGACTTTCCCCTCCTGGACGCTCATGCCGAGCGGCTTCTCGCAATAGACATCCTTGCCCCCCCGGACGGCCTCAAGGGCGTGCAGCACGTGCCAGTGGTCGGTCGATGCAACGGTGACGGCGTCGATGTCGGTGCGTGCGCAGAGTTCGCGGAAATCAATGTGCGTGGCGCACGACTGGTTGCCGTACTGCTTATTGACCGCCTGCTGCGCCCGCTCACGTGCGGGCTGCTTCACGTCGCAGGCGGCCAGGACCTGGGCATCGGTGAGGCCGAGGAAATTCGTCAGGAGCGCCGACCCCCGCCCGCCCGTGCCGATAAAGCCCATCGTGACGCGGTCGCTTGGCGAGGGTCGTCCGTCCCGCCCGAGTGCGCTCGCGGGAACCACGTACGGCGCGGCCGCAAGACCGCCTGCCAGAGTGGCCGCACGCATCAGGAACTGCCGACGGCTCTGCTTCGCAGCACGTTCCATCGGATGCATCCTGTCGTACCGTTCCGTGCAATTTACCCCGGCGATGGCCCGCGCGGCGGGTCTCCCGACCCGCCGCGCACCTTCGCCATCCAATGCTACCGGGAAGGCTGATAAACCTTGACCGGAAACGCCTCGGCGATGGCCAGGCGAATCTCGTGAAGGCTGCGGAAGAGGCCCCGCGCCCGCGCCTGGACGCAGATGTTGCCGAGGGCCGTCGCCTCGACCGGCCCGGCATAGACCGGGATTCCCACGGCATCGGCGGTCATGCGGTTAAGGAGTTCGGCCCGCGTCCCGCCGCCCACCACGTGCAGGCGCTGGAACCGTTTGCCGGTGACCCGCTGGAGTTGGTCGAGTTCGCGTTTGTAGGCTGCGGCAAGGCTGAGGTAGCAGCACCGGGCCACATCGCCCTCGGACTTCGGGAGCGGCCGGCCGCGCGCCGCCAAGTCGGCCTTGATCTCGGCGACCATGTCGGCCGGGGCGAAGTAGCGCGGGTTGTTGGGGTCGATCGTGGCGCTGAAGTTCGATGCCTCTGCCGCCGCGGCGATCTCGGAGAACTCCATGGGCCTGCCCTGATCGGCCCAGGTGCGGCGGCACTCCTGGATGAGCCAGAGGCCGTTGATGTTTTTGAGGAACCGGATCTTGCCGTCCACGCCCCCCTCGTTGGTGAAGTTGGCGGCCTCGGCATCCTCCGTCAGGACCGGCTCTTCAAGTTCCGCCCCGATAAGGGACCACGTGCCGGAACTCAGGTAGGCCCACTCTCCGTCCTGTGCGGCTGGTACGGCCGCCACGGCGCTGCCGGTGTCGTGCATCGCAGGAAGATAGACTGGCGTGCCTCCGCAACTACCCGCGCGTGCACCGGGCATCTGGACCTTGCCGAAGATCCGGTCGGGCAGGCCCAGGGTGCGTATGAGGTCGCGGTCCCAGTCGCGCTTGGCGGCGTCCAGGAGGCCCGTGGTGCTACAGATGCTGTACTCGCTGACGGCCTCGCCGGTGAGCATGTGGACGATGAGTTCCGGCATGAGCAGCATGCGTGCCGCGCGGGAGAGCACATCGGGCCGCTTCATCTTCTCGGCCACCAACTGGAAGATGGTGTTGAACGGCATCTCCTGCATGCCTGTGCGGGCGTAGAGGCTTTTCTTGGGGATGAGGCGATAGACCTCGGGTATGGCATCCTGGTGGCGCGCGTCTCTGTAGGCGAAAGGGAGGTCGAGGAGTTCGCCCTTCTCGTCGATGAGACCGTAATCGACGCCCCAGGTGTCGATGCCGATGCTCTCGACCTGGCCGGATGCGCGGATGCCGGCCCTCACCTTCTCGACGAGTTCGGCGATGTCCCACTTGCGGCTGCCGCCGATCTCCTTCGTGCCGTTCTCAAAGCGATGCGTCTCCTGGAGTGCGATGCCCCGGCCCTCGATTGTGCCGACGATGGTCCGCCCGCTCGACGCCCCCAGGTCCACTGCCAGGAATCTCATCGGCGTCCTCCGGCAAGGGTCAACGCGGCGCCAGGGTCCTCAGTTCAGATGAATGGAGTGTCGCCCCTGGCACGGCAGGCGTGCCGTGGCCTGTCGCCGCGGCGACCACGCAGGCGAGGTCGGCCAGGTTCCCTCAGAGGCTCTCGAAGCCGCGGTCGCAGACTCATGCCTCGTTAGTCAACTGGATGGCCTTATACCGGCAGAAGCGGGCCAGGTCTTGCGACACGTCGCCGTAGCACGTCACGCGATGCAGCCCGTGCGACCAGTTCTGCCACAACTTCTCGGCGTCGCCATCGACCTTGACCTTGATCTTGGTGCGGCAGCCGCGCGGCGTGTCGGGCGTATCTATCACGTCGCCCGTGAAGTACAGCATCAGGTCCGTGCCGATGAGTTCCGCCTGGGTAACCTTCTGGCCGATCCTCATCATGACCTGGCAGACGGCCCCTTCCTGGCGCTCCATGACGCTCCGCAACTTGTACGGCGCGGCCGGGCCGTCGGGGCCGTCCATCTGCGGCGTGCCCATGCAGTGGGCCAGCACGATGCTGTTGGCCGACACGTCCATCGTCGGGTCGGTCACGAAGCCCGGCTTGCCCGAGAGTCCCTGGAGGATGATCTGCGTCATCGACGACTGGAGGTCCGACTCGCACATGCCGCCCAAGCCCATGCCGTTCAGGCGGGCATGGCCGAGGCACGGGTACGCCGGCAGTTGCCGCCACATGGAGCCGTAACAATCGACCGTGATGAGCGTGGCGTTCTCCTCGGCCAGCAGTTTCTCGAAGGCGAGGGCAAGTTTGAGGGAATTGAATATCTCATCGCGGGCCGGCTCGACGACCGCCTGCGCGCCGGAAATCCACCGCCGCGTCTCCGCCTCGGCATCGGCGTCGGGCACCGCCTTGTAGGCGGCAATCACGCGGTCCTTCGCCACCGCCACGATCTCGGTGCCGAACTTCTGCTTCACGCTGGCGGCATACTTGCTGAAGTCGCGCGTGGTCACGTCCAGTATCTTCGCCTCCCTCGCGTGGTGGATGGCGCGGAACGGGCGGATCGCCACGGCCAACTGGTCCATGTCGCTCGTGAGGAAGCATTCCAGCAGCGCCCCCTCCTTCTCCTTCCGCAGTTGCCCGAAGGTGGCCCACTCGTGCCCGGAGTATGGGGCGGCGAAGAGCGCTGTCGGCTTCCCTGCGGCCAGCAGGTCCGGCAGCATCGCGCGGATGCCCATCGAAAGGTGGATGGCAAGGATGCCGTCCACCGTCGCCAACTTGTCCTTGAGTTGCGCGATCTGGGCCTTCGTCGTGACGAGTTCGTTCACGACGAAATCGACGTCCGCGAAGTCCTTCTTCATCTCGGCGAAGCGGGCCTCGTACCGGGCCATCTCGGCCTTGATGTCCATCGCCGGCGTAGGCCAGTGCGCCCGCGGCACACCCATATAGACCTTCGCCACGCGGACCTTCGACGTGCGGCAGCCGGGGCTGATCACCGCCGCGCGTGGAGCGGTCATGCCCGACTGCGTGCACCCGGCCGCGCCCAGACAGATGATTCCCCCGGCGGCGGCAGCGGTCTTCAGAAACTCACGACGGTTCGGCTTCCAGGACATGGCAGTCTCCTTGTCAGATGCGCGGCGGGTCTCCGTAC
>CAYGWP010000111.1:0-9950 GCA_964353455.1 uncultured Anaerolineales bacterium
CGGTCGGGTCAGGTCCATAGCGGCCAGGTCCGGTCATCGTGACGTTCTCCCGGAAGGACTCCACCCCTCCGGGGTATCTATCGGCCCGGACGCTGGAAAATCATCAATCTATCCAGGTAGTAGTGCTACAGTCTCGTTTAAGGTGCGCAATGATGGAGCGTGTGAGTTTGCACTGTGCCATGAAACCGCCGGCATTGCGCATAGATCCGCCCAACGTGTCGCCACGAGTCAGCAGAAAACGGAACACAAGTTCCTCGGCAAATTTTTTACCTGCCGGCTCTAGAAAGTTCTCAATCAGGCCCAACACCGCCGTGCGTTTGTCATCTGACTGTAAGTGATTAGCCGCTTTGTCTGAGACTCCCGCTGCCATCACCAGCGCCGGTTGAATTTCTGCGATGCTCAACAAATCCTTCGGTCGCTTTGCCTGTGACGCAGCTTCTTGCAGCGCTCGCGCTTGCGCGACGTACGGCGTGGCACGGCGGTTCTTCTCCAAAGCCAGTGCGACGAATCCTGCACGCACGGCTTCGTAGGTTGTTTGGAGGCCCGCAGCAGATTTAAGATGGGAGCGATAGGGTTTGCTCATCGTTCACCGCTTCCGCCAGACGTAAACGCATTTGCGGAGTTGGTCGCGTCCGTGCGCTCCCATTTGCTGGCTGCTGTTTCCTTTTCCGTTTGGCAGAACCAAAATGTTTTCGGCGGTAAAGCCAAGTTGCTCGGCCATCTCCGATAGAATAATGTCCACTGAGACGCTCGCGCCGGCATAGCGGACGTTGTCGTTGACCATGATCAAAGGCGCGCCGCGCTTCAGAACGCGGGCGCACTCAGCGATGACGCAAGCCATTTCGTAGAAATACCCGCGAACCATGCGCGGAATGCCAGTGTTGTTGAGCAGGTCAAGCTCCCGCTGCGAGTCCAAGTAGCGTAGGATAGTTTGTAGCAGGCGTTGCTCATCGGCAACGGCGATGGCGTGCTCCCACTTTGGGTTTATGGCAACCAGGTCCTTGGCGCGGTTCTCGACCGTGCAGCTTAGCATTTCCTGCCGCATTTTCAACAAGCCCGCCTCGTCCACCCCGAGTAGCGCCAATTCCAGCGCATACGTGCGTGTGTAGTCATAGCGGTTGCAATAGGGCGGGGACGTGAGAATGCAGTCATACGCGGCGGACTTCAATAAAGGCATGATTTCCAAGCAAGACCCGCTATGCAAAACCACTTCCGCGCGTGAAGGTGTGGCGGAGAAAAGATCGGCGCGGTCACCCGTCGCTCCAAGGTCGGAAACGATTTGTGTAATCTTTGCTTTAATCGCGTCGTCGAATGACAGAATCCGCCCTTTGTCGAAGAGCTTTTTCCCGCGTCGCCGGCCAGAGCGGTAATCCCATCGCAAATACTGGCCATCTTTGCGCGTGTAACTGACGGACTCAAGGATGCACAGCAATGCAAAAAGCAGAACCGCCTTCGTGGTGGCATTCTCACGCTCGGAAGACGCCAAATACTTCCCGATGCTCTCCGCTGTAGCCGCCGGATACGCGCCCTTCGTGATCCGCAATTCGTTGATCGAGCGGGCGGACCGTCCCTCATGCCACGGTCGTTTCGCCGCCCAACGCGTTATCGTTTCTATGTCTCCCGGCTGAAGCTCGCAATCGATTAGTTTCTTCGTCTCGATGATTTTTTGTCCGATGGGCAGAAGCTCAATGCCTTCTGCCTTCATGCCGAGCGCGCCTGCCGCAAACAGCGCCGTGCCGCTGCCCGCAAATGGATCGAGTAAGCGCCCAGAAGAGAGACCGTAGCGTCCGAGGAAATACTCGACTAATTCGGCAGAAAATGCCTCTTTGTATTTGTACCATCGGTAAATGGCTCGCCCTTTGTTCGCCTGAAAACTGACGAGGGAGCGCGTCAGTTCGTTTGCCACGATGATCTTGTTTTTCCAGCCGGAATTGTACTGGTCATTCAGTCCCTCAATCTCCCGTAGCGCAGCAGAATCGACAACATTAGCGGCTCCCAAAATGCTCGCTTCCCGTGGAACGCCTGCTGTTCCACTACCTGCGAAGAGGAGAGGGGACGCAGCTAGTTTGTCACCGTTTGCTCGCATCGGTTTTCTTTCCTGGCCTGCTCTCTCGACACACCGTGTGCTCCAAGCCCATTCGCCGCATGATCCTGACACGCATTGTATCCGGCCACAAGTCTGCCCGTCAATACGCGGGCGGCGGGGCGGCGGCAGCCGCGGACGCAAGCACTGCAAGCGTAAGCAGGGCAATCAAGGCCGAGCGCATCTGGTTCCATCTCCCTCAGTCTATCAGGATATCGCTCTCGTAGGCCGTGTCCAGGTCGTCGGTCAGCGGCCGGGGCCGGAGCGACGCCTTGGCGCCTTCAAGCCACGCCGACCAGGCCGCGGAGTCTTTGCCGAGGTCCTGCCCGGCGATTCGCGCGAGGTTGGCGTGGGCCTGCTCGGCAAGGAGGGCGCGGTTGTCATCGAGGTAGGCGATCAGCAGGTCAAACCCTTTCGGGCTGCCCGAGCGGGCCAGGGCCTTGGCGATGGCCAGTTCGAGCATCGCCCGCCGCTCGGGCATGTAGTCGGCCACCAACCCCTGCCGCGTGGCCAGGCCGTGCAGCGTGGGGTAGGCGTGGAGTTTCTCGAGGATCGCCGCGGCGGCCGGGTCGCCGAGCCGCTCTGCGCCGAAGCAGACGGCGTCCACGTAGCAGAACGTGCCCGCGGTCGCACTCCGGAAGTCCTCTTCCTTCGGGTCCAGGATGTCGGCCACGCGCTGCCAGATCTTCAGGCTGCGCGCATCGCGGGCCATGCCGAGGCTGTATATCAGGTACACGACGTCCGGCGCGGCGCCCTGGTCGGGCGGCACCCCGGCGTGAAGGATGCGGCGCGTGCGGGCGGGGACCTTCGGGCCGGCGAGTATCGCCTCGGCCGCCTGAATCAGCACGGGCACGCCCGCCTGCGACCCGTACATGGCCAGGGCCTGCGCGAGGACAACCTTGCGGTCTTCCGGGGCCTCGCGGAGTGCCGATTCGAGCAGCGGCACGATGCGCGGCCCGGCGGTGCAGACCTCGACGAACGGTATTGCGCCGCGGAATGCGTCGCCCATCTTCATGTCCTGGTAGTCGAGGAGCGGCTTGTCGGCCACGAGGGCGGCGACGAGCGCGCGGAGTTCATCATCGGTGTGGCGGCGGGGCTTCAGGGTCCGCGTGAGGACGGATTCCGGCAGGACGCCTTCCTTCACCAGCCGCGCCTGGAGTTCGGCGATGTTGATTGCCCGCGGGGCCTTGCCCGCCTTCACGGCCATGGCGGCGGCCAGGGCGACGATGCCGCCGAGGTTCTCCAGGTCGGCCTGCATGCGGATGGCCGCAAGCCCGTCGTGGTTCGTCGAGAATGCCTTGCCGGCGACGAGAATGTTATCGAGGCCCTTAGGCAGGAGCACGCGGTACGGGATTTCGGTCTCGAGGTTCGGCGGAATCATGCCCGACTGATGCCACTGCGATGTGGTTTTGCCCTTCATGTCGTGGTTGCTGTAGTGGATGTTGACGACGTCGGGCCACGAGCGGCGGCGCAACTGGTCGGTCAGGGTGAGGACGGCGTCGGCCAGGATGTGGCGCGACTCGCGGACGGCCAGGTACGCGCCATGGTCGTGGCAGTTGGCGCCACGGCGTCGGCCGACGAGGATCGCGCGGGTGCAGTCATCAACATTCGTCACGTCGAGCGAACTGGTGAAACTGTTCGCGTTCCGCCCCGGCCGGGTGAACTGGGCCAGCGCGTACCACATGCCGATGTGGTCCATGGCGGAACACTTGACGAACCCGGCCCCGGCGAAGGCGGCCACGTCGCCGTCGCCGGTCGCGTCGATCACGACCTTCGCGAGCGCCGCCCGCAGGCCGTACCGCGTGGCGATGACGATGCCGCGGACGCGGCAATCCGCCTCCACGATGGCGCCGACGACAAGGCCGCCGAAAAGCACCTCGGCCCCCGCACGCGTCGCCTCCTCAAGGAGCGCGAACATCTTGGCTTCGATGTTCCACTTGCCGCCCGCGGCCGGCTGGTGGTTGATGCTCTCGTGCACCTCCTTGACGCGCTGGGTGATGCGTGCGGCAAAGCCGACGCGGCGGCCGAACCAGTAACTATCGACGCCGCCGATGGTCCCCGTGCCGCCCAGGCCGGGGTTCATCTCCACGAGGAACGTCTTCATGCCTTCGCGTGCGGCAGTGGCGGCGGCAGTGGCGCCGCTCGTGCCGCCGCCCACAACCAGCACGTCAACGTCACGGAAGACCGGGACTTCCGCCGAAGGGACCGCCTGCATCTCGTAGCGGCGGGCGGGATCGGGGCTGAACGGTTCTCTTACTTCCATCCCTCCGGCCGGCGCACCCGTCGCCACCGATGCCCTGCCCGGGCCTCCGGCAGATGCCGCGGCGTCCCAATTGGCGAGGACCGTCCTGGCGAACGCCTCGCCCGCGAGGCAGGCAGGGACGGGCTCACGCAGGGATTCAATTTGAGCCGGGTCCAGCCGCGCGGATTCGCCCAGGCACCAGAGGCCCCTCATCGGGCCCGCCAGTGCCGCCAGAGGCCACGGGGCGGCCGGCGTGCCCAGTCCGTCGAGGGCCGGCAGTCCCTTCGCCCAGTCTGGCGCGGGCGGCTGCATCCGCGAGGTTGCCGGGCCGGCGAGTTCATACGAACCGGCGGCAAAATAGGCCCTCGCGAACGCGGGAACGTGCGCCACGAGGTGCGCGGCGAGTTTCATTGTCCGGCGGCGGGCCTCGACTTCGCGCTGCATCACATCGGCCGGCTCGAACTCGCCGATAGCGAGGTCCAGCCCGCATTCCACCAGGACGTGACCTTCGCCACGGCAGCCGCGATGCAGTGTCACGCGGTTGTCGGCGATCCCGAGTTCCGCCGGGACCGCCAGTTGCGGCTCGGCCGGTCCCGCGACGCCGTCGAACTCCAGCGTGCGATGAAACCGCGCGGCCTGGGCGGGAGGCGGCTCGAAGACCGCCCCCGCGACGCGGGCGACCGCCGCCGTCTCGGTGGCATCGATGATCATCCGGCACGCGAGGACCTGGCGGCCGGACTTGTTGCCGACAACGAGGCCGACCAGCGCATCGCCCTCGATGCAAACGCCGACGGGCAGGCTCGCGTACAGGAGGCCCGCGCCGGCCTCGATCAGCAGGTCTTCGAGCGCAAGTTTCACCGTATCGAGTTTGAGGGGAATCTCCGGATGGGCGGCGGCCGCGAGCGCGTTGCCCGCGCAGGCCTTGAGCACTTCGGGAAGCGGATCCTGCCGAGTGAGCCACGGCCGCAGGGTGGCCGTCAGTTCGCGGCCCAGGTATGTGCGCGGCTCGACGAGAACGACCTTGCGTCCGGCCCGTGCCAGGTGGATCGCGGCGGAAACGCCGGCAAAGCCGCCGCCCACGACGACCACCTCCGCCCGCCGCAGGATCGGCAGGGCCGGGCGGCCAATGTGGACGGTGCGGACGGCATCTGCGGATCTTTCGCCGTCCGCCGCCGACCGCTCAGCCGCGTTAGCCGCCAGCGGTCCAAGCGTCACAGCGCCGCCGGTTGCCGCCAGGAATGCCCGGCGCGAGATTCTCATTCCGCGCCCTTCGACTCATCGGCCGGACCGAGCATGCGCGTGGGGCCGTCGATGCGGGGAACGTCGGGCAGTTCGCGCTGGAGGATGGCGGCCTGGTCGGCCAGGCGGCGGGCAGCGGGTTCGACGCGGGATTCGTAGGAGGCTGCGGCGGCATCGTAGGCCTTGGCGGCGCGGCCAAGGCCTTCGCCCACCTTGGCGAAGTGCTCGATGAATTTCGAGATGCGGTCGAAGAGTTCGCGGCCGGCCTCGCCGATCTTCCCGGCGTTCTCGGCCATCTCCTGCTGATGCCAGCCGTGGGCCACCACGTTCAGAAGTGCCATCAGTGTCGTCGGCGTGGCCAGGAAGACCTTGCTTCGCATCGCATCTTCCATGAGCGACCGGTCCTGCTCGAGGGCCGCCGAGAAGAACGATTCGCCCGGCAGGAACAGGATGACGAAGTCCGGGGCGGTCGGGAACTGGTCCCAGTAGGCCTTCTGCCCGAGGGCGCGGACGTGCTTACGGACGTCCTGCGCGTGGCCGGCCAGGGCGGCCTGGCGGGCCGCATCGTCCTTCGCCTCGGCCGCGTTCATGTAGGCCGCAAGGGGGACCTTGGAATCGACCACGATGGTGCGGTTGCCGGGGAGGCGGATGACCATATCGGGCCTGAGGCGCCCGTCCTCGGTGGTGACGGAGGCCTGCTCCTCGAAGTCGCAGTGCGGCGACATGCCGGCGACCTCCACGACTCGGCGGAGTGTCATCTCGCCCCAGCGTCCGCGGACGGTGGGCGACCGCAGGGCGGTGGAGAGTTGATGGGCCTCGCGCTGGAGGAGGTCGTGGGCCTTGGCGAGGGTGTCCAGGTGGTTCTTCAGGCCCCCGTAGGCGTCGCTCCGAACCGCCTCGATCTTCGTCAGGTGTTCCTCGTAGGTCTTGAGGAGCGCCTGGATGGGCTTGAGTCGCTCGTCGGCCTGGCTGAGGAACTGGTTGCGGCTGTCCTTGAGGGCATCGGCCGAGAGTGCGGCAAAGGCGTCCTTGAGTTTCCGCTCGGCCTCATCCAGGAGCGCCCGCTGCTCGTCGAAGGATTTTCGCTCGGCGTCGAGCCGTGTCTCCGCGGCGATGCGGAGACTCTGTTCGGCTTCCAAGCGGCGGCGCAGTTCGTCGATATCGGCCTCTCTGGCGTTGATCTGGCGTGCGAGTTCCGCGGCTTGCGCCTCGCCCGCTGCCATGCGGGCGCGGACTCCTGCCTGGCGGGCAAGCACCGTTATCAGTGCGACCGCAAGCACCAGCACCGCTATGGCCAAAATGACTTCCGGCATGTGTGGCCTTTCGGAAACGGCGTGGTCCGCGCCGAGGCCCGGTCTCAGGCTCGCAGCCCCAAGCACAGGCGCGCCCGCTCGCGCACCCGTCCGGCCCGGCAACTATCACCTCTTTCCTGGCGCACCCTTCTTGGAAGTCTCAATAGCAATCAGGATCCGCCGGAGCAGATGCAGGCCGACCGCCAGAGCCAGCCAGAGGAGGCCGCCCGCGGCAACCACAAGATCGATCTTGCCGCAATCCGCAAAGATCACGAGGGCCGCGCAGAGGCAGACAATTCCGATAGTAATAAGCAGCCCAATGAAGCAAGCGACGCCGAAGTAGGGCGAGTCCTCAGCCGCGATCTGACGCCCGGCCCCCGATGCGCGAAACTTCTCTAAGCACGGGCCGCAAAGGCCCCAGTCTGTCGCTATGGCGCCGTCTCGTTCGAGAACCTCACGAAAGAACGGCTGCCCTGTCGGCACAAAGACTTTGCACTGGTGGCAGATCCGCTGGTCGGCCTCGGTCGCGGTCGTGCTCATGAACACCCCCCTTTCATCCCCCGCCTTGAGGATACGTAGCCGGCAGCCTCATTGGCGGCGTCGTAGTTAGGCGACTTGCGTGCGCGAAGTTCGCGGGCGGCGGGGGCGAAGTCGCCTTCGGCCTTGTCCACCCACTCGCGGGTAAGCGGATTCATAAAGGACCTTGCCCTTCTCGAGGATTTCCTTCAGGAAGAAATCGTTCCACCGAAGCCGGCGGCGAACCTCGGCGGGGGTCCGCACCGCCAGGTCGGTCGGAAACGGCGGTCGCACCTGCCGCCGGATCTCGGCCGCCTTGTCGAGCGGATTGCCGCGAACCGGCATGATGACCAGCAGGTCAACGTCGGAGTCGGGCGTCGGCCGGCCGTAGGCATGCGAACCGAAAAGGATGACGCGCTCGGGGCGGAACTCTCGGCCGATACGCTGTGCCACCGATCGGATTTGCCGCATGCTGACCATACATCGCTCCTGCCCCGATTATCATGACCGTCGCCGTTTGCGGCGGCTGCTAAACGTCGAGATTCCGCACCCCAAGTCGCCGTTTGCGGCGCCGGCTCAACCTCCCGGTTCCGCACCTCGAGGGCGTGGCGCTCGATGAACTCGCGGCGCGGTTCGACGGCGCTGCCCATGAGGATCGAGAAGATGTGCTCGGCCTCGGCGACATCGTCGATGAGGACCTGTTTCATCATCCGCCGCGCGGGGTCCATCGTGGTCTCCCAGAGTTGCTCGGCGTTCATTTCGCCGAGGCCCTTGAAGCGCTGGATATCCATCCCTTTCTGGCCGAGGCGCCGGATGGTGGGCAGGACCTGGGCGACGCTGGCCACATCGACCGCCTCGTCCTCGGTGACGACGGTGAACTTGGTGTACGGTTTTTCGCCGCCGACGCTCTGCTCGGCCTCCAGGTGCCAGTCGGCGGGTTCAAGGCCGCGGGCCTCGAGTTTCCGGGCCACCTTGCTCAGTTCCTTCGTGCCGAAGAGTTCCTCCGGTTCGGGGAGTTCCTCGTCGGGTTCTTCCTCTTTGGCGGGCGTACCGTTGGCGGGCTTGTCCGCCGACTTGTCCGGCGAAGCCTTGGCGAAGCCGGAAGCCTTGGCGGAGGCGGCTGCGGTTTTCTTCTCGGCGCTCTGCGGTGCTTTCGGGTACGCGGCGGCGATGGCCTTGACGGCCTCGGCCTCGAAGTGGAAGGGCTTCAGCAGCCCGTTGATGCGGGCGGCCCAGCCGGGGAAGTCGCCGGCCTTGTTGCGTGCGGCAAGGAGTTCTTCCCAGGTTATGCCGCGGCGCTCGACGGCGCGGATGAGTTCCTCGGCGTCCGTGAGGGTAAGGGCGAGTTCCTCAAGTTTCGCGCCGGCGATCTCTTCGGGGGTTTTCTTCCGGCTCTTCGGCTCGGGGTTGAAGCGGAGGGTCGTCCCGTCGATGCCCTGCTTAAGGAGCGTCAGTTTCATCTCGCGGTCGCTGGCCACGTAGTACTCTCGGCCCTTGCGGCGGACCCGGTACAGCGGCGGCTGGGCGACATAGACGTAGCCCTTCTCCACCAGTTGCTTCATCTGCCGGTAGAAGAACGTGAGGAGCAGGGTGCGGATGTGGCTGCCGTCCACGTCGGCGTCGGTCATGATGATGACTTTGTGGTACCTGGCCCTGCTGATGTCAAAATCGTCGGTACCGATGCCCGTGCCGAGGGCCGATATGATGGTGGCGATTTCCTCGTGTGCGAGCATCTTGTCGATGCGTGCCTTCTCGACGTTCAGAATCTTGCCCCTGAGGGGCAGGATGGCCTGGTTTCGCCGGTCGCGGCCCTGCTTGGCGGAGCCGCCGGCGGAATCGCCCTCCACCAGGAAGACCTCGGAGAGGGCCGGGTCGCGCTCGGAGCAGTCGGCAAGTTTCCCGGGAAGGCTGCCGGAGGCCAGCGCGCCCTTTCGGCGCACCAGGTCGCGGGCTTTGCGGGCGGCATCGCGGGCGGTCATCGCCTGGACGGCCTTCTGGACGATGCGCTTGCCCGTGCCGGGGTTCTCTTCCAGGTACTGGCCGAGGGCCTCGTTGACGGCGGCCTCGACGAAGTTGCCGACGTCGCTGTTGGAGAGTTTGGTCTTGGTCTGGCCCTCGAACTGCGGGTCGGGGACGCGGACCGAGAGGACGGCGGTCATTCCTTCGCGGAGGTCCTCGCCGCCGGGGACGGAGTCGCTCTTGAGGAGTTCCTGCTTCTTGGCGTAGAAGTTGAGGGTGCGGGTGACGGCCGCCTTGAAGCCCGAGAGGTGCGTCCCGCCCTCAATGGTGTTGATGTTGTTGGCGAAGCACAGGATGTTCTCGGTGTAGCCGTCGTTGTACTGCATGGCGACTTCGACGCCGATACTGTGGGCCTTGTCCTCGCGGTTGAAGTAGATGATGTCGCGGTGGACGACGTCCTTGCCTTCGTTCAGGTGCTTGACGAACGCGCGGATGCCGTCTTTGTAGCGGAAATCGGCCTCGCGCCCGTCGCGTTCGTCCTTCAGGTGGATGTGCAGGCCCTCGTTCAGGAAGGCCAGTTCGCGGAGGCGCCCCTCGAGGATTTCGAACTTGAACGTCG
>CAYGWP010000112.1:0-6834 GCA_964353455.1 uncultured Anaerolineales bacterium
CAGACGGTGCGAGATGTAGATGACCGAGACGCCCTGCTGCTTCAGCCGCCGCACCAGGGCGAAGAGCGTGGCCGTCTCGTGCTCGGTGAGCGCGGCCGTCGGCTCGTCCATCACGATGATCCTGGCCTGGAACGAGATGGCCTTGGCGATCTCGACCATCTGCTGCTCGGCTACGCTGAGGGTCTCGACCGGGCCGCGGGCATCCAGCGGCAGGCGGAGCGAATCCAGGATCTGTTGCGTCCGGGTTCGCATCTCGCCGAAGGCGATCATTCCCGCGCGGGAGCGCGGCTGGCGGCCCACGAAGACGTTCTCGGCCACCGAAAGCGGCGGCGCGAGGTTGAACTCCTGGTATATCACCGAGATGCCCATCCGCTGGGCCTGTTCGGGAGAGAACCGGCCGAGCGGAGAGCCGTCAAACTCGATCTGGCCCGCATCAGCGCGGTAACATCCTGAAAGTATCTTGATGAGTGTGGACTTGCCGGCCCCGTTCTCGCCGACAAGCGCGACGACCTCGCCGCGGGCGACCTCAAGCGACACGTCGTCGAGCGCCTTGACGCCGGGGAAGGACTTGTGAATCCCGCGCATCCGGAGCAGCGGTTCGGGCAGGTCCATAGGCTCTCCGCTCGGCCGCTACTTGGCCGCCGCAGGTTTCGTCCGGTACGCCGGCACGTCCTTCGGCCAGACCACGGTCACGCCTGTGTCGATGATGTCGCGGCCCTTGGCGGGGCGGTCGAAGGCCTTCTTCGCGCGGAACTGCCTGGCGAACTCGACGAGTTTCTCGATCGAGATGCGGCCCATCTGGCGGGTGTTCTGCGCCAGCGTGCAGTCGATCACGCCTTCCTCGATGAAGTCCAGGATGTCTTCGGTCGTGTCGAAGGCCACGATGTGGACCTGGCCCTTATTTATCTTGCCGCGCTGGATGGCCCCCTTGACGGCGAGCGCCGCCCCGGGTCCGCCGAACACGTTCGACCCGAAGAAGCCGCGGATGTCGGGCTGCGCGTTTATGACCGATTCGGCCACCTGGAGCGCGCCGTCGGGGCTTTCCTGGTTGTACTGGAGTCCCGCCAGGACGATGTTTGTGCCCTGGACGCCCTCGGCGAAGCCGTCCATGCGTTCCTTGAGGTTCCACGCGCCTGGCTTGCCGCCCATCACCTGGACGAGTAGCCGCTGGGGCGTCTCATCGGCCTTCTTGGCGCCGAGGAGTTGGATCATGGCCCTCGCGCCCACGCGGCCGCCCTCGCGGTTGTCGGTGCCGATGTAAAGCAGGCGGTCGCTGGCGGGGGAATCGCTGTCGAAGGTGACCACGGCGATGCCGCGGTCCATCGCGCGCTTGACGACCTGCTTGACGGCGTCCGGATCGTTCGGAGATATGGCGATGCCGTTATACCCTTCGGCGATGAGGCCCTCGATGATCTTCAGTTGCTCTTCGATACTGGCCTCGGGCGGCCCCTGGAACACGGCCTCAACGCCCAGGCGGCCGGCCGCCTCCATCATGCCCTGGCGGACGCCTTCCCAGTACGGATGGCCGATGGACTTCGGGACCAGAGCGAAGCGCAGTTTCGGTCCGCCCTCGGCGCCGGTCTCCGACTGGCTCTTGCACCCCGCCGCCAGAATTGCGGCCGCAGCCACGATGCACACAAGTCTTGCGATTCGCATGAGGTCGCTCCTTATCGCCGGTGAAGACCACTCCGCGTGGGGACATAGCACCCACCCTACATGCCTGGGCCGGCACGAGGCGCTCTTACGCCGCCCGCGCCTTGGTCGCCCTGCGGGCCAGGAAGACCAGGATCGCGCCGAAGGCAAAGATGACGAGGCCCCAGATGAGGTTGACGTTGTAGCCGAGGGAGTGCTCGGCGTAGGTCGGGTCGCCGTTGGTCGCCAGGCCGAAGCCGGCCAGGATGGCGCCAATCAGGAGGAACATCAGCCCCATCGGCATCCGGATATCGAGGTTCAAGGCAGCTCCTCCTCTTGGTTACCAGAAGATTACGTTCAGAATGACCGCCGCCGCCATGACGATGAGGCCGAGCATGGCCGGCTGCTTGTACCACGGCGCGTCGGGGTCCTTGATCTTCGGCGTCAGCGAGTAAACGAGGCCTTTGAGTTCTTCATCGGTCTTGTTGGCCCGGGTGGCCAGCGAGACGAGGATCGTGACGACGAAGCAGGTGGTCCACGCGAAGATTGCGGTCCAGAAACTCTGGGCCATCTCGCTTGGGTAGACGTGGACGATGTTCGCCAGCCAGCCGCCCTTTATCCCGGCCGCCGCAGCGACAACGTCCGGGTTGTGGACAAGCGCCGCGACGTCGGGGGCCGCGATTTTCAGGGCCGCCGCGGCATCCAGCAGCATCTGCTTCGGCAGGGTCAGCCCGCTGTGGATTGCCGCCGCCAGCGTGCCCGACAAGAGGCCGATAAACGCACCGTGGCCCGTCGCCCGCCGCCAGAACATGCCCAGCATGAACGTCGCGAAGAGCGGGGCGTTGACAAACGCGAACACCAGTTGCAGGAAGTCCATGATGTTGTTGAACCGCGTGGCCGCGTACGCGCACGCCACGCTCAGCAGGATACCGCCGACGGTGGCGATGTGGCCCATCGTCAGGTAATGCTTGTCTGACTGGCCGGGGCGGATGTAGCCCTGGTAGATGTCGTACGTCCAGACGGTGTTGAAGGCCGTGACGTTGCCGGCCATGCCCGACATGAAGGAGGCCATCAGCGCCGTCAGGCCCAGCCCGAGCATCCCCTGCGGGAAGTAGTGGCCGAGCATGGCGAAGATAGCCATGTTGTAGTTCGGCTGGCCGTTCTCGACCGGCAGGAAGGACCCCTTGCTCTGGACGTGCATGGCAATGGCGATCATGCCCGGCAGGATCACCAGGGCCGGAAAGAGCATCTTCGGGATCGCCGCAATCAGCGGCGTCCGCCGCGCGGCCGCCATCGAGTTAGCCGCCATCGCCCGCTGGACCACCAGGAAGTCCGTGCACCAGTACCCGAAGGAGAGCACGAAGCCGAGGCCCATGACGACGCCGAACCATTCGACGCCCATGGGGTTATCCGCGGGCGACCCGGTATGCGTCCAGGAATCGGTCCACGTCCCGGGGGCGTACCCGCCGCCGACCGCCACCTCGTTGAGCTTCAGGACCAACTGGTCCCACCCGCCGATGTCCTTCAGGCCCAGGAGCACCATGGGCAACAGGCCCAGCACGATCAGGAAGAACTGGAGGACCTCGTTGTAAATCGCCGAGGTCAGCCCTCCCAGGAAGATGTAAATGAGCACGATCACCGCCGACAGGACGATGCTGAGGTGGAAGTTCCACCCGAGCAGGATTTCGAACATCTTCGCCAAGGCGTACATCGAGATGCCGGAGGAAAAGACGGTCATGACCGCAAACGAGATGGCGTTGAAGCCCCGCGTCTTCTCGTCGTACCTGAGCTTCAGGTACTCGGGCACCGACCGGGCCTTCGAGCCGTAATAGAACGGCATCATGAAGATACCGACGAACGCCATCGCCGGGATCGCCCCGACCCAGTAGAAGTGGCTGGTCATGATCCCATACTTGGCGCCCGAGGCCGCCATGCCGATGACTTCCTGCGCGCCGAGGTTGGCCGAGATGAACGCCAGGCCGCAGACCCACGCGGGGATCGCGCGGCCGGACAGAAAGAAGTCGGTCCCGGTCTTGACGTACTTGCGGAGGGCCCAACCGATGCCGATGACGAACAGAAAATAAACGCACAGGATGACGTAGTCAACGGCTTGCAGTTTGATTTCCATGCGGACCCCTTTCGTTACAGTGTCCAGTCACGGAGTGCGCCGCAACGCGGCCAAGGCGCGCTGTGGTGCGCGTCGGTCCAGGATTATGCGCGCCGCGGCAAAATACGCAACTTGAATTGTGGGCGAATGTGTACGGGCTGGACGTTTGGCGGCCCGCCCGGTAGCATCATTGGGCGACAAAACTGAGGCGGATGTTTCTGTGCGCCCAACATGAGAGCCGAAAGGAACCGACCATGCAACTGACTGCGACCGCGTTTGCACTGTGCTTCATTGTGCCGGCGGCGATGCTGTGCGCGGCCGAGCCGGTGGCCGTCGCGATCGACCCCGGCAAGGTCCTGGGCAGCATCGACGACAAGGTGTACGGCCAGTTCCTGGAACATATCTACCACTCTTGCAACGGCGGGTTGTGGGGCGAGATGATCTGGGACCGCAGTTTCGAGGGGAACTCCGCCGCCACCGCCTGGCGCATCAAGCGCGACTCCATCGTCCAGGACGGCGTCGCGCCGAACCTGCGGCTCCCCTTCGGCAACGCCGCCTGGACCGACTACGAGTTCACCCTGGAGGCGCGCAAGAACGGCGGCAACGAGGGGTTCCTCATCCTCTTCCGCGTCAAGAACAATGATGAGTACTACTGGGCCAACCTGGGGGGCGCGCACAACAACACCTTCTACCTGGAGCGCGGCGAGAAGGCCGACCGCCGCCGACACGGCGTCGGCAAGGGCACGCCCGGCACGATCGAGACCGGCCGCTGGTACAAGGTCCGCGTCCGCTGCGAGAAGGAGCACCTACAGGTCTGGCTTGACGGCAAGCCCGCCATCGACGTGACTGACGGCGACGGCAAGGCGCACCTGGCGGGCCGGGTCGGCGTCGGCACGTGGAACACGAAGGCCGAGTTCCGCAACCTCCGCGTCGCCGCACTCGACGGAAAGGTCCTCTCCGAGGGCCTGCCGCCGGTCCCGGGCCCCTCCCATTCCATGCCGGCGTGGGAACCATACGGGCCGGGGACGGTGGAATTCTCGACCGATAATCCGCTGAATAGCAACGCGTGCGAGATGATCGAGTCGCCGGAGGGCGAGACCGGCATCCGCCAGGCGCCGATGGCACTGCGCTTCGGCGAGACGTACCGCGGGTCGCTCTGGGTCCGCGGCAGCGCGCCGGCGGGGCTTGTCCTGCGCGTGACGGACGGCGCGGCTAAACTTGCGGAACTCGCCATCCCCGCCCCCGTGGGCGAGTGGCGGCAGGTTCCTTTCGCGTTCAAGAGCACTGCCACGGCCAACAATGCCGCCCTTCAGATCGGCATCCGCGGCAAGGGCAAGGTCTGGATCGACCAGGTGAGCATGATGCCGGAGTCGTGGCGGGCGGCTGGCGGGTTCCGGCCGGACCTTTTGGCGGCCATCGCGGACCTCCGGCCGCCGGTCATCCGCTGGCCGGGCGGATCGTTCACCGCGGCGTACCGATGGAAGGACGGCATCGGGCCGCAGCATAAGCGGCGGGTCTATCCGCGGATGGCCTGGGACGACAAGGACGTCAACTCCTTCGGAACAGATGAATTTATCGCCATGTGCCGCAAGGTCGTCGCACAGCCGCTCATCGTCATCAACATCGGCATGGGCGAGCCGGCCAAGCGCCCCGAGTACGTGGCCGAGGCCTGCGACTGGGTGGAGTACTGCAACGGCCCCGCCGCGATCAAGTGGGGCGCTGTCCGCGCCGCCAACGGCCACCCGGAGCCGTACCGCGTCAGGTTCTGGGAGATCGACAACGAGGTCTGGCGCCTTAAGCCCGAGGAGTACGTCGATTACCTCCGCCACTTCGTCCCGGCGATGAAGAAGGCGGACCCGTCGATCACCATGATCGCCTGCGGCAGCGGGCAACTCGGCCGCAACTGGCGCGACGGTGACAAGGCCGTCATCGGCCAGTGCGCCGAGATCGTCGATTACCTGAGCGTCCACCACTACGAGAACCCTGCGAAGTTCGCCGACGGCCCGGCCGACGCCGCAAAGTTCTGGCGGTCGCTCGGGCAGATGATCGCCGGGTCGAAAAACCCGCGGATGAAACTCTTCGTCTCGGAGTGGAACGCCCAGACGACCGACTGGCGGACGGGCCTCTACGCCGGCGGGGCACTCAACGTCTTCGAGCAGTGCGGCGACACCGTCGGCATGGCCGCCCCCGCCCTCTTCCTGCGGCACGCCTCGGCCAGCGGGTGGGACAACGCATTCATCAACTTCGACCACTACCGGTGGTTCCCCGCGCCGAATTATGTTGTTATGAAGTTATGGCGAGACCACTACGCCCCGCACCGGATCGCGGCGGCCGGCGATGATGCGCCGCTCTCCGCGATCGCAACGAAGTCGGCCGACTCTCGCTCGGTCTTCTACAAGGCCGTCAACCCGACCGACCAGGCCGTCGCGGTCGTACTGACGGTGGCCGACTCGTTCCCCGTCGCAAGGGCGAACATGGAAGTGGTTGCCCCGGGGTCGCTCGACGCGCGGAACACCCTCGACAATCCCCGCGCCGTCCGCCCGCAGCCGGGCGTCGTGGCAGTCGGCGGCCAGGCGGTCCGCTTCACCCTGCCGCCGCCCTCTGCGGCCGTGGTAACCATCGAGAAACGCTGACGGACATGAGCATGGCGGTCATGGCCACTCCGTCCAATTTGCAGTCCGACTGCAAAATAGCCGGTCAAGGCGGAAGGCCAGAAGGCTGAGGAAACACGCCTCGCGGTTCCCAGGAGCACCGGCTGCGGGCACCTATTGACCGGTCACTTTCCTTCCCCGCGCGCAAGGTCGATGTCGCGGCGGACGTCTTCGAGGATCTGCATCCAGTCCAGCGTCCGCGTGCGGGCGAGGAGTTGGGGGTTGTAGAGCCGCGCGGCAACGGTCGCATAGGCCCGCCAGTGATCGGCGGCAGACTCAAGGCGGGCGACGGCGGCATCACGGCGCTTGGGGTCCTTCGACTGGCGGAGCGCCTCAAGTTCCACCGCGCCGAGAATCTTGGCGGCGTAGTAGCGGCCCAGGTGGGCCATGGCCTCGATGTCCGAGAGGGTCTGGGCGAGTTCCTTTCCGGGTTTGCCGCGGCTG
>CAYGWP010000113.1:0-6251 GCA_964353455.1 uncultured Anaerolineales bacterium
GTACCGCTTGTCGCGGACGGTGCGGACGAAGTCGTACCGCTCATCCATGCGGTTGCGGAAGGAGAAGGCGTACTCCTGCGGCCCGGCGCCGGCGGGGCCGGCAAAGGCGTGGCCCTCCATGTATTTCGGGATGGGCACGCCCGCCAGGCTCAGCACCGTGGCGGAGAAATCGACGAACGACACCGGCGAATCGATGCGCGACCCCGGGGCACCCGTCGCCAGGTGCTGGAACTTCTTCGGGAACCGGATCATCAGCGGCACGTGCAGGCCGCTGTCAAAGCAGAACCGCTTGCTGCGGCCCAGCACGCCGCCGTTGTCGCCGTAGTAGAAGACGAGGGTGTCCTGGGCCAGGCCGTCGTCCTCCAACGCCTTGAGCAACTTGGCCACCTGGTCGTCCAGACGGGCCATCTGGTCGTAGTAATGGGCCCGGTCCTGGCGGAACTCGGGCGTGTCCGGATGATACGCGGGCAGCACCACCTGGGCCGGGTCGGTGCCTCCGGGCGCCTTGGCGGCCTTGGAGAACATGGAACTCTCGTGCGTGACCTCGTGGTTGAAGACCGCGAAGAACGGTTTGCCCTGGGGCCGGTTGCGCCAGTGGGCCTGCTTGCTGCACTCGTCCCAGGCGTCCTTGATGTTGATGGGGGCGTTGTAGTCGGTCTTGGCGTTGTTGGTGCAGTAGTAGCCGGCCTCTCGCAGGTACGCCGGAAAACCGCGCAGGTCCTTGGGAATCTTGCCCTGTGCCCGCATGTGCTCGGCCGGGCCGCAACTTGGGGCGTACATGCCGCTGATGAGCGTAAACCGCGACGGGGCACACACCGGGGCCTGCGAGAAACAGTTCTCGTAGAGGACGCCTTGCCGGGCCAGACCGTCCAGGGTGGGCGTGCGTGCGAGTTTGTCGCCGTAGCAGCCCATGTAAGGGTTGTTGTCCTCGCTGACGATCCAGAGGATGTTGGGCCGCGGGGCATCGCTCTTCGCCTCGGCCCGTGCGCGGGTTGCCAGGGCCGCCGCTCCGATGCCGGCAGTCGCGGTGCGGAGAAACGTGCGGCGCGTCGGCCGCCACTTGCTTTCATGAGCCATGCCGGGTCTCCTTTTTGCAGGACGATTCGAGCAGTATTATACTGCCGCCCCGTCTGCGCCTACGCAATTCCGTTTTTCTCTCGCACTAGGGCCTGCCGCAAGGCATTATGTCTGAGGTTGCGATGGCCCATTTCCCGGGTCTATACCGACAATAGGAGACATGCGATGTTGACGCGACGGACGTTCCTTGCGGGCACGGCCGCCCTGACGGGCGCGGCTGCGGCATCGAGACTGGTGACGGCCGAGGAGGGCAGGCCCGCACCGAGAATCCGCATCAGTTCATGCCATATCGGCATGGCCGATGCGAAGAAGGCGGGCCTCGATGGCATCGAGGTGGGCGCGGGCGGCGGGGCCCCGAAAATCGCCATTGCCGACCCGGCCACCATCCAGAAGTACAAGGACCAGATGAAGGAGACGGGCCTTGTGGTCTCATCCATCATGATGAGCATCTTCAACTCCAACCCCCTGGCCAGCGACCCGAACGGCCCGGCGTGGCTGGAGCAGACCATCGACGCCGCGAAGGAACTGAAGGCCCACACGATCCTCGTGGCCTTCTTCGGCAAGGGCAGTCTGGGCGGCAAGGGCGAGATGAAGAAGGCCGATGTTGACGAGGTCGTGAAGCGCGTAAAGGCCGTTGCCCCCCGTGCACAGGCGGCCGGCGTGTTCCTCGGCCTCGAAAACACACTGACGGCCCAGCAGAACGCCGAGATTCTGGACCGCATCGGCAGCCCGGCCGTAAAGATCTATTACGATATTTTTAACCTGGCGGGCCAGGGCTACGACACCCCCGCCGAGATACGGTTCCTGAAGGACCGCATCTCCATCTTCCACTTTAAGAACGGCGGCGACTACCTTGAGAGCGGCAAGGTGAAGTGGGAGCCCGTGGCGGCGGCCATCAAGGAAATCGGCTACAAGGGTTGGATCGTCCTTGAGACGTCGAACCCGTCGAAGAACGTCGTGGACGACGACAGGAAGAACGCCGAGTATATTCGGAAACTGTTCGCGTGACGACCTGAGGACCCTGCCGTATGATGAAAGAGGGGGTTCGCCAGTCTTGGGGCGGAGGCTCTGACATGACACGAGACGAACTTTTGTCACGGATCTCGATCGACCCGCAGGTCTGCGGCGGGAAGCCGTGTATCAAGGGCCACCGCATCTGGGTGTCCCTGGTGCTGGATTTTCTGGCCAGCGGCTGGACAACGGAAGAGATTCTGCACAACTACCCCGGACTGACGCGCGAGGATGTTCTGGCCTGCATCGCTTACGGGGCAGAGATGACGCGCGAGCGATACGTTGACCTACCCACTGGGAAACCCAGGTGAGAGAATGCGCGCTCGCGGGCTCCCCGACTTACGCTTGGCATAGATAATATCTTGAAATAGTTGCACGTTGGTATTACAATCCGACCGACATCATGTGCAATCTACTTGCGCTTGTACAACTTGGCCGTGGTCCCCGGCACGTGGTCGGGTCTCATGGGGGGCGTTAAACATGGACGGTTTCTCCGGCGAACTCGTCACCTTGCTCTTCAAGCTTCTGCCGGGGTTTGTGGCGGCCTGGGTCTTTTACGGACTCACAGCGCACGCCAAGACCTCGCCCTTCGAACGCGTGGTTGAGGCGATGATCTTCACGGTTGTTATTCAGGCCACGATCATCTTGCTGCGCGAAACGTTGCTGGTTATTGGGCGAGTGGCTTCTGTTGGCGAGTGGACAACTGATGGCGAATTGGTGATATCTGTGGTGATGGCCATACTGGCCGGGCTAGTCAGCGCCAGACTTGCTAATAACAACACCCTACAGGAGTGGTTAAGGGAATGGCATTGGTATGATGGACTTCGAAGCAGGAAATTCATGCATTGGCTACCTGAGTGGCAATGGACTTGCCGCACGTCTTTTCCCTCGGAGTGGTATAGCGCCTTCAGCAGGGAGAAGCGGTATATTATTCTGCACCTGAGGGGCAATAGAAGGCTGTATGGCTGGCCGAAGGAATGGCCTGATCAGTGTGACCGGGGGCAATTTGTGATGTACGAGCCTCAGTGGCTCCTAGACGACGGCAAGAAAGCGCCTTTGCTTCAGGTTGAGAAAATGATCATTGCCGCCACGGATGTGGAAATGGTAGAATTCATTAAGGATGCTGATGAAGTGAAGGCCCAAGAGCAGGAATTGACAGACGTTCAGACCCTGCTCGTCAATCTGTATAGCAATAAGAAAGGGGAGTCAGATGGGAGCCAAGGCACCAACGCGACCGGGGGGTCTGTCTGAGGGCTTCAATGGTCCTCGTGGTATTCAGAAGGGCGTAAGTGGCAACCCACCACCTGCCACGACTCCGCCGAGGCCATCCTCGGTGCAGCCGTCGCCACCGCCGCCGCCCAAGAAGTGACTGGCACCTTTCCTATCTCGGGCGTGAAGCATGCGCCACCACGGCGAATAGGGAGGACGTGTGTGACTGACCCCAAGGCCAAGGACTTATCGCTAAGCATGAATCCTCCTCCGCCGAAGAAGGCCGATTCCTACAAGCAACCGGTTATGAAATTGCAGCCGTCGCCACCTCCGCCTCCTAAGAAATGACGCGCTCTCTATGACGCAATGGCAGCGCATGAGGTGAATATCATGTCCGATGGGAAGCAGAGAGATGCTGAAGTCCACGCCGTGGCGGCTGTCGATCTTAAGGCCGGCCAGAACCCGTCGCCTCCCGCGCGGGAGAAAAGGTCAGATGCACCTGTTGACAAAGTGCAGCCTTCCCCACCGCCACCCCCAAAGAAATAACCGTGCACAATCTGATGAAACAGGAGGCCACCCGATGAAAACTCTGGCAGCAGTTCTTGTTCTTGTAGGGGCGTGTGCTTTGGCCTTGGCAGAGGAGGCAAAGTGGGTCGAGCAGCCCTTCAACGGCAAAGACCTCACGGGCTGGAAGGCCAAGCCGCAGGGCAAGAATGTGAACCGCTGGGTCGTCGGCTCGGCCAAACTCGACCCGGCCGACCCGAAGAAACTTGCGGTCTCCAAGGAAGGCTCTGAACTCATCAACGCCGAGGGCGGCGGCCTGGATTTCCACTCCGAGGCCGTCTATGGCGACTGCATCCTTACGATCGAAGTCATGGTCCCCAAGGGATCGAACTCCGGCATCTATCTCCAGGGCAACTACGAGATACAGGTCCTCGACAGTTTCGGCCGCGAGGCCAACCCCGGACCGGGCGACATGGGCGGCATCTACGGCGCACAGGCCCCCAAGAACCCCAAGTACAAGGCCCCCGGCGAGTGGCAGACGTTCGAGATCCACTTCCAGGCCCCCAAGTTTGATGACAAGGGCGCCAAGACCGCCAACGCCAAGTTCGTCAAGATCATTCTGAACGGTGTGCTCATCCAGGAAAATGTCGAGATGGTCAAGGGCGTTACCGGCGGCAGCCTCGATGGCAAAGAGAAGGCCCGGGGCCCGATCCTGTTCCAGGGGAACCACGGCCCGGTGGCGTTCCGCAACCTGAAGATCGTGCCGCTGAAGTGAAGCCCCGCTATCCTATGTGAAGGAGGTGTCCGATGCGCGCCGCCGCTACCGGCTCGGCCGTACTGATGCTGTCCGCCATGTTGCTCGCGTCAATCGCGGCGGCGTGCTTGCCCGCCATAGCCTTGGCGGCGGCGGGAGAGGCCGAGAAGGCGCCCCCTGCCGAGGAAGGTTTCGTCTCGCTCTTCAGCGGCCGCGACCTCACCGGCTGGGACGGCAACCCGGACCTCTGGTCCGTCAAGGACGGCGCCATCCGCGGCGAGACGACCCTCGAGAAGCCCGCCAAGGGGAACACGTTCCTCATCTGGCGCGGCGGCACGCTCAGGAACTTCATCCTGAAGGTCAAGTTCCGCATCGAGAACGGCAACTCCGGCATCCAGTACCGCAGCCGCGACATCGGCAACTGGGTTGTCTCGGGATACCAGGCCGAGGTCTGCAACCCGCCGGGCAAGCCGGGTTTCCTCTATCACGAGAAAGGCCGCGGCGGGCTTGCCAACGTCGGCGAGTTCGTCGAGATCGGCCCCGACGGCGCCAAGCAGGTGGTCGGCCAGGTGGGCGACCCCAAGGCCCTCGCCGATGCCGGGTTCTACAAGGAGAAGGACTGGAACGAGTACACGATCATCGCGCGCGGCAACCACATCGTGCAGTTCCTGAACGGGTTCCAGACGATTGAACTTATCGACAATGATAAACCCGTGTCGGCCGACAATCAGAAAGGCTCGGCGAGCGAAGGCATCCTGGCCCTCCAGATTCACGCCGGGCCGCCGATGGTCGTCGAGTTCAAGGATATCCGCCTGAGGGTTCTGCCCGCCAACTACGGCGAGGCCCGCCGCATCTTCAGCGGCCGCGACCTGGCGGGCTGGACGCCGTCGAGCGACGCCCTCAAGGACACGTTTACCGTCAAGGACGGCGTGCTGATGGACGCCGGGCGGCCCGCCGGGTACCTTCGCACCACCGACGACTTCACGAACTTCGTCCTGTGGCTCCAGGTCCGCCACACCAAGGCCGGCAACGGCGGGGTCCTGGTGCGAATGACCGGCCCGGACAAGGTCTGGCCGAAGTCCATCGAGTGCCAGGGCCAGTCCGGCGCGCTCGGCGACATCTGGAACATCGACAACTTCCCGATGAAGGTGGCCGAGGACCGCACCGACGGCCGGCACACCAAGAAACTTTACCCGTCGAACGAGAAACCCCTCGGCGAGTGGAACCGTTACGAAATCGCCCTCGACGGCGGCAACCTGGAACTGGCGGTCAACGGCCTTGTCCAGAACACCGCCACGGAGTGCCAGGAAGTTCCGGGCAAGATCTGCCTTCAGGCCGAAGGCGGGGTAATGGAGTACCGCAACATCGTCCTGATTCCGATCATCGGCATCGGCGACAAGCCCGCCAAGGCGGGCGAACCTAAGTGAGCCGACCATGCCAGGCAACCGACTAACGCGGCGGAAACTGCTCGCCGCGTCGCTGAAAGGGGCGGGGGCGATCGCCGCCTTCTCCATCGTGCCGCGCGGCGTGCTTGGCGGCCCGGCCCAGCCGCCTCCGCCGAGTGAGTGCCTCACGCACGCCGTCGTCGGCGTCGGCGGCATGGGCACGGGACACATCGGCTACTGCCTGAGCGATTCCAGCGCACGGCTTCTTGCGGTGTGCGATGTGGACGAGGCGCACATCGGGAATGCACTCA
>CAYGWP010000114.1:0-6236 GCA_964353455.1 uncultured Anaerolineales bacterium
GCACCGCAGACATCACCTTCAGCCGATCCCGCTCCCGAACACTCATCGCTATCCGGTCTCCGTTCATCCGCTCTCCTCGCCCCCGGGAAGCGGACATTTCTATCCACCAGGAACCGGACATTACAATCCACCAGCGACACCGCGGCAAGCAAGTCTTTACAAGCGGCCGCCGAAACCATAAGGTATTGCGATTGTGGCTTGCGAATTTGCAGTCACGTTTAGCCGCGACTCGAAGAGGAGCGCGTTGGCGTGGTTTACGGATTGCGGATTTACACCCACGTTTAGCCGCGAGTCGAAGACGAGCGCGTACACGAAGGCACAATCGAGGGCAGAACATGGTTGACCTGAAGAAGGTGGCACGGGCGACGCGGCTGCTGCTTGAGGGCATCGGCGAAGACCCGATGCGCCCGGGCCTCAAGGACACGCCCCGCCGCGTTGCCATGATGTGGCGCGAACTCGTCGCGGGGATGGACCTTAGGGCCGAAGACGTGATGACCCTGATTCCCGTGAAGGACTACGACGAGATCATCCTCCTTCGCGACATCCCCCTGGTGAGCGTCTGCGAGCATCACCTGGTTCCCTTCATCGGCCGCGCCCACGTGGCATACGTGCCGAAGAAGGACCGCGTTACGGGCCTCTCGAAACTCGCCCGCATCGTTGAACTGGAGGCACGCAAACTCCAGATCCAGGAACGCCTTACGATCGCCATCGCCGACGACATCATGAAGACCCTGCACCCGCGCGGCGTGATGGTGGTCGTCGAGGCCGAGCACCTCTGCATGACCATACGCGGCGTGCACAAGCCCGGCACCATGACCGTCACGAGCGTCGTGCGCGGTCTCTTCCGCGAGAAGCCCGCGACCAGGGCCGAGGCGCTATCGCTCATGACCGGCGGGCGCCCGCCGAGATGAATTTAAGGAAACAGCAAACCGCAAACAGCAAACAGCAATCAAACGGCAAAAGGCGAAAAGGCAATCATGTGCGCCGCTTGCCGTTTGTTTGTCGTTTGCCGTTTGATTGCTGTTTGCTGTTTGCCTCTTGCCGTTTTGCTTGAAAGGGAGGTGACACCGTGACGGATGCCCGCATCAGCCGTCTTGCGAAGGTCCTCGTCCGGTACTCGCGCGGAGTGAAGCGCGGGCAGAAGGTCCTGATCTCCGGCCCCGCGGCGGCCGCGCTGCTCATCCTTGAACTGGGGCGCGAGGTCCTCCGCGCGGGCGGACATCCGATGTACCGGATGACCCCCGACGCCGCGGCCGAGGTTTTCTTCGCCGAGGCAGGTCCGGAGCAACTTGTCTTCATGCCGCAGTCGGCCCTGGCGGCCGCCCGTGAGGCCGACCACTACATCAGCGTCATCGCCGACACCAACACCCAGGCCCTCGCCCAGGTGGACCCTAAGCGGCAGGCGGCGGTCCAGAAGGCGCGGCGGCGGCTCTCGGACATCGTCCTGGCGAAGGGCGAGTGGACCCTCACGCTCTTTCCAACTCCGGCCTACGCGCAGGACGCCGGCATGGGCCTGGAGGAGTTCGAGGCGTTCGCGTTTGCCGCCATGTGCGTTGACCGGAAAGACCCGGTGGCCGAGTGGCGGCGGGCGAAGCGGTTTCAGGATCGAATCCTCGCGCGCCTGAGGCGTGCCGACCGCATCCGCCTTGTGGCGCCCGACACCGACCTCGTGCTGAGCGTCAAGGGCCGCCGGTTCCTCGGTTCCTCCGGCGCGTATAATATGCCCGACGGGGAGATATTCACCGGCCCCGTCGAGACGAGCGCCGAGGGCCGTATCCGCTATACGTACCCTGTGTGTTACGCGGGGAAGGAGGTTGTTGACGTGCGCCTGGAGTTTGAGGCGGGCAAGGTGGTCCGCGCGACGGCCGCCAAGAATGAGGCGTTCCTCCGGCAGATGATCGCGATGGATGCAGGGGCCTCGCGCCTCGGGGAACTCGGCATCGGCACCAACTACGGCATCACGCGCTTCATCAAGAACATCCTGTTCGATGAGAAGATCGGCGGTTCCGTCCACCTGGCCCTGGGCCGCAGTTACGAGGAGACCGGCGGGCGGAACCGGTCGGCCCTCCACTGGGACATGATATGCGACCTTCGCTCCGGCGGCCGCATCGAAGTGGATGGCCGCGTTCTGTCGGCCGACGGGAAATTCCGGTTGTGAAAGACAGGACCGAATGACGAACACCGAATACCGAACACCCAATTCGGTGTTCGATGTTGGGTGTTCTGTGTTCGGCGTTCGCCGTTTCTTTTGGCGGGGTCTTCAGTGCTGAATGCCAAGGAGTCTCTGGAACGTGTGAAGGCCGCGCGGGCGCTCTTGCGCTCATGCCGGCTGTGTCCGCGCAATTGCGGGGTCAACCGCCTCAGGGGCGAGCGCGGCCAGTGCGGCGCGGGCGTCGAGGCGACCGTCGCCTCCGCAGGGCCACACTTCGGCGAAGAGCCCTGCCTGGTGGGCGACGGCGGCAGCGGCGCCATCTTTCTGGCCGGGTGCAATCTCGGCTGCGCATTCTGCCAGAACGAGGACATCAGCCGCTCCGCCGTCGGCCAGGAGATGGACCCCCCGGCGCTGGCGAGCCAGATGCGGTCGCTGGAAACGCGAGGCTGCGCGAACATCAATTTCGTGACGCCGACGCACATGATGCCCGCGATCCTGGCGGCCGTCGTGGAGGCCCGCCGCGGCGGACTCGCCGTCCCGATCGTCTGGAACTCAAGCGGCTACGAGTCGGTCGAGGCCATCCGTCTCCTGGACGGCCTGGTGGAAATCTACATGCCCGACTTCAAGTTCAGCCTCACCGCCAGCGCCAGCCGTTACTGTCATGCGCCCGATTATCCGGCGCGGGCCTCCGCCGCCGTCAGCGAGATGCATCGCCAGGTCGGAGACCTCGTGGTCGAGCGGGGCGCGGCCCGCCAGGGCCTCCTCGTGCGGCACCTGGTGATGCCGGGCGGCGTCCAGGAGAGCCGCGAAATCCTCGAGTACCTCGCCTCTCTCTCGCCGCACACCTGCGTAAACGTGATGGGGCAGTACCATCCGGCGGCCGATGTGGCACGGCGGGGTGGGGGACGCCGGTTTGCCGACATTGCGCGGCGTCCGACGGCCGAGGAGGTCGAGAAGGTCCGAGACCACGCCCGCCGCCTCGGTCTTCGCCTGATCGACTAGAATCCTCCGTTGACGCCGGGCCGTCAGGGTCCTATTCTTCTACTGGCGGCGCCGCCTTTCCAGAGGGCAATCAGTGAAGAAACGCCCGGCAACGGCCGATTTACTTAAGGACATAATCGGTCTTGTGCCTCGGACCTTGCGCCGGGGGTTTGTCGTGCGCGGATTTCCGCGCATGGCGGGGCGCAGGGTGTCTGGTGATCCGCAGCGGCCTGCGCTGAAAGGGCGGCGCCCGCGGTCCTCGGGGGAGTTTTAACTCCTGGGGGGCAGCCTTCCAGGGCCGCTATCTCGCCGCAAGCATCTTGCGGGAACGAGTTCATGCCGGAAAAGACGCTGATGCCGCGCGAGCCGAGCCCGTACGGGCCCGCCCTGCGCCACATCTACATCGGCGGCGTGCACATACTGCTCTTCATCTTCTCGCTCTGGGTGGCGTACGGTCTGAGGTATGAGTTCCGGATTCCTCCCGCCGCCGTGCCGATCCCCGACAACATGCCCGTGCTGCCCGGCGAGGTGGGCGTGCCGCGCTCCGTCTGGGGAATCTTCTACGAACTGCTGCTGTTCGTGCTGCTCGTGAAGGTGATGGTGTTCGGCTACTTCCGGCTGTACGCCGGGTGGTGGCAGTACGTCAGCATTCAGGACCTCATTGAGACATTTAAGGCAAGCCATATTTCGACCGCCATTATCCTTGGCGGCGTCTATCTCTGCCGCGCCCTCAAGGTGTACGGGGCCGTGTCGGTCCAGTTGGCGGTGCCCGACACGGTGCTGATCATCGACTGGGCCGCCACGATCGCGCTGGTTGGCGGCATGAGGTTCCTCGTGCGCATCATCCGCGAGGGCTCGCGGCCCGTCAGCCCCGCGGGACTCACGCGGATCCTCATCGTCGGCGCCAACGACGCCGGCGAAGGCGTCCTGCGGGAACTCTACCGTCTGCCCGTAGAGCAGTACCACGTCGTCGGGTTCATCGACGAAGAGCCGAAGAAGCGCGGCATCCGCATCCACGGCGTCCCGGTCCTCGGCAGCGTGGGCGACCTTGCGGCCGTGGCCGAACGCCAGAACGCCGAGGAAGTCATCATTGCCCTCGCGCAGCCGACGCGCGAGGAACTCCGCCGCATCATCGAGGTCTGCAAGGGCCGCAAGATGACCTTCCGGATCGTCCCCGGCGTGGCCGACCTCATAGGCGGACGCCTCGACGTCGGACGCCTGCGCGAGGTCGATATCAACGACCTCCTCGGCCGCGAGCCGGTCACCCTCGACATGGAGGGCATCGGCCACTTCCTCGCCGGCAAGGTCGTCCTCGTGACGGGGGCCGGCGGCTCCATCGGCTCCGAACTCTGCCGCCAGATCGTCACCTTCGGGCCCACGCAACTGGTGCTCCTCGAGCAGGCCGAGAACAACCTGTTCCAGATCGACCGCGAACTGAAGGCCGGATACCCGCAACTGCCGGTCGTCCCGGTCATCGCCGACATCTGCGACCGGCCGCGCATCGAGTACATCTACCGCACCTACCGGCCCGCCGTCATCTTCCACGCAGCGGCTCATAAACATGTGCCGATGATGGAACTCAACCCCGGCGAGGCCATCAAGAACAACGTCTTCGGCACCAAGAACATCGCCGATATGGCCTGCCAGTATCAGGCAGAGGCATTGGTCTTCATCTCGACCGACAAGGCCGTCAACCCCACCAGCGTCATGGGCTGCACCAAGCGCATCGCCGGCATGTACTGCCAGTCGCTGGCGCGGCAGCCCGCGTGCGCGCAGACGAAATACGTGGTGGTCCGCTTCGGCAACGTCCTCGGGTCCACCGGCAGCGTCGTGCCGATCTTCCGCGACCAGATAGCGCGCGGCGGGCCGATCACCGTCACACACCCCGAAATGCAGCGGTACTTCATGACCATCCCCGAGGCCACACAACTCGTGATCCAGGCCGGCGCCATGGGCAAGAGCGGCGAGATCATGCTTCTGGACATGGGCACCCCCGTCAAGATCGTTGACCTCGCGCGCGACATGATCACCCTCTCGGGCTTCCGCCCCGACATCGACATCAAGATCGAATTCCAGGGCATGCGGCCGGGCGAAAAACTCTTCGAGGAACTCCGCACCACCGGCGAGAATATCCTCCCGACGCACCACCCTAAACTCTTCGTCTGGCAGAGCCGCTACTGCACGCTCGAAGACATCCAGTCGGCCCTGAAACGCCTCGAAACCGTCGCCAACGGGGTGAGCCACGAGGAGGTCCGCAAGGTCCTTCAGGGCATCATCCCCGAGTACGAGCCGCCCAAGCCTGCCTCCGGCTGATGCCTCCCGCCCTTGGCGCCTTTCTCTTGGCACGCGACTTCACTCCCCATGTATAATGCCGTTCTTGCGGAGGGCTTCTTCGCGCCGCCCGTAGGGGCGGGTATGTTCAGCCGGGGCAAGTCATCAGTTTTGCGCGGCGGGTCTCCCGAACCGCCGCGCAAAGAAGGCGGGCGACACGATGCGAGTGCTTGTGACGGGCGGCGCGGGGTTCCTGGGTTCCCACCTGGCGGACCGTCTGGTTGCCGACGGCCACGAGGTGGTCTGCCTCGACAATCTCTCCTCCGGCCGCCGCCGCAACATCGAGCACCTTGCCCGGGAACCGCGCTTCAGGTTCGTCGAGGCCGATGTCATCGAGCCGCTGACGATCTCCGGGCCGCTGGACCGCATCTTCCATCTGGCTTCGCCGGTCACGTGCATCCATCACCTGGCCCGGCCTATCGCCACCCTGCGTGCCGCCGCCGAGGGGACCCGCCGCGTGCTGGACCTTGCCGCCGAGTGCCGCGCGGTATTCCTCCTGGCTTCCACCAGCGAGATTTACGGCGACCCTCTCGTCCATCCGCAGGTGGAGACCGATGTCGGCCACACGAGCCCCATCGGCCCGCGCTCGGCGTACGATGAGGGCAAACGTTTCGCCGAGGCCCTGACCGTGGCGTACGGCCACGAGCGCGGTGTTGCTGTCCGGATCGGCCGCATCTTTAACACCTACGGTCCGCGGATGAGGCCCGACGACGGCCGAGTCATCCCGGAATTCATCACGCGCGCCCTGGCCGGCCGGCCTCTCGTCGTCTTC
>CAYGWP010000115.1:0-8893 GCA_964353455.1 uncultured Anaerolineales bacterium
CATTGCCTTCGCTTCTCGTACGCGCCGCACGTCTCCGCGAACACCTGCTCCACCGTGATCTTCTGCATGCAGATGTTGTCCCGGCACCGCGACTCGCGGTTGTTGAACGCATTCACGCACGGGCTGCACACGATCCCGGCCCACAGCACGTGGTTGCGCGGCGTCCGCGCGGCAAAGAGCGCGGGCGTTTCGGGGCCGAACAGCGTCACCACGTCAATCGGCGTGAGGGCCGCGAAATGCGCGGGCCCGCTGTCGTTGGTCACCAGCACCTCGGCGAACCCGTACAGAATCAAGAGTTGCCGCAGAGTGGTCTTCCCGGCCAGCGAGATGCATCGGTTTGAGCCGATGCGACCGACCAGCGGCGCGACCGCCTCAGCCTCGTCGGGCGCGCCCGTGAAGGCGACGTACACGTCCGGGTACTTTTCGAGAAGGCGTTGCGCGAGTTCTACGTACCGCTCGCCCGGCCAGCGCCTGACGGGCAGCAGGTCGCCGGCGTTGGCGTTCAGGAGGACGAGGGGCGGCAGTTCGTCGCGCCGCATCGCCTGGCGCAGGATGCCGCGGACTTCCTCGACCTCTTCCGGCCGCGCGGCGAACTCCGGCAACGATTTCGTGATCGGCGGCGGCGAGAGGTCCAGCGCCGGCAGACGGTCGGGCGGCGCGTCGAGGGCATCCACGAGAATCTCGAACGTCTGGCTGGTGTGCAGGTGCGGGTTGTACGAGAGGCGGTGCGTGAGCAGGTCTCCGCGCCATGCGGCCTCGCTGCCTGTAGCGTGGAGGCCGACCCGAACGGGCGCGCCGCTGAGGTAACACAGTGCCGCGCTGGAGCGTGCGAAGAACTCCATGTCGATTGCGGCGTCAATCCGCGCCCGCCGCGCTCGCCACAGCGCACCGACGGCCCCGAAGACGGTCCCCAGGATGCCGCGCGTGCGGATCGCCAGCACGTTTCCCTGCGGAATGAGGCCGAGGGCATCGACGATGAAGCGGTTCTCCTGGAAGACCATGAAGAAGACGTTTTCCGGGCCGACCTTGTCAACGGCCTTCTTCAGGGCCGGCCACGCCAGGACCGTTGCGCCCTGCTCGACGAGTTTTACAAAGAGTATGCGGCGGACCTTGGCCGGCGGCGTGCGACGCACAAGGTCCGCGACGCGCCGCCACACGGTCAGGATGGCGCAGACCGGCGCCCCCAGCCATCGGTCGGCCTGCCGCATAGTTGAGATTCTCATTGCCGCGACCTCGTAACCTTGAAAGAAACCTGCCGGCGCTCCGGCATATTATGGTCTCCGGCCCGGGCTGAGGCAACCTGGCTGTCGCCAGACTGGAGCGCGGCCCCTTCAGGAGTAACTATCGGACATCCGCCGGCCGCGGCTGCGGTGAATTGGCGGGCAGGCTGGGAGGCGGAAGCGACGGATTCAACTGACGGGCCTTGTCGTAGCACTGCCGGGCAAGGTTGGGCATGTCCTTTGACGCGAGCCAATCGCCCGCTTTCCAATAGACCGAGTCCGGGTGGTTCTCACGCCGGGCGAACAGGTCCAGCGCCTCAAACGCGCCGGTCGCGTTGTCGCGCGCTATCCGGATGCAGAATAGGTGCCTCAGGACCACGTAGGCATCGGGCTTGAATGCCAAGGCGCCCAGGGCCTCTCGTTCGGCCTCCTCATACTGACCAAGGCTGGCCAGCACCGCCGCCAAATTCTCCCTTAGGTCGGCACAGTCGGGCACTTGTGCAATTGCGGCTCGAAGGTCGGCCTCGGCGTCTGCGTACCGTCCCTGACGTGTGAGGCCCCTGGCCCTGTACTCCAGGAGCAGCGGGTTCTGCGGGTCGATGGCTTCGGCACAGTCCATGGCCTGCCGTCGCTCCGCCAGCGAGGCGTCCGGGTCGGTCGCGAGCAGAAGTGGCGCTATAAGGCTATCGGGATGCTGGCGCACGGCCTGGCGGACGTCTTCAAGGGCTTCATCCTGGCGGCCTGACTGGGCGAGCCATGCATAGCGGCCGATCAGTGTCTTCTCCCAGTCGGGAGAGAAGTACCCCCACTTCGGCCCCGCCAGAAAGATGCCCAGTTGGATCATCAGTCCGATGCCTGCCGCCGCCAGGATAGTCTGCCCTGCCAAGCCCCGTCGCGAGACGCGGTTCAGCACGTGGCCTGTCAGACAAAGGACGGGCACGAGCGTCCCGGCGGCCCACCATCCGCCGTTGAACGGTTCCGCTGGCGCTACGATACTCACGATGAGGGCCGGCACCCCCACTGCCGCAAGGAGGAAGCCGTAGCGGCCCTCCCGCCACCGCCATGCCGCATAGGCCGTGCACACCAGATACAGCACGCCGCTCGGCCAGGCGCAGGGCACCTGAGACACCATGCGGAAGACATCGCCCTCCAAGAGGGCAACCCGCCATGCCTCCACAGGCCAAAGGATAAGCGGTTCCAGGTATAGAAGGAAGAACCGCGGCGTCAGACCGAGGCTCGTGCCCTTCTGTAGAATGTAGCCGGCCGTGGGAGCCTGGTGCATCAGGTCCCATGCCAGATTCGGAGCCACGAGGGCCACCGCCATTGCCGCGCCCAGGTAAGGTCCCGGCCGGCGAACGACCTGCCCCAGTCTCCGTGATGCAACCAGGTACACCGCCACCGCCGGCAGCACGAGGGCAGTCAACTGGTAGAAGTTCCACGCGAGGCCCACCGCCAGTCCGAAAAGCAACCAGTCGCGGGGCCGCATCCGCTCGACGGCCCGATCTGCCGCCAGCAGCGGCCAGGCAACCAGAAACAAGTGGTTCGTCGCCTGAAAGAGCGGTCCTCCGGCCACCAGGTGCTGGTCGATGGCGCCGAGAGCCAGGGCGATCAGCGCTGCCCTGCGGCCGAAGAACCGTGCCGCCAGAAGGTACACCGCCAGAAGCCCCGATGTATTCAGCATCGCGAAGACCACGCGGATAAGAATTGCCGATCCCCCGCCCAGCCAATCCAGGATGGCCAGCATGTACGGGATGCCCATGCCGTGGTTCATGTGCGCGTGGCCGAGGGGCAGATTCAGCCGGTCTGGATCCAGTGAGATGGTCCGCGCCAGGTCCAGTTGCCATTTTTCGTCAACGTTCAAGGGCAGGCTGTGGGCATAGACCATGCGCAGGAGGAAAGCCGCCAGGAGGATGGCGGCCGGCAGGTTGGCAACGCGCCGCCACACGGCGAGAAGCGCACGGACGAGCGCCCATGGCCGGCGGTCGGCCTGTTGCACGGTGGAGATGCTCATCGCCTCAGCCCGATCGCCTTCATGGTTTCCTGTGCGGCGTACCTGGCCAATCGCCAGTTTGCCCCGCGGACGATCTCGCCGGCGAACTGGGCCATGTAGTATGGAGTAAAATAGACCTTTCGCATCATCGCGCGGACCAGGTCCTCAAGAACTTTGCGCTCCTGCGCCCACGGCAGGCGGACCCAGGGGATGGCCTCCTCGTCGGGATGCCAGCGGCCCACGAGGTCGCCGCTCCCGCGGGCGGTCTCGTACGCAGGCGTGTTCGGATACGGCCGGAGGACCGCGATGTTGACGGTGCTGGGATGATTGGCGCGGATAAAATCGAGGGTCTCGGCGGCCGATTCGGGCGTCTCGCCGGGGTACCCGACGATCCAACTGGAGTGGCTGAACATGCCGTACTTTCGCGCGAGTTCGCAGGCCCTGGCGCACTGGGCCACGGTGATCCTCTTATTCATGGCGTCGAGCATCCGCTGGCTGCCGGACTCCATGCCGAAGGCCACCAGGTACACGCCCGCCTCCCTGGCGCGCCTGGCCAGGTCCTCGGTGAAGACATCGACGCGGCTCTTTATGCGGAACGAGACGTCGAGTTTCTCCTTGATGATGAGGTCGAAGATTGCCAGTGCCCGGCGCCGGTCGGCCGTGAAGGTGTCGTCGCAGATCTCGATGTCGCGGATTCCGCGCCCGCGGATGCCCACCAGTTCATCCACCACTGCCGCGGGCGTCCGGGCGCGGTAGTGGTGCCGGACGTTGTAGCAGAAGCCGCAGTGGAACGGGCAGCCGCGGCTCGTAAAGAGCGTATCGACGGGCGCCTCGCGGACCATCAGGCTGTAGTAGAGCCGCTGGCGGTACGCCTCGGCCACCAGGTCGCGGGCCGGCAGCGGCACGGAGTTTATCTCGGGAAGTTGCGGCGGAGGACCTTCAACCACTTCCGGGCCGCGGCGATGGACGATGCCGGGGATGCCGCCGACCTCGGCGCCGGTCCGGACGGCTTCGCAGAGTTGCGGCAGGGAATCCTCGGCCTCCCCCAGGAGGATGTAGTCGGCATCGGTGAACTGCTCGAGGGTCTCGCGCGGGACGGCGTTAGAGTGCGGGCCGCCGAGGACGATCTTCGCCTCCGGGCGCGCCGCCCGCACAAGTCGCGTCATGTCGCGTACCTGCCGCAGGACTTCGGAGTAAAGCGCGAGGCCGACCACGGCTGGCCGCAGGCGCCGGACCTCGGCGTCGATCGCCTCGTCGGTCATGCGGAAGGCGTTTGCGTCGAGGACGGCGGGCCGGTATCCGCGGTCCCGCAGGGCGGCCGCCAGGTACAGGAGGTTCATCGGCGGATAGCACTTCTGGGCGATTTCGTTGACGTAGGTCGCCCGCGGATTGATGAGGAGAACCGTTCGGTTGTCGGCGGCTATGGTCATGTTTGCCAGGGGCAATTACGCCTATATGTACTACGTCACTTACGGGTGGCACGGCCACGCTTTGCCTTTGCGTGGCCGTGGTTGTGCCCCGGCCAGGGCCACGGCCACGCAACAGGTCGCCGCGGCGACCAGGCTGTGGCCGTGCCACCCCCAGAGTGACGCATTGCCACCTATGTTAATCGGGCAGGAGCGGCCCTGTGTAACGGTTAATTCGGCGGCCGCAGCCATGCCGGGGCGGACTCCAGGTCTCCCTTCAACAGTCTGGCCTGCTCGTAGTACCGCCGGGCCAGGTCGAATTGGCCCACTGACGCATAGACCTTAGCGGCACGGAGGTAGGCGAGGTAAGGCTCGTCCTCGCCCCTGGCCAGCCGGTCGATGGCCTTCTGCGCGCCTTGGGTATCTCCCTTGGCGTTGCGTGTGAAGAAGAGGACCTCGTAGAGATGATACGCATCGGGTTTCATCTCGAGGCCGGCCAGGGCCTCCTTCTCGGCCTCTGCATAGTCCCCCATGCCGAAGGCCGCAATGGCTATGTGGTGATGGATCTCATAGAAGTCCCCTCCGTGGTCCAGTGCGCGCCTGAGGAGGATCATCGCGCCCGGCCAGTCTTTGGCATCGCTTAGCACCTTGGCCTGGAGGAAGAGGGCCAGGGCATTGTATGGGTCAAGTTCGAGGGCCTTGTTCATGGCGGCGCTGCGGACGGCTTCATCGCGGGTCAGCGTGCCGCGCAGGACCTGCGTGATGGCGCTGTCGGGATGCCGGCGCACGGCCTCTTCGACAACTGCCAGCGCCTCGCCGCTGCGATGCGTCTTGATGTTCCAGAACACCTCTCCGATCATCGCCTTCTCCCAGAAAGGGGAGGGATAGGCGTACTTCGGCCCCGCGAGGAAATGGACCGTGGCGCCGAGAAGCAACACGCCTGCCGCCGCCCCCGTCCATCGGAAGAACTTGTATTCGAGCAGCCGGTCGGCCACGTACGCCGTCAGGCATATAGCCGGAAAGACGGTGGCGCTGGCCCAGCCGAACTCGTTCCACGGCTCGCGGGCGTTCATCAGCGACACCGGCGCCGCAATGCCCGCCACAGCCGACACGAGGAGCGCCATCCTGTTGTCGCGCATGTACCGGAGCGACCAGGCTGCGCTTGCCAGGTACGCCGCCCCCGCGAAAGAGAAACACGTGATCCAGACCGGCGGCCACATGGCGTGGAACCGGGCCATGACGACCCAGGTCGAATCCTTCAGGCCGATGAGGATGTCCCCCAGATAGAGGATCAGGAACCGCGGCGAGAGGCCGAACGGCCCGATGCGTGTCGCGCTCCGCTCGACGCTCGGCGCGCTCGAGAAGTAATTCCACAGGAGGTTCGGCGCGATGAAGAGGGCCGCCACGCCCGCCCCCAGCCAGGCCCACGGATTCCTGAGCACACGCAGCAGTTTGCCGGTTATGAGGACGTACAGAACGAATGGCGCACCGAGAATCAGGAATATCTCCGATACAAGATATCCTACGCCGGTCAGGATTCCGAGGACGATCCACGAGCGCCGACTCTCCAGGGTCACGCAGCGATACATCGCCAGCAGCGTCCACGGCACCAGCGCCAGGTGCACCGGCTCGAGCATGTACACGGCGTTGGTCACCAGGTGCCGGTCGATGGCGGCCAGCGCTAGGGCGACGATTGCGGCACGGAATCCGAACAGGACCTGCGCCAGCCGCAGTACGCCAAGCAGGCCCACCACGCTGATCATGATGTAGAGGAACCGGACGAACAGGATGGACCCCTGGCCGATCCAGAGCCCGAGCGCCGTGATGTACACGCACAGGATAGGGTGGTCCATCTGGCGGCTGGCGATGGGGAGGTGAAAGGTGCTCGGCCAGAGCGAGATCGTCGAGGCGACCTCCGCGTAGTTGCCTTCATCGTAGTTCGGCGGAAGTCCGTGCGCGTAGGCCATGCGGAGGCACATGGCCGCCAGAAGAATGGCGCTGATGAGCATCGCCGGCCGCACGCCGGGGGCGTTCACGAAATCGCCCAGGCGCGCGGCAATCCGGGCGACGGCCCCCGGCGAAGACTGCGGCAACGCATTTTGACCCGTACTGACCATCATCTTCCCTCGGCCTTGGCCTGGGGCGCGGCCAGCGGCGATTCCTTCTTTGCCAGCCGCTTCAGCACCCACCACACCCAGGGAATCCCCAGGAAGACCGGGATGGCATGGACCGTCAACGTCATCAGCACGCCGACGCTGAACAGAACGTCGTCAGTGGCGTACCCGGCAAAGAAGAAGCTTATGGCGGATTCCCGCGGGCCTGAACCCATGAACACTCCAGGCGTGTGGCCGGCCATGACCGCGAGCGACGTGTAGCCGATGCTGTGCGCCGGCGAAGGGCTCACGCCGAAGGCCCTGAAGAGGAGGTAGCATACCGCCAGCGGGCGCAACTGGAAGAAGGCGCCGTAGGCCATGAAGAAGAACTTCTGGCGGACCGAGAACTCCCGGAACGGCGCCAGGACGCCCTCGACGAACCGCCCGGCTTTGGGTAGAATCCGCGTCGCCGTGCGCACGACCCAGTCATGCAGCGGGGTGAAGAAGAAGAACAGTCCGTACGCCGTTCCCGCGCCAATCAGCAGGAGCGCCCGCCACTCGTTTGCAACATCGGCCAGCAGGATCAGGCCCACCAGCAGCCAGACAGACGTGCCGATGATGTTTAGGCCCCGGTCGAAGATCATTGCCCCCGACGCCCGGCCGAACGGCATCTTCTTGTGCCGCCAGAAGTACACGATGTTCACCAGTTCCCCAGCCTCCAGCGGCACAAGGGTCCGCAGCGGACCGGAACCCAGACGCAGCCACAGGGCCTCGATGTACGTGATATCGACCTGCATGGCGCGCAGCACGCACCACTGTTTGTGCGCGCCGATGAAATGGTGGAACGCCGCCGAAAGGACGATGGTTGAGAGGAGGATCGTGCCGTTGGCCTGGACCAGTCGCTCCAGGACCTCTCGCCAGAAGTCGGCCAGCAGCGCCATTGCCTGGCCGACGCTCTCTGCCTGCGTGAGCCATACCCGGGGATCCCCCGTCTTGAAAACCATGCTGAGAAGGAGGTAGGCGAGGATGGCCAGCGAGAGGACCAGGCCCGCCAGCGTGGCGAGCGCATGGCGCCACAGCGAGCGGCCCTTCAGGTTCACGGCATCGGTCTGCATCGTGGGGTCCATAAACTATACTTATCGGCTGTCGGCCAGCGCACGCATGATTTTCACCGGATACATACGGAGGTAAGCGGCGAACCTCAGGTCGCGGCTCCTGAGGGCGAGTATGCCCTGGAAGAACGCCATCAGCGGCCTGGGTATCCAGCGCAGCAGCCGCACGCGCCGGCCGCGCATCAGCCACTCGAATTTCCAGGCGGGCAGCGCGGGCAGGAGTTTATAGAGGGCGGCGTAGTCCGATGCCGTCGGGTCGCGGGCCGTGCCGCCGCTCTTCGGGTCGTAGAAGTCGCTTTCCCAGCCGTCCTCGAGTTTCCGCCTGACGTCGGGCGGCACGATGCCGGCCCGAAGCGCGTGCTCCACGATTTTCGCCGTCGGCAGGTACACCAGGTAGTGCACCTTGATGCGGTTGAGGCGCTTGAGTTTGCGGTACTCCCGCGCGCCCAGCACGTGGTCCTCGATCGTCTCGGTCGGCAGGTTGAACATGTGGTCCACATCATACCAGAGTCCGGCGTCGGCGCATGCGGCAAACGCGCTGCGGGCATCGTCGCTCGTCTCAAAACGATTCAAGATATCATGACGGATACGGTCGTTCCACGTCTGGAGGCCGAACTCGACGTTGTAGCACCCCCCCTCCTTAAGGAGCCGCGCCGTCTCGGCGTCGAAACTCTTGATGGTGCAGAAGCACTTGAACGGGACGCCGATCTCGGCCTTATAGCGCCGCATGAGTTCCCGCAGCCACTCCTTGTCGCCCGACAGGTACGAGTCTTTGAAGATGACCTCGCGGAACTTGTAGCGGCGCTTCCCCTCCGCGAGTTCCCGCATCACGCTCTCGACGCCCTTGCGGCGGAAATACTTCGGCCCGTGCACCTTCCGGGCGCAAGTCTCCTCGCAGAACGTGCACTGGTACGGGCACCCGCGGCTGACCATGCTTGTATATGAGTACGCGTGCGAGACGTACGGGCGGAAGAGGTCCTTGTCGGGCAGCGGCAGGGCGTCCAGGTCAACCGGCTCGGCCGGAAAGGTGAACCGCAATGCACAGCCGGGGGCGGCTGTGCCACGTGGCACA
>CAYGWP010000116.1:0-13148 GCA_964353455.1 uncultured Anaerolineales bacterium
GCATCGCAGGCTGCCAGGACCCTGCCGTGGACCTCCTCTTCCTCTGGGGGCCGGAGGCGAAAATCTCCGGCATCGTCATCAACCTGGCCTGCACCTCGCAGGAGACCGAGAACCTGAAGGAGGTCTCGGCCGACTTCTGGCATGATGTCCGCGAGGAAATCCACCGCCGGCACGGACAGGACCTGTTCATCTTCCCGCAGGCCTCCGTGGCCGGCGACCAGTCGCCGCACCTTCTGTACCGGAAACAGGCCGAGCAGACGATGGACTCTCGCCGCGGCCTGTCGCGTCGCCAGGAGATCGCCCGCCGCATAGCCAACGCTGTCGATGACGTGCTGCCGGTGGCCGGGGCGGATGTCAAGCGGCGCATCGTTTTCCGCCACACAGTGGCCGCAGTGGACCTTCCGGAGCATGAGCCGCCAGCCGAGCCGTTCTACGTAACCGACCCGGTCCGGCCCATCGAGGTCCACGTGCTGCGTCTGGGCGACGTGGCCATCGCCACGAGCCCGTTCGAACTGTACCTGGATTACGGTATCCGGATCGAGGCCCGCAGCCGCGCCGTGCTGACGATGCTGGTGCAACTCTCGTGCGGCACGTGCGGCTACCTGCCCACCGAGAGGGGCGTCAAGGGCGGCGGCTACAGCGCCGATAAGTTCGTCGTCGGCCCGGCCGGCGGCCAAGTCCTGGTCGATGAGACCGTCAAACGGATCAACGAACTGTGGCCATGAGCAGCACGCGCACCGGGAAAAGGAGATGAACATGGGCAATATCCACGTCGGTCTGAATTCGGAGTTCTCGCGCAGTTCAGACAAGCCGTTTGAATGGGCGGTCGCGAAAGCCGCCGAGATGGGCTACAAGTATTTCGAGCCCATGGTCCACTTCGGCCGCGAACTGATGAGCGAGGCCGGATACTTCCACACTGTCTCGATGTTCGACGACCCGTGGCGCATCAAGGATGCCTGCGACGCGGCCGGCCTCAGGATCTCGGGCCTCCAGGCGCACGGGCCGCTCGGCCGGCCCGACGTTCATGGCGAATACATCAAACTGGCCATCCGCGTCGCCGCAGAGATAGGCGTCCCGGTAGTCAACACCGATGAGGGCATCAAGGCCAGATGGACCACCGAGGAAGAGGACTTCGTCCTGATAAAGTACACGCTTCAGGAGGCCGCTTTCATCGCCGAGCGGCGCGGCGTCAAGATCGGTATCGAACCGCACGCGCAGTACTCGCGCCACCCCGACGGCCTCGACCGCATCTACAACCTCGTCAAGTCGCCCGCCATCGGCATCAACTTCGACACCGGCAACGCATACCTGTGCGGACACGACGTATATGCATGGCTTGAGCGGGTGGCCGAACGCCTCGTCCACCTGCACGCGAAGGACATTTCTGTGGTCCACTCGGACGCCGAGCGCGGGAAAGTCACCGGTACGCCGGTCGGCTGCGCCTGCGGCGAAGGCGTTCTCGATTGGAAACGCATCATCGACATCGTGCGGAAAAAGTGCCCGCGCGACGTGGTCTTCTCGGTCGAGTGCGGCACCCCCGCCCAAGCCGCAAAGAGCCTCCAGCACCTGACTCCTCTTGCAGGCCCGTAGTCACGCCTTCGGGTCGAACTGCGGGACTTTCAACGTCTCGCCGTCCTTGAGGGCCGACTGGTGGGCGACGATGCCGGGCACGGTCATCGCCAGCGCCTCGTGGATGTTGACGACCGGCTCGCGGTCCTCCAGGATCGCCGAGATGAATTCGTGGGTCAGGTTGCCGTGCGAGCCTCCGTGTCCGCCCGCCGGCACGCCGGGCGGAAGCGGCGGGCGGCCTGTGTCGGGCAGGTTCTTCTCGGCCCCGTGGTATCCCGTGGCGTCCATCCAGCCGCGCTCTCCGAAGACGCGGCCCACCTCGACCACGAGGCCCAAGATTGATTTACACATCAACATTCGCGAAGACCCGCCTTCGCTCGTTGAAAAGAGCGCGACCTCGTCGGTGAACGGGTTGTCGTACCGGTTCGCGCCGGGCTTGAAGTCGGCCCGCTCCCCGCGGAAGCCCCGGCACGAGACCGATGTGAACCGTTTGCCCGTCACGGCCACGTAGTAGGCGGTCGAGTGGGTCGGATACCACAAGGGCGGGCTGCCCACCCGCCAGTCCTTGAACGACGGGATCGGCGCGGTCGTGTGGTGATAGTATTCCCCCTCGGAATAGACGAGCCGCCCGAACCCGCCCGCCAGGTAGATCTGGCGCATCGCGTAGCAATCGGGGCGGAAGAAACTCGTCTCGGCCATCATGTACCGCAGGCCCGTCTTCCGGACGGTCTCCAGCAGTTGCTCCCCCTCCTCGATCGAGCCGAACGTGGCCGGCACGGCGGACATCACGTGCTTGCCGTGCCTGAGGACCTCGATGCAGTGGCGCGGGTGGCTCGGGGCGTCGGTGGCCACGAAGACGGCCTCGATCGCCGGGTCCTTGACCAGCACCTCCAGCGACTCGTACGACTTCTCGCAGCCGCAGGCCTTCATCAGGCCGTCGCGGCGGTCGGCAATCAGGTCGCTCACGGCCACGATCTGGACGTTCGGATGGTCCTGGAAACCGAACGCCGCCCCGAAGCGGCAGGCCCCGTAACCGACGATGCCGACGCGGACCTTGCGGTCCGAGACGGGCTTCCATTTTTTCTCGGGCTGCGGCGACCCGGCGGCGCCCGCCCCCGCGGCAAGCCCGCCGGCCACGATCGCGCCCAGCGAACCGATGCCGAGCGTCTCCAGAAAAGCACGCCGGTCAATCCCATGGTCCGACATGGCAGAACCTCCAATCACGTATGGTCACTTCGATTCTTTCCAGATCGCGCCAATGGCCTCAACGGTCCGGTCCACGAGCACCTGGCCGCCTTCGGGGCCGACCGGGTTGCCGTGCGGGATGCCGCTGTAACCGCCTCCCGCGCCCCCCGATGTAGCATGCACCGCCCCGACCTCCCGCGAGCCTAGGCTATCCGAGACCGCCAACAGCCGCAAGCGCGAACTCCAGGCACCTGTACCCAGGTCTAGGGCGCCGAGGCGGCGGGAACCGACACCCCCAACGGCCCTAGGCTGGCCACACAGCGCGCAGCGCCCTTTCAGCGCGCCGACGCCCCTTTACGCCATTCCGTGTCATGCTATGGCAAGAAGGCGAGTTAGGTAGCCGAGGGGAAGGACTCGCGGGAACCGCCAGAATTGTCGCCACAAGTCGCCAATTGGCAAGACTTGTCGTTACCTGACATTGGTGCGCCCGGGCTGACTCGAACAGCCGACCTGCGGTTTAGGAAACCGCCGCTCTATCCTGCTGAGCTACGGGCGCAACTACCTATCCTTGCACGACTTATATCCGAAACCGCAAAGCCCGTTTTCCACGACGACAACCTTGACGACAACCGGGTGACGGGTTATACTACTCATGTGAGGTCTGCGAATCCCGGTCGCCGTAAGGAGCATCGTCATGTCCGTCCGCCAATCAGCACACAGGCGCAGACAGAAGCCTGCTAAGCCTAGCCCCTCGTTTCCTCTGACCCCGCACAACAACGGTCAGTGGTGCAAAAAAATCCGCGGCAAGGTATACTTCTTCGGTGTCTGGGAAGACCCCGATGCCGCTCTCCAAAGGTACTTGCGTGCAGCCGCAGAACTCCACGCCGGCCGACAACCCCGACCGACTATATCCGCTGAGGGGGTCACGGTCAAGCAAGTATGCAACCACTACTTGACTTTCCAGATCCAGAAACTCGACGCGGGCGACATATCCCCCCGCTGGTTTGAGGACTGCCGGCGTGTGGTGGAGAGTTTTGCCCGCTCAGTCGGCCCCGGACGGCTGGTATCCGACCTCGTGCCCGACGATTTCCAGCAATATCGCCAGAGCGTCATCCGTCACGGCCTCAATGGTAAGACCAAGGGATTAGGTGCTCACGCCCTCACTCGCTGTATCACCGTGATTCGCAGCATCTTCAAGTATGCATATGAAATAGACCTCATCGACAAACCGATGAAGTATGGAAAGGGACTGGAAAAGCCTTCCGTCCGGGCAAAACGTAAGGCCCAAAGATCGGCTGAACTCGCAAACGGCAAGCGTTTGTTCAGCCCATCACAAGTCCGCGCCATGCTTGAGGCGGCAAACGCCCCCCTGCGAGCGATGATTCTGCTTGGGATAAACGGCGGCTTCGGCAATGCCGATTGCGCCAGGCTCCCCATCAGTGCCGTTGACTTCGGCCGAGCGGTCATAGAGTTCGACCGCCCCAAGACCGGCGTCGAGCGCGTGGTACCTCTATGGCCCGAGACAGCAGAGGCCTTGCGCCAAACCCTGGCCAGTCGGCCGACACCGGCGGATGCGGAAATATCTGACCTGGTGTTCGTCACGACCTTCGGACACCCGTGGCTGCGAGAGAACGTTCACCGAACGCCTGACAACAGCATCGAGAAGGTTGTTCCCATAGACAGCATTCACCAGGAGTTCGATAAGCTCCTCAGGAAAATCAGCCTCAAACGAAAGGGCATCGGCTTCTACACCCTCCGGCACACCTTCCGAACATGGGCCGATGAGGTTAGAGACCAGCACGCCATCCTCCGCATCATGGGCCACACAATCCCTGGCATGTCAGGCATCTACGTCGAGGAGATCTCGCTGGAGCGGCTCCGGGCAGTGGTGGAACACGTCCGCCATAAACTTTTCCCGCCCGAGGGCGCTGTTTCTGATCAACCGAGGAACGCCGCTACTTGATGAATTCGATGACGTTGGTCTTCGGCCCAAGCCTAACCTCTTGCGAAGGCGGCGGTGGCAGCGAACTCGTCCGGCCTTCGACGAACGCTTCCAGACTCTCCGCGGAGACTCTCCAACAACGACGATGCGAGACCAGAGTTGACCGACTTCCAACGTTCACCGCCCGCAGGTTCCCGTTGTGAATCCACCGCTCGACCGTGTCGCGGGAGACGCGCAGGTGCCGGGCAACCTCACCGACGGTGAGCCACCGTGATTCCCGTTCTATTCCCCTGGTCACGGACATCGTCTGACACCCGCTTCCTTGCACGTCCTCACCGGCCGATCTTGCGATGGCACACCCCTCTGGTGAAAGTGCCGAACGTAAGTAAGACCCTCAGACGCAAATCCCTTCCGCCTGCACAAAGACCACTTCGCGCGCACAAATCGCTTTTCTAACCAATTGTACTGCAACGACTTATATTGTCCGCGTGTGGCGTTCATTTCTGTTTCCGCACATTTACGTCCGCATTTACGCGCGCTTTTCGCACGCGGCTGCACACGCCGCCGGCGTTAGCACCAGAGGCCGTCCCCGCTCGTTCAGCCGCTCGAACCTGGCGACCCCGGCCGCCTCCAGTTCCGCCACGATCTGATCAATCCGCCGGCGGCTGGTGATCCCCAGCCGTTCCACAATAGAAGCAAGCCTCACCGATTGGCCGGTCGCGCGATGGTCCTTCATTGCGGCCTCCAGAACGGCGCGAGCCGACGAAGACAGGGCTGAATCTTTCTTCTCTTGACCGCCCAACAAAGTCCGCACCTCGGCCTCCGTCGGTTCCCAAACCTTCGACAACGGCGGCCGGACCGCAACCCGAACGACGCCCCAGTCGGCGTTCTGGATCAGAGCCTCGCCGGTCTTTAACGACGACAGTTCGTATCCGGCCCCGAGGTACCTGGCCGCGTATTCGCTTTCGGCGCTGCCGTTGGCCATGAAAACGTGCGTCGCCACGTTTTCGCGGACCGAGGCCATGCTGTAGGAAAAGTCCCGGCTCGACTGGGAGATCGCCATGAGTCCGATGCCATACTTACGGCCCTCCCTGGCGATCCGTTCGAGGGCAAGTTCGACTTTCTCAGCCGTTTCTTTGGCCTCGTCCACAACGCCCTTCCGGATGAACCGAATCGCTTCATCGATCGCGACCAAGAGACGGAGACGCGCTGATTCGCCGAACGCGCGGGCCTCAAACAGGGCATCGAGTATCCTCGATGCCCATTCACATCGCGCCCGGTCGTCGAGACCCTTGAGGCTCACGACGTGCCGGCCTACGGCGAGTTCCCGGAGGTCGGCCGGCAAGGGCTTTCCGAGTCCCTGGCCGATGCCGTAGTATGTAAAGTTAAGACTCCTCGCTTGGCTCGGATCCAGACCGAACTCCTTGTACCGGCCCAGGATCTCGCCTCTGTCTTCCGGCAAGAGAAGGCCGGTCCATTGGCCGCGCGGGTCCAGGATAACGATATTCACGTCCTCGCAGGTGGCCGCGCCCTCCAGGACGACTCGCCCGAGATAGGACTTGCCCGAACCTGTGCGGCCACTGATCAGCGCGTGCCCCAGCCGCTGCAATGGCAACTCCCAGGGGCTCGCTTTCGCTCCGTTGGGGCTTATCACGTGGCCTATCCATATCGGCATGGTACCTGGCGGGGATGGCGCGGGCGTGATGCGGCTTGCGGTCGGGACGCGTTCGAGGCGGCTGAGGAAGTTCCGGACAACACGGGCAGAGACGAGTTTCTGCTCATCCTGAACGGCGCCGCCCAACAATATGTCGCGGTGGGGAAAGACCATGACTTGCTGTTCGACCGCCCGGCGGAGGGGTTCGAACTCCGGTCCCAGCCGGTCCAGTTGTCGGGGGCACAGGACCCCGCCCGCCCACCGCGTCAGAAGCGAAACGCCCGGCGTATCAACCTCTTCAATGTAAATCTGGAGTTTTCCGCCCTGGAATTTCTGCTGAATCTGATACTGGTGGACGTCCCGCAGTTCCTTGACGACGGCCCGCAGAACGTCAGCGAACTCCGCGGCGCGGTCAGCAACTTGAACGTTGGAGCAGCAGGCAAACAGGAGACAGGTGGCCGCCCCCTTCTGGAGGTATTCCCTTTCGAGATGTTGCTCCGCCGCCAGCCGGTCGGTCAGTCTCCGTCGTTCGGCCAGGATCGTTTCGATACGACCCTGGGTGGTGCCGATCCGCTCCCTCAGGCCCCGCTCCAGAATAGGTGACCGGCCCCGGTCCAAGCGTAAGAGGTCTTCGTCCTGTTTCTTTGCCGCCTGGAGGGTTTCGAGTTCCGCGGCCAGTTGATCCAGGCGGTCTGCCACATCATCCGCGCCCGGTTCATCCCCTTTACTGACCTGGCGGAACCGTTTCTCGGCGATCCGCTTTCGGGCCAAGCCCGGTGTGATATCGGGAAACGCGGAGAGCAGCAGATGCACTTCGCCAAACCGCGTCGTCAGGTCGGCGTCGAAGGCCGCCAGATCCCGCGTGTACAACTCGCCCTGCTCGCCCATCGCCTTAAGGCGATAGTACTTCGTGCCCCGGAGCAAGGCCCATTCCGCCACCGCGACCACCGACACCTCCAGACGGTGTTCCTCGTGCCACCAGAGCTCCATGCGGAGGTCGCAATCCAGGGTTCCGATTCTCCGAAAGCCCTCCGCAACCAGAACGTCATGGCAGTAGTCGGCGGCCACGGTCGCTCCCTTCTGTCAACTGCTTGGCCATCCGGGAAAGTTTTCCCGCGACACGCCACTGGACGATCTGCGCCACCGCCCCCATGATCGAGCCGTTCTCGCAAGGGGGCGGCGGGAGGACTTTCAACAGCGCGCCGTAGACGTTCATCAGCCGTTCAAAGGCCACCTTATCCTCCACCAGGCGGTCCTGATGCGCCAGTCGCTCATCGAGCAACCTCAAACATGCATCGCAGACGCTCAGGCCCTTTTCCGCAAAACCTAACCGACAGTTGCGACACAAAGGGCGATGGCAGATGGCGCAGAACCCTTCACAAGTCGCGCAGCATTGCTGTCCGCACTGAACACACCGGCCCCGGACGTCCTGCACTTTCTCGATCGGCCTTCGACACGACGGGCAATTGTGGAAGCCTGTGGTCTGGGATTCCTCGACGTTTCCCTGCCCGTCGTCGGCGATCCCTTCGATGCGCTCGGAGAGTACCCGTCCCTCCAGATCGGTATTGATGATGCGCCTGCGGATTCTCACAGGTCCCCTCCTTCCGGGGGAAACTCGCCGGGAGACTCTTCGTCGCCCGGGCCGAATCCGAACCCATCTCCGAAGTCCCCAAACGGGTCCGACAGGGCTTCGTCGAACAGATGTGAAGTCAACTCCGGTACAACGTCCACCGGCGTGAGAGGAGCAACCTCCGGGGCAAATGCAGTGTCTTCTGGAACAGCGGGAGACTCTTTCGGTACCAAGCCGCCTTTGACCTCATCGAACGTGAAGTCGGCCTGAACCTTCGCCTCCTTAGGCTGCTCTGGGGAAGCGAAAAGACTCGCCGGTCCAAACTGCCGGCTGGGTCCTTCCATGCTGCGACCCTGCGGAGCCCTCCCCTGTACCGGTGGACCCGGGTCCGGTTGTGGCGCCGCCGGCTGTGGCGGTCGCTGCACGGGCCTGTAGGCCGGACTGCCCGATTCTCCCGGCAACTCGTGCATCATGTGGTACGCGGGTTCGTCCTTCTGGACCTCGGTCCCACACAACCCGCATCGCCGTGTGTCTGCGACGGCCCCGAGGATGATGGCTGCCGGCACCAACAGAATCATGCCAGTGGCCGCGGCTGCCAGGGAACCCAGCACGCCGCCGGCAACCGAAAAGGCCGGAAACGGTCTGCCGGTCCCCCCATCCTCTGCACGATGCATCCGCGTCTTACAACCCTCGCAAACGAACATGGGTCTCCCTCCTGTCATGGATCCCGGTGCGGGTTATCCCGACGGCCGCCTCTGCCGTTCCGCGAACCTGGGAGTGCATCCTTCACTCCTCCGGCCAGCCAGCAGGCCACCATGACGAACGCCAGAAGCGCCATCCACCAGGTAGGAAACGCCGTCCCGCAGAAACTGAGGATCAGCGCCGCTCCAACCACTCCCACCACAAACGGCGCCGCCCACCGAAGGATACGGGCGATCAGAATCAGCCAGAGCAACGGTTCCATCTCATCCTCCCTTTCTCAGGCGGCCACGGAGCGATAACGCGGCGTCGGTCTACGCAGTCGCGCCGCAGTCTTCACTCCTACCTGTTCCTGCGACCCGACTGCTGCCTGGCGCCCGATTCCATGCCAAACGCATCGTCCTTCCAACCCACCGGCGGTATGCCCAGGACTTCCAGCGTCCCGTTAGCCTGCATGCGTATCTCGAAGTCCTGTCCAAGCGGCTGGTTCCAAACCTCAATCATGCTGGCATAGCGGCTTGTCAGGGCAAGGAGCCGCTGGTTGTCCGATCCGCGCCAGGGTCTCTGCGTCGACAGGTTGCGGCGGTAGGGTCCGTCCATGAGAAGGTCAGTCGAATACATCAACCACATCGCGTATGGCTCGACTCCTGAAATCAGCTGCTCGACCGTAAATCCGGAATAGGTCATGACGCTCAGACCCGCGCGCCGAACCCGTTGGGCGAGCACGGCCAGCGACTGCGCCTGCGCGAACGGCTCGCCCCCGACGAACGTCACGCCTTCAATACCGGTCGTAGCCAGAATGCGGCGTTCGAGATTCTCGATCGTCATCCAGGTCGCGTCCACGAACGGCAAGTATTGCGGGTTGTGGCAACCAGGACACCGAAGAGGGCAGCCCTGGCCCCAGATCACAAACCGTTCGCCGGGACCAAGCACGTGACATCGCTCAACCATGTGCGCGACGTTCACGGCATCCGGCCTCGACAGTTCACCTCGCGCCTGCTCGTTCATCTCGCACCTCCCACGGCAATCTTGGCAGCATGCTGCTGCATCACGCCACCAGGGCTGCCACTCCCCCAGTCAGTCATCTTCAGTTCCACGCCCTGGCGGGACAGTTCGGCCTGAAGCGACTGGATGTCCCGGACGCAGCCAGCATGGCCCTTCGCGCCGTTGACCTCCAGGTTCACCTCATCACTGTCCGGACGTACCCTGACGTTCACGTTCTTCATGGGAAAACTCGAGGCTTCCAGCACGACCGCCCCGTCCCGGTCGGTCCGGAGTTTCACGGCGTAGCCGCAGGTTACGAGGGCTGCGCGCCAGACCTGTGTAGCCTTCTCTAGTTGCGCGGCCTTGATTTTGGGCTCATACTCGGCGTGCAGGTCGTTCATGAAACGAATCGCCTTCCGGAGAGCCGGAAGATCTTCCCGGGCAAGGGCTCCGTCGGCAGTCTCGCGTAGAGCGCCCCAAAGGTCACCAAACCGCTTCTCGTCTTCCGGAGGAAGCACGCGCGCGTTCAAACCATCCAACGCTCGCGTTGCCGCACGAAATTTGGGCACGCAGGCCTTCACGGCCCGGGCATTCTCCTCCACCCGAAGTCCGGCCTGCCGAAGCGCCTGCGCGAACCGGCCTTGCCAGACCCGGGCCCTTTCCTGCACCTCCCGTGGCGAGCCCATTCCGATGAAGGTCAGGGCTGCCGCCAATCCTTGGCGCTCATGAGCATCCACCCATCGCTGAAGGAGTACCTGGTTCTCGCTTGATTCCCAGGCCTCCCTGCACTGGCCCGCCACGGCCTCAGCCGTGCGCTGGGCTTTCGCATGGTCCTCTAGGCGCCGCTGCTGGACCCTTGTCTGTTCCTCGATGCGCCGTCGCCGTTGGGCTTCAGCAGCGTCACGATAGAGTTGGTTGAACAGGGCCCATGCCTGGCCGTAGGCATCGAAGCCGGCGTCTGGATCGCCCAGCGTGATGTATTGGTGAACGAGGTCGCGCGCGGCCCGGGCGCGCGCCAGCGCCTCGTTGCCCAGGTAGCGCCCGACGAAAGAACCATTTCGTTCCAGCCACGTGTCCTGTCGTATGGCAAACTGGCCCAGGTCCGCCAGCCGCGTAGGCGTGGGGTCGTAGACAAACCGCCAGGTTCCTCGCTTCGGTCCGGACATGGGCAGGCTCCTTTCATCAAACCGTTCACGACGCGGGTCTCGCGTTCGCTTTTCCCCACCGCCGCAGCGCCTCGATCTCGTCGCGCATCTGGTCCGCGAGCGGCAGGATCCTCGTCGTCGCGGCCTCCAGATCCTGTGCGGTCAGCGGGCGCTGGTTATCGTAGAACGCTTCGTACATCGCTTCGACGATCACGGACTCGAGCTCTGCGCCGGTGTAGCGGTCGAGTCTCTTCACGAGCGCGTCGGTGATCAGGCGCGCCGGCTTCTGGCCGTACTTGCGGAGCAGCACCTCGAGGATGGCCTTGCGTTCTGCCGGCGTCGGCAGGTCGACGAAAAACAGTTCGTCGAAACGCCCTTTCCGCAGGAATTCAGGAGGCAGATCCGCAATGTTGTTAGCGGTCGCAAAGATGAACACAGGCTTGGCCCGCTCCTGCATCCAGGTCAAGAAACTCCCGAACACGCGCTGCGTGACGCCGCTGTCCCCGGCCGGCCCTCTCACACCGGCGAACGCCTTTTCGATTTCGTCCACCCAGAGGACGCACGGCGCCTGAACCTCGGCCAGGGCCAGCGCCCGGCGCATCCGCTCCTCGCTCTGGCCCACCAGGGAAGCCTGGATTTTGCCCGTGTCAAGGCGAAGAAGGGCCATGTGGAGGACGTTGGCCGCCGCCTTCGCGGTGAGCGACTTGCCCACGCCGGGAGGCCCGAGCACCAGAATACCCTTGGGCATCGGCAGGCCGTAACGGGCTGCTGCCGGGCCGAAGGAGAGTTCGCGTTTCCGCAGCCACTCCTTCAGGCCCGCCAGGCCGCCGACGTCGTCCAGCGTTTCCTTCAGAGGGACGCATTCGAGCACTTCGCTGGCTTTGACCGCCTTCACCTTCTCCGCCAGAACGTCGTCCACCGCCTGCGCAGTCAACCCCTTGCGGTTCACCACCGACATCGCCAGCGCCGACTGAATCTGCCGCGAGGTCATACCCGCGGTCGTGGATGTGAGGCGGTGGATGCCTGCCTCGTCGAGGTCGCAGGGCAGGCCCCTGGCGTTCGCCGCGATCCAGGCCGTGACGATCGCCAGGCGTTCGTCCTTGTCGGGCAGCGCGGCCTCCACGAGGGCCAGACACTCTTCCAGTTCCGCCGGCGTCGCCGGAGAGGAGGCCAGGAACACGACCGCGTTGCCGTTCTGCCTGAGCGTCCGGTAGAGGTCCTTCACGCGCCGGGCCAGAAGCACGTAGTCGACCGCCTGGTCCATCCGCCTCGTCAGGGGGTGGAAGTCCCGGAAGACGAAAAGCGTCCGCTGGTGCTTGTATTCACCGACGGCGGCCAGAGCCTGGTCGACGTTGGTGCACCGGCCGTCTCCGGGCTGGCGGAACTGCCCCGCCGAAAGCTGCTCGAACCCGGCGATGCAGTTCCACTGGAAGACTGCGTAGCCGAGTTTCTCGGCCACCGCCTGGATGCGCGGCACTGACCTGTCTTCCTCCACGCTGTGGAGCCAGATCAGGGGGTTCTTTGCACGGACGTTCAGTTCAAGTTGGGTTTCCATGGGCTCCTCTCAATCCAATTGCAGGTCCAGAGGCGAGACGTCCCCGGTCGCGGGGTTGTACCCGCCTGGCTTTCCGGCACGTCTGGTCTTGCCTCTCGTCTTACCATCGGGTGTCACAGCAGGCGGGGCCTGCGGCACGGTCAACGCAGGCGTCTCAGGCCCGCCCGACATGAGCCGCGCGCGCTCCGCCCGCACCATCATCTGGAGGTTGCTCGGCACGCCCGGATCATCGGCAAGTCTGTCGAGGGCCGTCTTGAACCTGCCGGCATCCTGGGGTGGAACGTCGCCAGATGCCAGTCCGCCGAGGAACGCGTCGAGCGCACCGGCGTGCGCGGGGAACGCCAGCTTGCCGTTGGCAATCAGCCGGGCAAGCAGCGACAGGTGGTCCCCGTCCAGCGGATAGAGGCTTTCCGCCCTGCGCCTGGTTTTGCCGTCCCCGTTGCCGTTCTCGACGCGCCAGTGGAACGCGACCAGTGCGCCGTGCTCGAGAGACTTGCCGCGCACGAGCGCCTCGGGAACGTACACCCGGCCGAACGCGGCGCTGATGGTGAGGATGGCTTCACGCGCCGCCGTGGTGTCGCCGGCGATGAACTTGAAGACCAGGCCCCGCCCCTCGTCAACGTAGGCCAGACCCCGGTAAGTGCCCACGTTGGGGAACTGCTTCCTCACGCCTGGCGAAACGCCATACTTGCCCCCGTCGTCTTCGCAAAACACCCTGGCCCCCATCAGGCCGTCAACTTTCCGATAGACCTGGAGCTCGCCGCGCTTCGGGCAGGCTGCCACGATGCGGCCGACGTCAGGGTCGGCATTGTGATTCTTCGGCGCGGCCCCGTGCTGGCCGGCCT
>CAYGWP010000117.1:0-12422 GCA_964353455.1 uncultured Anaerolineales bacterium
CCTCGACGATGACCGAGCCGTCGGCCAGGTATGTCGAGATGTTGACCCGGCCGCCCTCCGGCGTGTACTTGACGGCGTGGGAGACGACGGTGAGCACCGCCTGGTACAGCATGTCGCGGTCGCCGTGGACGCGGAAGAAGACGGGCGCCAGGTCGGCCTCGAGGCGGATGGATTTTTTGGCGGCCTGCGGCGTCATGACCTCGCACACGTCGCGCAGGATTGCGGTCACCGCCAGGTCGGTCTTGTTGATGGGCACGAGGCCCGACTCCAGGCGGCTGAGGTTCAGGATGTTGTCGATCAGCCGGTTCAGCCTGTCGGTCTCTGACGCGATTGTCTGGAAGAACTCGCGCGACTGGGCTTCGCCGGCGGCCTCGCCGTCGATGAGCATCTCGACGTACGCCCTGATGCTCGCCAGGGGCGCCTTGAGTTCGTGCGAGACGTTGGAGACGAAATCGCTTTTCATCTTGGCGATCTCCTTCTCCTTCGTCACGTCGTGGAGGATGGCGACCACGCCGCTCAAGCGGTCGTGCTTCTTGCCTTCCACGACCGTGTTGAGGGCGACGCACCACGTGCGGGCCGACTCGCCCGTGCCCTGGACCCACTCGACCGTCTTGTGCGGGACGAAGAGGCCCGTCTCGCGCATCTCGCTTACGAGGGCCAGGAACGACTTGTCGGTAATGGCCTCATCGATGGGCTTGCGGGCTGCGCCGCTGAACTGGAAAGAGAATATGCTCTCGGCGGCGGCGTTCGCCAGCAGGAGATCGCCGAACGCGCCCGTCACGATCACGCCGTCGCCGATAGCGTGGATCACGGCCTCCAGGTGCCGCTTCTCGGCCTCCAGCACCTTGATCTGGATCTGCCGTTCCTTGGCCTCGATGTGCGACTGCTCGACCTCGTCCTTGACGAGCGCCAGGTACCGGTTGACGGCCTGGCCGAGTCGGCCCAGGGAATCGGCCTGGCCGTCGGTGATCACGAGGCCCACAACTCCCCGCCGGACCATACCCTCCATGTACTGTGCGACGGTGTTGATCCGTTCCTTCGGCAGCCGCGCCACCAGGTACCCGCCGATGATGCCGAGGATCGCCAGCGACAGGCCGCAGGCCAGGATCGCGGCCTTCGCCTCGGGGGTTTGCCCCGTGTCGCGCAGGGGATTCACCAGCACGTGCAGGCCCGCTCCGACCCCCAAAAACAACAGGATGACTGCCGCAGCGCGGCGCAACTCAATCACAACTGCCGACCTCCCACACTGGCCTTCGCCCGCCATAGGGCTACGGCCCGCAGGCGGGTCCTCCGTTAGTGCCGACCTACGACGCCTTCACCGGCCTGGCGATGGGCCCCATCGGATGGTTCCCCTGCCCGACCGGCTTGGTCCTGACTGGCGGCAGGTCCAGGCCGCCCTCTTCCTCGACAGCCGGGCCGGCCCGCCAAGCAGGAGGGCGGGGCGCCCCGGGCGACGGCGCGACCGACGGCGACGGCGCCGTCAGCGGCTTGCCCCTCGCGACCGCGAGGAGTCGCTCGACCGTCGGGCGGCCCGAGCACCGCGGGTCCTTCAGCGCCAGCGACAGGTACGGCACGGCCTCGTCGCAGCGGCCGGTGGCCACGAGGACGTAGCCCATCAGGGCGTTGGCATCCACGTGCTGCGGGTCGCGCGACAAGGCCCGCTCGAGGTTCGTCCGGGCCGACGGCAGGCGGTTCTCCATGATGTCGCACTGCGCAAGGCCGACGAGCGGAAGAACCGGGTCGCGTCGGCCCTGCGATTCGCCCTGATAGACGCCGCGCGCCTCGGCGGTGCGGCCCAGGGCCAGCAGGCAGTCGGCCCTCATGCGGATGGCCCAGCCCGCCGCAAATTCAGGCTCCGACTCGGCCAGTTCTGCAAGGAGCGGCGCGGCCTCGGCGTACGCGCCGCAGTGGTAGAGCGCTGTGGCAAGCCGGCCCTTCAGGTCGCTGCGCTGCGGCTCGATCCGCAGGGCGATCCGGTAACTGCCGACCGCCTGGCCGTAGCGGCCCATGACGCAGAGGACGTCGGCGAGTGCGGCGTGGATTTCTGCGCGGCCTGGCATCCGGCCGGCCGCATCGCCGAGCGACTTCGCCGCATCTTCGGCCCTGTCATGCGCCACCAGCAGTTCAGCCTCCGCCAGGACATAGCGCGACTGCTCCGGGTCGAGGCGTGCGGCCGCGCTGTAGTCGTCCAGTGCTTCGTCGTGCTGTCCGAGTGTCTGGCGGACTGTGCCGAGGACGTAGCGGGCCTCGGCGGACTTCGGGTCGATGGCCTTGGCGCTTTCGGCGTAGGAGCGTGCGTTGTCGAGTTCGCCGCGTTCGGCCGCAAGGCGCGCCGCAAGGGTGTACAGGGGCGCATAAGGGACGCCGGTGCGGACGAGTTCGTCGATGTTCTGCTGAGCGCGGCCGAACTCGCCGCGGGCGAAGCAGCCCTCGGCCAGGCGTACGGTCATTTCGGCCCTGGCGGCGGCCCAGCGTTTGGTGGATTCCTCGCGTTGCTGGTTCCAGGTCTTTGGTCCGCATCCGGCGGCGAGCGCCGCGAGGAACGCCACCGCACCTATCAAGATACGTTTAGTTAACATGTTTCGCCTCCTCCGCCTTCGGGGCAGGCGCCGAAGACGTCTGGGAGGGCGGCGGGGGCTCGTCCTTCGCAGGCGAGGCGGGGGATGACTGCTTCACCTCCTCCATCTCCTGGAGGCGTTCCTGGACGCTGTCCCAGATGGTCCAGTTCGGCGGGCTGAACGGCTCTCCCTTTTTCTCCGAGAGGATCTCATCCCTCAGGCGCATGGCCTTGAGGTTGTTGGGCGATGCGTACAGGACGCACTGGACGTGCCACAGGGCCCGCTTCAGTCGCTCGCGGGAACCGGTCTTGCCGTACTCCTGCCAGGCGCGGTCGGCGTCCTGCATGTGGCAGGCAGTGATCCGCTCGCGGGTGTAGAAGGCGAAGTTCTCGCGCATGCCCAGGCAGCGGCGCTTGGTATCGTCCCTTAACGCAACGCCGATTTCGTTGGCCGCCTCATCGTTGTCAATGATGTGCGGCGTGAGAAGGATGATGACTTCGGTGCGCAGGGAGGAGTCATTGTTGCTCCGGAACAGCCACCCCAGGCCGGGGATATTGCCCAACCCGGGGACCTGGTCCCGCTTGGTCGATGTATTCTCCTCGAACAGGCCGCCGATGACGATCGTGTGCCCGTCGCGGACCATGACGTTGCACGTGACCTCGGAGGTGGTTTCCCCCCAGAGGGCCCCGTAAGCGACCGGCGTCGATACCTTAGGATGGATCTCCATGCGTATGTAACCATCGTCGCTGATGAACGGACGGAAGGTCAACTGGCGGCCGGTTTCCAGGAAGGCGGTGCTGGTGACATTCGTAGTCTCCGTCGCGCTGGTCAGGATGTACGGGATGCGGTCACCGACGATGACCTCGGCCCGCTGCTTGTTGAGGGCCAGGACCTTCGGGTTCGAGACGATTGTCGTGTCGGATATGCTCTCGAGGGCGCTGATAAAGACGGCCACGCTGTTCGAGATGATGCCGATGTTCAGGCCCTTGCTTGAGTCGTGGGTGTTAAAGCCGATGGTGCGGGCCTGGCCCCAGTCATCGAGGGCCTTCGGCACCGTCGTGGTCGCCGCGTTCGGCACGGTGGTCGGGTTGGCCACCGAGTAGGCGGCGGCCGAGAGGTCGCGGAAGTCGATGCCGGCGAGGGCGTTGAAGTTCACACCCAGGCTGGTCTTGTCGTCAAGCACGACCTTAAGGATGGTGGCCTCGACGAGGACCTGGCGCGGGCGGCGGTCCATCTTCTTGAGGATGCCGCGCACCACTTCCAGGTTTTCCGGGAAGTCTCGCACGATGATGAAGTCCTGAAGTCCGAAACTGTTGCCGCCTGTGTTGCCGCCTCCGCCGCCGCTGCTGCTGCTGACGCCGCTTCCGCCGCCACCGCCGCCGATGCCCTTTTCGGAAGGCGTGTTGATGGCCGTCGTGGCCTTCGGCGACAGGGCGGGCGCGACCATTTTCACGGCATCTTCGCCCGCCAGATAGTTAAGGGCGAACACCTCCGTCGCCAGTCGCGATTCGTCCATCCGAGTGGCCTTGCCCTCCTCGGGGGTGAACACGTAGATGGAGTTGCCTTCGCGCGTCCACAGCAGGCTGTTGGAGCGGCAGATCGCATCGAGGATCTGGTCGAGCGAAACGCCGTACAGGTCGGCCGTTACCTTGCCCTTGGCGCTCTTGCTGGCGACGATGTTGACCTGGAACGTGCGCGACAGGAGTTCCAGGATGTTGGCCAGGTCCTCGTTCTTGGCATGGAGGTCGATCCTGCCGTCGGCGGCCACGGTGGCCTGGACGGCGGCGCCAGGGACAGGCGGGGCCAGGCCGCCCTCCTCGGCGGCCGGTGCGGCCGGCGGCGCAGGTTCGGCCGGCACTTTCACCTCGACCGGCGGCGCCGGCGAGGCCGGCGCAGGCTTCGGTGTTGCCGTCTTAGCCGTGTTCGGCGAGGTCGCCTTCGCGGCGCCCAGCGCGACACCCGCGCCGATCACCAGATACCCCAGTGCCAGCGCTGCGGCCACGAGCCGTCGGCGCCAACGCATTCGCGTCTCCATGCTCTCCCTCCTCATAACACGTCTCCTTAGTCCATCCGCAGCAGACAGGTCATGCCTGCCTGCCGCAGTTTGACTCTGCCGTCCTGGATTTCGACGATCTCCATTCCGGCAACCGTGTCCCCCTCGCGATAATTCACGCCATTGATCACGGCCCAGCGCTCGCTCGCCGGGGTGATCAGGGTTACTTCCAGTCTCAGAGACCTAACGGTCTCAAGCATCGCCTGGGCCGTGACGGGCGCCGATGCCTCCGGCGTCTTGGGCGACGTTTCGGCCGTTTTCGCGTCGATCGTGCGGAGGGCCTGGCCCGCGGCCGCCGGCCGAGGCGCCTGCTGGATGCGTTCGTTCGCGGCGCCGGGCGACGCAAACGGGTTCCGGGCGGGCGCCGGCCGAGCCGGTCCGACCCGACTTGCGCACAGCCTTTCGACATCATCGGTGACCGAGCGGATGCGGTCCGTGTCCACGCCGTCTGTCACCGCCACGATGCCGTGGTCGCCCCGGCGCGCCGTCCACGGCTGAACCAGGGCCAGTGCCCAGGCGCCGAGGCCGGCCAGCACGAGTCCGGACGTCAAGACCGTCTGGACCCAGCGGCCGCGCGCCGTCGCCCAGCGTCCTCGCGGACGCGCCGCCAGCCACGCCACGAGGCCCGCGCCCCACGCCAGGCCCCTGGCCACCCTCGATTTATCCTGATTCTCGGTCATCCTCGCACCGTCTGCGACGCGGTGTTGGCGGCGTCGTGCTGCTGGGATTGCAGCGCCGGTCCGGGCGGGAGGTAATAGACGAGGATTTCGGCCTCCGCCACGACGCGCCCGTCATCGCCCTCCCGCCGGATGCAGACGCGGCGGAAGCGGTTCAGCCGCTCCAGGTCCTCGATAGCCGCAAGGCACCGATGCACCCCCTCGTACGGGCCGGCCAGCCTCAGCCTCATGGGGACGGCGGGCACCGCTGCGTCTGCCTGTGCCTCGGTCCGCTGGATTTCGTGTGAAACGCCCGGCTCGGCCTGCACTTGCTGGGCGACCGCCTGGAGGAACTCGGCCAGGCGCGGTTCGTCCGGCAAGCGGTTCTCAAGTTGCTGCTGGCACTTGCGGAGGGCCGAGATTCGTGCCGATACGTAGATGCCTTCATTGCTCAGGAGCACCTTCTGGCTGACTTCGTCGCGCTCGCGGACCACGGCCGTCCCGAGGTTCGAGAGTTCCTGCTGCTTCGGCCAGAGCACGAGCAGGAAGAAACTGCCCACCATGACGGCGGCAACAAGCAGGATAAGTAACTGCTGCTTATCGACGGCCAGGCGTTTTCGAATGTGGCTGCGAGTCGGCACGCCGTCACTCCTTGGCCGCGTGTGCGGCCACGACTTCCACCTCGATCACGAACGCCCGCCGGGCTGCGCCGTCGCGGGCCAGCGGCTTGGATTCCACGAGGACGGCCCGGACGAAGGACTCGGCCGCCTCGAGGGCCCCCAGCATCTGCGTAACGGCGTCCTCGCTCGGCGCTGCGCCGCACATGCGGATCGTCGCGTGGTCGCGGCCGGCCCGCTCGGGGTGGTCCAGGTCCACTTCGTCAAGGGTGGTGCCTTGTGGCAGCAGCGCCGCCAGCGTTGCCATCACGTCTGCGACGGCGATCCGGGGCCTGAGGGTCTCGAGGAGTTCCAGGCGGCGGTTGTACGACTCGGCCTCGGCCTTCAGGTTCCGGACCTTGGTAACGTCGCCCTCGACCGCGCTGCCTGTGCCTTCGAGCGCCTCCAGTTCGGCCCGCGCATCGCGTACCCAGACGCCCACCTGGAGGCTCCAGAGGACCATCGCCAGCCCCAGCGCCAGGAGCAGCCAGGAGCGGATGAACCCGACCCGGCGCTGAAGGCGCGCCCGGATGTAGTCCTCCGGCAGAAACTCCAGTTCTCTCACAACCAGCCCTCCAACCGTCAGGCCGCGTACCCCGCCGGCAACTCCTCGGTGAGGTAGAATCCCTTCATGCTCAGGCCGAACGCCGTCGTCCACTCCGAAAGCGGGCTGCGGCGGTCGAGCACCGGCCCCAAGTGGTCGGTCTTGACGCCCCGCAGCGGGTCGCCGGATGCCGCCTCAACGCCCAGCCGCTCGCCGAGCGCGGCGGGGATGTCTGCGTTGTGCGACTCGCCACCCGTGAACGTGATCCTCTCCGGCCGCACGCCACGGAACGTAACGGCGTAGTACCGCAGGCACAGGGCGATCTCGTTGGCCAGGTCTTCCAGGTGCGGTCGCATGGCGTCGGCGACGGCCCGCGAGACGCGCTGGCCGTCTTCGCCTGGGGCTTGTTCCTTGCGGCCGCGCCGGTCCAGGCGCCGCCTGAGGGCCTCGGCCTCGGTGGGCGAGAGTTCCAGGCACTCGGCCACGCCGCGGTTGAAGACCGCCCCGCCGATCGGGATCGTCTTGACGAAGACGACATCGCGGCCGCGCGAGATCACCACTATCGTCTCCGCGCCGATGTCCACGAAAACGCTGACGGCCGTCTCGTCCTCGCGCCGCCGCAGGAACCGCTCAAACCCGCGGAACACCGCGCACGGCTCCGCGTCCAGGCTGACCAGGTCGAGCCCCGACTCGCAGGCCAGTTGAATCTGAGCATCGACCTCGGCCCTCGGCGCGGCAAACAGGATGACCTCGTCGAGCACCTGGTCGCCCTGGCGGACCTCGCCTGCGCGCAGGTACTGGACCACGGCGGTGGCCGTATCGAACGGGAACTTGTTCTGCGCCTCCCAGTTGACGGCGGTGGCGAGTTCCTCCGCCGGCATCTTCGGCAGGCGGACGTTCCGGACCGCCATTTCGCCGGCCGAGAGGGCCATGATGACCTCGCGGCTGCGGAACCGGTGCTCACGCAGCATCCGCCGGATGTTCTCCACCAACGCTTCCCGGCGCCGCTTCGGGTCTCCCTTGACCTCCTGCGGAATGGCGAACTTGGCGGCATCGACCACGCGCAGGTCGCGCTGGCTGCCCCCCAACTGGAGCAGCCGCACCGTCGTCGTTCCGATGTCCAGCCCGATCGCCAGCGGCTTCACGTATCACCTCGTCGGCGCCCGAACGCGTCAGTTGCGCGTACGGGTCACCGTCACAATGCCCGTCAATCCTTCGACTGACACGACTATTTCGCAGTCGCCCGCCCGGAGCGTGATGCTCCCCGGCGCCACGGCGTCGCCCAGCGACTGGAACGTCACGTACGTCTGCCCGCCGAAGTTGACGGCAAACACCGTCACCGCCTCCATCCCATTCAGGCTCGCCAGCGTCACCTCAAACGTCTTCGACGGATCCACCGGATGCGTCACAGCCACGGCCGACGCGTACGCCCCGCCGCCGTAGTCGGCAACGACCTTGTACGACCTCCGGTCCGGGCTGAAGACCAGCGAGTGCGAATGCTGGGTCGTCAGGGCCAGACTCCGCGCGACCTCCAGGTCGGACTGCACGACGCGGGCGGCGCTGACCACCTGGGAATCCGCCGCCGTTCCGATGTTCGGCACGATGATGGCCGCCACTATCGCCAGCACCAGGACCACGATCAGTATCTCGATCAACGTGAAGGCGGCACCGGTCGCCCGGTCCCGGGTCGTCATGGCTCCGTCTCCTTCGCGGGGGTGCGGCCGGCCTGCTTCGACCCCGCCTTCGCATCGGTGACCTGCACCGCGAAAGAACCGTCGCGCAAACCGCGCTCAATATCAGCCAGCCGCTTGTTGATGGCATCCAGCGCATCGATGGTCAACTGGCGCTGGCGGCCGGCATCGGGGACGCCGGCGCCGTCTCCCGTGGCGGCGTAGCGGGAGCCCGTCTGCGCCTCGGCCCTCGGTTCAGCCGAATCGAGCCTGAGCCAGAGGGCGGCGGCAATCAATCCAAGCATGATTGCGACGAGGATGAGTGCGTGCGCGATGGTCTGTAGATATTTACCTATCATTCCCCAGCCCTCCCATTCCGCCCAACTTGACGCCGGATTCAACCGCGCTCCGCGCGCAGGCTATTGTGGCACATCGGACTTATCGGCAGGCCGCCCGACCGCCCTTAAGGGATTCGCATGGGGCAAAAATACCCGGGGGCAGCCGACGCCACACGCGTCGCTGCCCCCGAGCCCAGTGCCTCTTCGCCCCTACACGAAGAGGCTGGCGGTCACCGCTGCGCACCCACAGCGATTACAGTGCGTTGAACTGTGTGCCATCGGCGGTCTTGTGGTCGTCCCCCGTAACCAGGTCTGCCCGGAACTCGCCGGTCGTGCTGTTAAAGTACCAGCCGGCGTCGGCACTGCACGAGAACACCGTCGAAGCGCCCGTCACAATACGCATCGTGTTGACACCCGAGAACGGGTTGATCGGAATGCTCTGGAGATACGGGCCGAACGGATGGTCCGTGTCGGGAGTGGCGCTCACGGCGCCGGCCAGATCACTGTACTGCGTCATCTGAGTCACGAACGTGGCGCCCGGATAGATTTCCAGGTGCTGCGTCTTGTACAGGAGCAACTGGCTTCGGATCGTCTGGAGGTTCGTCCGGAGGTTCGAGATGCGGGCCTCCGTGGACGCTTCCGTGAACTGCGGAATCACGATCGCCGCCAGGATGCCCAGGATGATCACGACAATCAGAATTTCAACCAGCGTGAATGCCCTTTTCGCCCGCTTCATTGTTCGTCTCCTTACCCCTTCGTGCCCCCTTGGGGGCCACACTCAGTTCCTTGGTTCGTGAGTCCGATGTATCCGGCCCTTCGTCTCACCGCCCGCGAGGCCGCTCGCATCCGTTCCCGGCGGTCACCCCAGCCAATTGCCGACGCGCGATTCCGTTTCACCCCTTTCCTACGCGTCCACCAGACCGGGCGGCGGCACGGCGGGCCGGATACCCCACCTGCCGCCTACCTCTCCATTTTATTGCCTTGTCAATGTTCATGGTCGTTCTGGCCATTGAGAACGGCTTTCGACCGTTCTTTCTTATCGGCCAGGAACATCCCCAACTTAACAATTTTTTCTCTTTCCCGCATCTTATCTATCTTCACACCCGGGGCAAAAAATATGCCGGTCTTGACGACCATCGCCCCTTCATCATCTCCTTTACTATACTGTTACCCCATCGCCCGTCAAACGACAGGGAACCCCGACATCCCCTTTCCACCCTTGATTTAGAGCGCAAACCCAGTGTTTACAAGCACTTACAAGCGCACCGCCCTGTTCGCAGTTTCCGACACGGTTCTGGCGCCACGATGCGCGCGCGCGCTTGTTTTCCACACGGTTTTCTTCGGAGGTCCCTATGCGGGCGGCACGCGGGATTTGACACTACTGGGCAACCACATGGGTCGTCATGGCGGGAAAACGCCGAATACCCCCCTCCGGCAGCCTCAGGACCAGGCCGTAATCCGGGTCCAGGTCGATGACCTCTCCGCGCCAGGTCGTGTCACCTTCGCGGAGGGAGATCATGCGCCCCAGCGTCCGGCACCTGGCTGCGGCCTCGCCGCGGACCTTGGCCATCCCTTCAGGGTCGGCCGCCCCGGCAATAACCCGGTCCAACTCCGCCAGAAGCCCACGGGCCAGCAGTGTCCGGTCCATCTCGACACCGAGCATGGCAAGACTTGCGGCGCCCCGAATTTCGGCCGGAAAGTCTTCCGGCCCCTGCGTGCAGTTCAGGCCGATCCCGATCACCAGGGGCGACACCTCGCCCAGGGCCGGCCGGGCCTCAACCAGGATGCCCCCGACCTTGCGGTCCTCGACCACCAAATCGTTGGGCCACTTGATGCCGACCGCCAGGTCGCACCGGCCCTCGATGGCCCTTGCGGCAGCCACCGCGGCCGCACGGGTCAGCATCGCTCCCTGCCCCGGTCCGTCTGCGGTCCACAGGACGATCGAGCAAAGGATTGACGAGTGAGCCGGGGCGAGCCACCGGTTGCCGCGCCGGCCGCGCCCCCCCGATTGATGCTCCGCGAAGATCGCCAGGCCGTCGCTCTCCGCGGGGCCCTGGGCGGCCGCATCCCAGGCCAGATCGTTTGTTGAAACGGCCTCGCCGACGCACCAGACCCTGCGGCCGACCCGGCTCGCCAGGGCGACGCCGTGGCAAGCCCGGCCCTGGTCGTACGCGATCTCCTCTGCAAGGATCGCGTCGGGCGCAGCCGCCAAGCGAAGGCCCAGAAGGGGATGCGACTCGATGGCGAAACCGATGCGGCCGAGTTCCTCAACCACGTGGGCGACGGCGCGCGGGGAGAGTTTAAGGGCGGCGGCCAGTTCCGAGATGGGGATCGACCGCCGCCGCTCGCGTCTCAGTGCCAGCGAAACTCGCGGGTCCATGATGGCCCCTACTCGCGGTGGACCTCAAGCGAGATATCCAGGATCGGGGCGCTGTGCGTCAGTGCGCCGATGCTGATGCGGTCCACGCCGGTCTCGGCGACAACCGCGACGTTGTCGAGCGTGATGCCGCCGGAGGCCTCCAGGGCAGGTCCCCGGTCGCCGAAGAGCCTGTTCCGCCGCACCACGGCCTCCTGGATCATCGGCACGGTCATGTTATCGAGGAGGACGACGTCGGGCCTGGAAGCCAGCACCTCTTCAAGGTAATCGACCTGCTCGACCTCGACCTGGATGGGGATCTCCTGTGAGATGCGTGACCGTGCCTCTCGGACAAGGCCGGCGATGGTCTCGCCCATGTGGTTGGGCGCGCGTACGGCCAGGTGGTTGTCCTTGATGAGGACGCCGTCGTGCAGACCGGTGCGGTGGTTGATTCCGCCGCCCATGCGGACGGCGTACTTTTCGAGGTAACGCCAGCCGGGCGTGGTCTTGCGGGTATCGAGGATGACGGCGTCGGTGCCGGCAACGGCGGCAACAAATTGCGATGTGTAAGTTGCGATGCCCGAGAGGGCCTGTGTGAAATTCAGGAGCGTCCGCTCGACCGTCAGGAGCGGCCGCACGGGCCCCTCGATGCGCCCCAGGATCGTGCCGGGGGGAATCCGGGCGCCGTCCTCGACAGCGGGCTCGTAGCGGAGGCGTCCGTCCACGCGCTGGAGGATGGCGGTGACGAACAGGAGTCCGGCCACCACGCCGCCGGCCTTCGCCAGGAGGTCGCCGCGGGCAGTGGCCTCGGTGTCGATGAGGACGTCGCTGGTGAGGTCTCCCGGCCCGATGTCCTCATCGAGGGCGAGCGTCAAGAGGGGCTGAAGGCTGTCCAGCGCCCTGATCCTAAGCCTTTCGATGGGAATGGTGCTGGGCGGTCGTTTGGGTGCCATGAACGAGTTCCTGGATACGGTCCCTGAGTTCCGCGGCCCGCTCGAATTCGAGGCTCTCGGCCGCCTTGTGCATCTCGGTTTCGAGTTCGCGGACCAGTTCGGTCCGGGCGAAATCCTCCTGCGACAGGTGAACCGCCAGCCGCACGGCCCGCCGGCCCTCGACCTCGGCCTCGATCCCCGCCCGCACGGCCTTCCGGATCGTCTCGGGCGTGATGCCGTGCTCGCGGTTGTAGGCCGCCTGCGCCTCGCGCCGGCGGCGGGTCTCCTCGATCGCACTGGCCATGCTATCGGTAACCGTGTCGGCATACAAGATGACCTGCGCGCTGGCGTGGCGGGCGCAGCGGCCGATCGTCTGGAGGAGGCTGGTCTCGGACCGGAGGAACCCCTCGCGGTCGGCGTCGAGGATGGCGACCAGGCTGACCTCCGGCAGGTCAAGGCCCTCCCGCAGCAGGTTGACGCCGACGATGACGTCGAACTTCCCGAGACGCAGGTCCCTCAGAATCTCGCTGCGGTCGAAGACCTCGACCTCGCTGTGGAGGTACTCGCACTTGAGGCCCTCGCGGCGGAAGTATTCCGAGAGGTCCTCGGCCAGGCGCTTGGTGAGCGTGGTGACGAGGGTCCGCTCGCCGCGGGCGATT
>CAYGWP010000118.1:0-10507 GCA_964353455.1 uncultured Anaerolineales bacterium
GGTGTAGTCGTACACGCGGAACATGAGTTTGTTGGTCGGCGCGTCCAGCCGCGTGCCCCGACCCACCATCTGGTAGAAGGCAATGGGGGAGCGGACGTACTTGAAAAAGACGATGTTGCGCACGCGTGGCACATCCACGCCGGTGGTCAGGAGTTCCACGGTGGTGGCGATGAAGTGAGAGCGCGAGGCCCCGCGAAGGTCGGCCAGGAACTGGCTGCCGCCGACGCTGGCCGTGCACTTGAAGGCGTAAGGGTCGAGACGCATCTTGCCTTGCTTGGCGCACCACTGGGCGTAGAGGTTGTTCAAGGTGGCGGCCACATCGTCGGCGTGACGGTCGCGGGCGCAGAAGATGATCGTCTTCTGCTCCGGCCCCCCGGTGTCCAGCAGGTACTTGAAAAGGTCCTGGCACATGGCCAGCACTCGGTCGGGCAGGAGGATGCGGTCTTCGTACTCCGTCTTCTCGTAGCGCGCCTTCAGTTCGGCCGCCGAAATCGGCTGGCCCGTGTTGGCATCAACGGGGTTTCGGGCCAGGATGTCCTCTATCGTGATGCCGGTGTCGTCGAGGTTGACGCGGCCTTTCTGGATTTCGCAGGCCGCCAGGTATCCGTCCTCGATGCCCTGTGCCATGTCGTACTCATAGACCGGATCGCCGAAGTATCGCAGGTTGTCGGCCGAGATGGCGGCATCGGCCTGGCCCTCGCGGCTGTCTTCGGTGAACTCGATCTGGCGCGGCGTGGCCGTGAGGCCGATCTGCACGGCGTTGGGGTTGCGCTTTAAGACCTGAGACCACTTGCCCCACGCCGAGCGATGGCATTCGTCGATCACGATGTGGCTGAAGTAGTTTTCGGGATAGAACGTGGTGAGGAAGTTGGCCGTGCCGTCCTCGGTATCCACATCAAGCGTCTGATAGGTGGCAACGTGGATGCGGGCGTTGCGGGCGTTGTTCTTGCCATCCGGGCCGCGATAGACTTCGGCCGCGTCGGAACCGAAGACGCCTTGTAGGGCGCCAAGGCCCTGGGCGCGGAGTTCATCGCGGTCGCAGACGAAAAGTGCCCGCTTGAGTTGCCCCACATCGGCGAATCGCCTGAGGAGGTGCACCGCGATAAACGTCTTGCCGGCGCCGGTGGCCAGGGAAAGAAGCGCCCGCCTGGGTTCGCCGGTCTTCTCGCAACGGGCGATCTTCTCAAGCACGGCGCGGATAGCGGCGTCCTGGTAGTACCGGCGAGTGGCCTCGCCGCCGACATACCGAGCCAGGAGCGGCCGGGCGGCGGGGTCGGCCAGGCTGAAGCCCACGTGATGCTCGTAGCGGGCCTGCAACTCGGCGGGCGTGGGGAACTGGGTCAGCGGTTTGGGAGCCGCGGTCAGGCCCGTGAGACTGTCGAACTCTACAAAGAGGTGCCCGTTGCTCGAAAAGACGAACGGCACGTTCATACGCTTGCAGGCGGCGTAACCTTTGGCCTGCTCAAGCCCGTGTGCCGGCGGCAGGTTCTCGGCCTTGGCCTCGAAGATGGCCACGGCCACAGGTTGCGTGTCGATGTTGACGCGGATGCGGAGCGTGTAGTCGATTCGCCCGCGGGCACGCTTGCGGGGCTTGCCGTCGATGATCTCGATGGCCCCGGCGGTTTCCTCGCGCTTGATGAGGTCTTCGGTCCAGCCTCGCGCATGAATGGCCGGGTCGATGAGTTTGGCGCGGGTGTCTGATTCACCTAGCGGCATGGCGCCCCCTGACACGTGCCGGCCTGCGGTCAATCCACAACTGTTCCCAATCTGTTACATTTAACCGGCCTGCTTGCACGCCGCGTATTCGCAGAAGCATTTTAGCGCGGGTGTTTACTTCCTGTCCCAGCAAGCCACCGTGCCGCTGGCCAGCGAGATGAACAACCTGCCGCCGGCAACCGACATTCCGTCCCAGACCGGAACGCCTTCCAGTTTGTACTCCGCAAGTTTCTGGCCGTCTGCGGCCGAGACGACCCACAGCAAGGCCCCCATCTTGCCGCGCCAGGCATCATCCTGCGCCTTGAGTTGGCGATTGATGTCATCGTCAGCCCCCGGCAGGAAGCCGAGCATCTTCGATTCATCGGCGACGTCGGGCGGTCCGGCCACGAACAGGTTCCGCCCGCCCAGGGCCATGGCGCTGGCCAGGAGCGAAGGCGACTGTATCTGCCAGTGCACCTTGAACGGGCCGGCGATGTTGTTGGTCGCAGCGGCGACCCCCCGCGCCTTCTCCGCGTTGCCGGCCCCCTTGGCCCCCTTGGCGGCCCTCTTACCCGCAGCGCCGATCGCGCCCGCGCCCGCCTGCGCCGCCTCGCCTCCGGCAGCCTTGTCGGCCGCGTATAGCCGGTAGGTAGGCGTGGGAAGCAGCGTGTTGCCGAGGCCGTCGGCCCGGAACCCGTACGCCCGCGATTCGTCGAGCACCATGATGCGGCCGCTGGGCGCCTGGTTCTGAGCGCGGTTGTACTCCGACCAGCCCTCGGGGAAGTTCTCGGCGTACGTCCAGTACGACCTGTGGAACCACACGTCGTCCAGAAAACCGGTCGAGCAGAAGAGATGCATTGCCCCGCCGTCGATTATGGCCGACTTCGGCGACATCGGCGCAACGCCGACCCGCTTACCCTCCATGTCGAACCTCTGCGCTTGCATATACACATATTTCCCATCACAGGAGAGGATGTCGGAATTCGCCACGGGCATGGACTTGCCGATGATCAGGGTCTGAAGGTTCGCGCCGGTCTGCGGGTCCAACTCGTTCAGCACCGTCTCGGAGAGCCTGCCGCCCGTTGCGGCATCCAGCCGCGCGAGGCGCATGCCGCCGTCAAAGAACATGTTGCGCCCGGCCAGGGCATACACGACGTTGCCATAGACGAGCACGCTGCCGTGGACGGGCCACACCGATTCCGGCCGCTGAGCAGAAATGAGTTGCCGGTCTTCCGGCGCAACCAGGCGCCTCCATGCCAGGACCCCGTCGGCGGCGCGAAGGCAGTAAACCCAGCCGTCGGCCGAGCCGAACAGCACCGTTCCCTGGCGGATCGTCGGCGGCGAATCAATCCTGCCCCCGGCCACAAACTTCCAGAGCACCTTGCCGGTACCCGCATCCAGTGCGTACAGGGTGTGGGCATCGACCGAGGCGACGTAAACCCTGCCGCCGGCGATCACCGGCTGCGTCAGCCTGCCGCCCAGGTTGGTCTCCCACGACTTCTTGAGGTCGGCGGGGACCTGCGTCGGGCTGTAGCCGGTCCGGGCCGCATCGTGCCTGTACATCGGCCATTCGTCCTGGCCGGCGGCGTTTGCGCCGGGCTTCTGCGCGCTCACCTCCGGATAGGCGGGCCCTTTCTCCAGCCGCCGCTCCTCGGGCGTCAGGGCTGCGGGCGCCGGAGTCCTGCCGGCCGGGGCCAAAGCGCAGAAATACGGCAACTTCGACATGTAGTAGCAGGCGCACGAGTCGGGGGGCTTGTAGAGCAGCCCGTTGCACGGCATGACCCCGTAGATGCAACTGCCGCGCACGTAGTTGAAGAGTTCCACCTTGCTGCCGCCGACCGTATAGAACTCCGTTCCTATGCCGGCGGTCATGATGTATTGCTCCGTGGCCCGGCTGGGATAACACCGGGCGTGCATCGGGAACGCCGGGAGGTTCTCGGCCACAAGGTCCTTTGCGGTCTGGCCCGTATGCAGGTCCAGTGCCGCAAAGTGCGTTCCCTTCTGCTGCGCCGCCCCGGTGTGCGCCGACCAGACAAGCCCCTTGATGACGAACAGGTCATTGGGGCAGAAGTGACCCGAAGGCAACGTCTTGCCTTCCCACAGCACGTGGCCGTTCTCGGCGGAGAACCCGATGGTCCGGGTGCTGTGGCAGAAAACTAGGACGCCGTCGGAGTACACCACCCGCGGGGCCGCCCCTGTTGCCGCCATGATGGACACGCGAGCCGGGCCATCGGAGACCCACTCCTGCCGGCCGGTCTTGCGGTCGAGTGCGACCATCCGCTCGCCGTTAAAGAAGAAGATGCGCGTCTGGGCGACCGTCACGGTGAGCGGCGCGACCTTCGCGGTGTGAGTCCAGATCTTCCTGCCGGAATCGGCCTCCACGGCCATGATGGTCCGGTCGGGGCGTTCGGTGGTCCAACCCCAGCCGGAGTTCGCCCGGTTGATCTCGCTGTAGGTCGCGGCCTCGGCCCTGTAGTTCACAGGCTGCCTGCCGGGGTCCACCAGGAGATAGAGCACGCCGTCGGAGCACACGATCTCCTCGGTGGCCCGCGTGCCGTCGTACGTGCGGACAGTCTGACCGGTGACGGCATCAATGGCCGTCACGGGCTGGATCAGCCCGAGTGTGGCATAGACGCGGTCGCCGACCGCCACGAGCCTGCGCGGCAGGTAGCCCGGCCCGCTCTTGAGGGGCCAGTTCGTGGGATGCCAGTCCGCCAGCGGCCGCCGCCAGAGCACTGTTCCGTTGAACCCGTCGCGGGCGATCAGGGTCCACCTGGCAGGAAGGAATATATGCTGGCGCAGACCTTCGTCGATGATATAGAAGACCCTGCCACCGGACGAAACCAGCGCGTACATGCTGGACATGAAATCATGGTTCCGCAGCCACTTGGGGTCGCCCACCCATTGGATGCGCTGCGGCGGCCCGACGACCTTGTCGGCCCCCACCATCGTGCCCTGCGGGTCGTGCTGGTAGTGGGTCCACTCGTCGATGTCGGCCGGCCACGGCTTGACCTCGGCCTTCCACTCTCGGCCATCCCTGGTGCACAGCACTCCCTTCGGACACAGGACCCGCATCATCTCTCCCCTGGACACCGAGTATGCACTGTCAACCACCAGCAGGTTGACGGTGTTGTCGATGAAGGGGACGACCTTGCCGTCGAACTCCCTGGCCGCAACTTCCCCGTAGAATCCGGCTTCGGCGATGTTCGCGCGGGCTTCCTTGACCTTCTCGGCCGATGTGTCCAGCCCCTGGACGATTGTTGCGTCGGCGGCCCGCAGTGCGGCGGTGATTTTGCCGTCGCCGCAGCCCAGGTGGACGATGAGGCCGCCCTTCGTGCCGCTGGCGGCGAGTATCTGCCGCGCATCATCAGCCGGCCCCGCCCGAAGCGGCGTCGCCCACGCGCAAAGCGCCGCCCCGGCCATTGCGGCCCATACCGCCACAAACCGCTTACTTGCCGTTTTCATGGATCGCCTCCATTCCTTTTATCAGCGGCGGATACCCCGAGACGTTCCGGACATCAACCGACCACGTCGTGGCCATGTACCCCAGCACCAGCGGGCTCTTCTGTGCACGGGCGAAGGCGACCAGCGCCTCCACGGCGTCCGGCTTGTTCCAGCCGGCGGGCAGGATGCGGAAGCCCTTCGCCAGCAGCGCGGGGATCGACGGATACTCGCCCCGCTTATTATAGTGCCACGGACATATAATGATGTCCTTGGGGATCATGTCCGCGGCCGGGGCCGTGCCGTTCAGGCTCGACTCCCACTCACCCATGCCCGTGGCCTTGCCGTCGATGAGGCGGTCGCCCCACATGAGCATCTCGGCCCCCTTCGCCTTCAGGTGGTCGTGGTAGTCCGTGACGGCCTTGGCGAACAACTTCGCCGGGTCCTGGCCCTTGCACCGCGCGCAGTGCTCGGAGCCGATCAGAAACACCTCGTCCATGCCGACGTGCATCGCATCCGCCTCGAAGGCGTCCAGCAGTTCGTCCATCAGCGCGAAGATGACCTTGTTGACCTCCGGATGCAGCGGGCACCAACTGCGGCAGTAGATTCCCTTGTTGTCGGGGAACTGGCCGGGAGTCTCGTCGAACTCCGGATGCGCAGTCAGGAGAATGCCGGTGCTGCCCTTCCACGACTGGTGGCCGAGGCAGTTGATCTGGGGGATGACTTTGATATTGACCTTGCGGCAGGCGGCCACGAACTTGCCGGCCCCGGCCTTCGTGATCGCCCCGGCGCCGCCCTTGAGTTCGGGGTGCGAGTGAAAATCGAAACTGTAGTTCACCTCCGTGACAAGGGTGTTGACGCCCAACTTGGCCAGGGCCGTAAGTTGCGATTCCAGCGCATCAAGTGCCCCGGCGCTGCCGGTGATCACGTGGATGGCCCGCCAGGGTTCGGTCGCCGCGGCGACCCGGACGGCCGCCGGACGCTCCTCGGCCACGGCCGCAACCGAAGCGCCCAGAAGAACCAGCCCGACCAGGACTTGCAGCGCGCCTTGCATGTGTTTCCCCTTACGAACCTCGGCTCCAGCGACCTTCCCGTCGGCGATTCTCCCCGGCCAAACGGCCGTTGGCAATAGGCATCTGGCCAGAAACCGGATTCCAGGCTTGAAGCGCAGCCGCCAGCCGCTAGAATCAACCGGAACGAGGCGGAACCCGCCCTGCGGACTGGCCCGCCCTACTGACTGGCGGGCCTTTAGGGGTCCTGGACCCTTTTCCGCCACTGGCGAGGAGGCGGTGCACAGACATGGACGATCTTGATCGGCTGATGGCGGAGCACCTGGAAGTCACGCGGCGGTATTTCCTCGGCCTTGGCGCGGCCGGCGCGGTCGCCGCGGCGACCTCCTCGCTCTGGGGCGGCGAGGCGCAAGGCCCCGACCTCCTCCGCGAGGCCGTCGCCCGCATGGATTACCTGACGCTGCCCGACCGGTTCCGCATGTTCGGCCGCGGCAAGCCTCCGCCGCATGAACTCCCGGCAGAAAAACTCCGCGAGGTCGGCCTCGTCACCGAGACCTGGCGACTGGAGGTCGTCGCCGACCCCGAAAGCAACGCCCAGGTTGAGCGGCCGCTCTCGAAGGACCTCGGCACCGCCCTCGACTGGCCCGGCCTCATGAAACTGGCCGAGGCGCACGCCGTGCGATTCATGTCGGTCATGACCTGCACGAACGCGGCGGACCCTTGCGGCATGGGGCTGTGGGAGGGCGTGCCCCTTCGCGAGGTGGTCTGGCTCGCCAGGCCCAAGGGGAACGTCCGCCGCGTGTTCTACTACGGATACCACAACGATGATGTGAAGCAGCGGTTCCAGTCGAGCCTCCCCTTGAGCCGCGTGCTGGAGGATCCGCCCGGCGAGAACCCCGTCATACTGTGCTACAAACTCAACGACCAGCCCCTCTCGCCGAAGGCCGGCGGCCCGGTGCGGATGCTCGTTCCCGACTCGTACGGCAACAAGTCGGTCAAATGGCTTCAGAAGGTCGTGCTCACCAACAAGCCCCAGGCCAACGATACGTATGCCGAGTGGAATAATGACACCGAGAGCCCGCTGAAGACATACGCGAGGTTCGTCCATGTTCCGAAGACGATCAAGGCCGGCCGGCCTGCGGCCATCACGGGCCTGGCCCAGGTGGGGCCGGCGGGCCTTGCGAAGGTCCAGTACTGGCTGCATCCGGACGGGCAGCCGCTGCCGGCGGATGATCCGTACTTCTCAAAGGCCCCGTGGAAGGACGCCGAGGTCCTTCCGCCGCCGCCCCGGTGGGGCGGAGGGCTACCCGACGGCAAACTGCCGCCGGTCCCCCGCCAGGTCGATCCGGCCACAGGCAAGCCCCTGGCGTGGCCCCTGCGGAACACGATCGTCCACTGGGCGGCGCTCCTGACGGGCGAGCGCGCGGGGAAGTATCAACTGTGTTGCCGCACGATAGACGCCTCCGGAGCGGCCCAGCCCATGCCGAGGCCGTTCCCGAAGTCGGGCAACAATGCCATCCAGCAGGTTCAACTGGTGGCCGAATGAATCGCGCATCCAAACCGGAGAAGGAATCATGAAGAGCATGCAGGCCGTAAGCCGGCGGAAGTTCCTCGAGATGGGCCTCGCGGGTTCAGCGGCCGCTCTGGCTGCGGCAATGACCCGGCAAGCGACTGGCGAGGCTGCGGCGCGCGATCCGGACCGCGGCCTGAAACTGGGCATCGCCTCGTATTCGCTCCGCAAGTTCAACCTTGACCAGGCAATCGCCATGACCAAGGAGGCGGGCGTCAAGTACATCACACTTAAAGATGTGCACCTGTCCCTGAAGAGCACCACGGCGGAGCGACAGGAGGCCCGCAAGAAGATCGAGGCGGCCGGCCTCGTGCTGATGGGCGGCGGCGTCATCTCCATGGTCAACAAGGAGGATGCGATCAAGGCCGTCTTCGACTACGCCAAGGATTCCGGCATGCCGACCATCGTATGCAGCCCCGAACTCGATGCGCTGGACGCCGTCGAAAAGATGGCCAGGCAGTATGACATCCGCATCGCCATCCACAACCACGGCCCGGGCGACAAGCGGTATCCTTCGCCCCTCGACGTCCTTGGCCTGGTGAAAGACCGCGATGCGCGCATGGGCATCTGCATGGATGTGGGCCACACCGTCCGCCTGGGCCTGGAGCCGATCGCGATCATTAAGCAGTGCGCCGGCCGCCTCCACGATTTCCACATGAAGGACGTCACGGAGGCCACGGCGAAAGGCGCGGCGGCCACCGTTGGCAAAGGGGTCATCGACATCGCCGGGGTCCTGAAGGCCCTGGTCGGCATGAAGTTCCCGTACCACGTGGCCCTGGAATACGAGGCCGCCGCCGATGCGCCCATGCCGGGCATCAAGGAATCCTTCGCCTGTATCCGCCGCATACTGGCGACAATCGACTGATGGTGGCCCGCGGTCGCCGCGGCAACCGAGGAGAAGCCGATGGGCATGGGGAGTTTTTGTCTGGTGCTTCACGGGCATCTGCCGTACGTCTTGCGTCACGGCCTCTGGCCGCACGGAGAGGACTGGCTGTATGAAGCCGCCGCCGAGACCTACCTGCCCCTCCTGGCGATGATCGACGAATGTGCATTCCTCAAAGGAAACCCCCGCCTGACGATCGGCCTGACGCCGGTGCTGCTGGAGCAACTCGCCCACGACTGCTTCAAGGCCGGCTTCGAGCACTACCTGGAGGATCGCGTCGGGCGCGCCAAGTCGGATCAGAAGGAGTTCGCGGGGCGCGGCGAGGCGCACCTCGGGTGGCTCGCCGGCCGCTGGAAGGAGTGGTACCGGAGACTTTCTCTACAGTTCCAGGAGATCGGCCGAGACATCCCGCGGGCGTTCGCCGAGCGGGCGAAGCGCGGCTATATCGAGATCCTGACGTCCAGTGCGACGCACGCCTACATGCCGCTGCTCCTTGAGGACTCGTCCATCCGCGCGCAGATGCGCGCGGGGGTCGGCAGTTCCGAGCGTATCCTCGGCTTTCGGCCGCAGGGGATGTGGCTGCCCGAGGGCGGATACCGGCCGGACGGACCGTGGTCTCCCCCCGTCGCGTGGGGAGGGGAGCGGGTCCGCCGCGGCATCGAGCACTTCGTCGCCGATGAGGGCGTCACGCACTTCTTCGTTGAGAACCACCTCATCGAGCAGAGCCGCAGCGAATGGTTCCGGAATGGGCAGTGGGCAAAGGTCACGTGGGACGAGGCCGCCAACCATCCGGAGCGCGGCTGGCGGAGCGTCCACGAACCCGCATGGGTCGCCAGCGACGGAAGCAACTCGCAGCGCACCGCCGCCTTCGCACGCGACCCCGAAATCTGCAAACAGGTCTGGTCCGGCGCCTGCGGGTACCCAGGCGATGGGGTGTACCTGGAGTTCCACAAGAAGCACGGCGAGAAGCGGGGCCTCAGGTACTGGAAGATCACCGGCACGGGCGTGGACCTCGGACGCAAGGACCTCTACCACCCCGATGATGTGCCCGGCAAGGTGTTCCAGCACGCCCGGCACTTCTGCGACCAGGTGAAAGAGAGGCTGTGGGCCTATAGGAATCGGACCGGCCGTCACGGCACGGTGGCGGCATGCTTCGATGCGGAACTGTTCGGCCACTGGTGGTTCGAGGGGCCGCAGTTCCTGCGCGACGTCATGCTGACGCTGAACGCCGACCCGGACATTGACCTCTGCACCGCCGGCGAGTTCCTCAAGACGCACCCGCCGGACAAGGTCGTGGCGATGCCTGCCGGGTCCTGGGGCGAGGGCGGAGACCACCGCGTCTGGTCCAATGACAAGGTCGCCTGGATGTGGGAGATCGAGTACCGTTGCGAAGCGCTGTTCGGCAAACTCACCTTCAACCTAGAGTGGCACAAGCACAAGGAACTCCGGCAGGTCCTCGAGAAGGCCGGCCGCGAACTTCTGCTCCTTCAGGCCAGCGACTGGCCCTTCGTCATCACCCGCGGGCAGGCCGTCGATTACGGCATCAAGCGGTTCATGCAGCACGTTGCGCGCTTCGAGTGCCTCGCGGACATCACCGAGAAACTCGGCAGCGATTCCACCTATCTGGGAAAACTCAGCGAGGTTGAAAAGTTCGAGGTCCAGGACGCCGACATCCACGACGTGATCTTTCCCAAGATCGACCTCAATTGGTGGAACGCCTAGCACTACAGCGCCACTTAGCGCGGCGGGTCTCCCGACCCGCCGCGCAAACCGCGTTTTCGACCGCGCCAACGCGGCTTCGTCGCGCGGTGGGTCGGGAGACCCACCGCGCAAATGCCCAAGTGGCGCTGTAGTACTACTTTCACCGCGGCAATCGGATTCGGAAGGCCGCGCCCGGCTTGTCTTCGT
>CAYGWP010000119.1:0-2920 GCA_964353455.1 uncultured Anaerolineales bacterium
ACCGTCTGCCTTGCCGCCAGCGTGTCGAGGAATGGCGCGGGGGCCGAGCCGCCGGCCGTCGCCGCGTATATGCCCGCGATGCCCAGGCCCGACAGCGCCAGCGCTGCCGCCAGCAGCAGCCACGGAAACCGATACCAGTAATCGCTCTTGAGCACAGCCCCTCGCCCGCAGGAAGTCGCCTTGTGGCGCCGTCGCGGACCAGTATAATGAATCCTGGCGATTGGGGCCAGAGATTCGCGGTGAACGCCCCTGATGTTCGCCGTTCACGTGCCACGGGTTGTTGGCAACCCGTGGCACATGGCCGGAGATTCGCGGGTGAAAGGGCGCCACCCGGCAGGGGGCTGTCGATGACCAGGGGATTCCTGGCGGCGCTCGTGATGCTTGCGGTCGCCGCGGCGACTGGCTGTCGCGCGAACGTCCTCACGGGGACCGTCCGCTTCGCCAATCCGCACGAGCGGCGGGTTGACGACCTCGCGGCGCGGCTCCGCGGCGAGGCCGACGAGCAGGCCCTCCTCGTCATCCGCGATTGCCTCTGGCAGGCCGGCTCCATTTACACGTGGGCCGACTATAAGACGCTGCGGCTGGCCGTCACGCGGACCGAGCACCGGCCCATCGGCGACATCGAGGCCATGGAGGTCTGGCTCTTCGACCTCGCGGGCGGACGCCTGCGGATCGAGAACCAGGCCGCACGCCTCATCACCGTCTTCGACGGCTGGACCTGGCGGACCTTCGTTGACGGCGCCGAGACGCGAGACCTCCAGGTCCGCGCCGATGCGTATGGAGAAGCGGTCCTCGCCCGGCGGCTGGCGGCGCTGCCGTTTGCGCTCCTCGCCGGCCGCCAGAAGGTGAAGTACGTCGGCACGCGCACCGGCCCCGCCGAGGCGCGCCTCTGGCATCGCCTGCTCGTCACGTACCCGGCGCCGGCGGGATGGAACGCCGGCGACGAGACGGTCCTTGAAATCGAGAAGGGCAGCGGCCGCCTTGATGCAGCGCTCATCAGGTGGGCCGATGCCCCCTTCATGGGCCGGCCGTACCGCGTTGACATGGACGAGTGGAGCGGGGCCGGCGGCCTGGACCTGAGCCGCCGATGGCGGTTGACGCCGATCGACGAGTCCGGCGCGCCGACCGGCCCGGTCCGCTACACGCTGGAGGTCACGAGCGCCCGGTTCGACGTGCCGACCGACGTGACGACGTTTATCATGCCGTAGTTCAATGGTACGGCGCAGCTTAGCGCGGTGGGTCGGGAGACCCGCCGCGCCAAGGTCTTGTTTTCGCCCCTCCGGGGCTGCGAGGAAGTGTGGATGGAAGACTGGACTGACCCCGAAGATTATCTCGAGCACGCCGACCGCTTGCTCGAAGAGGGTTCGTACGAGGCCGCGCTCGACGCCTGCCGCAAGGCCATCGCGCTGGATCCCAAGTCGGCCGATGCCCGCGCCATGGCCGGCCGGTGCCTGGCGTACATGAACCGCGTGGATGAGGCCGAAAAGGAACTCCTGGAGGCCCTCGGCTACGACCGCGAGTGCGTCGATGTCTGGTTCGGCCTGGCGTTCGTCTCGTGGCTGCGGGCCGATGACCGCGAGGCCCTCGGGTACCTCCAGCGGGCCCGGCAACTGGCCCCGGACGACGAGGCGGTCCTGGCGCAACTCATCGGCATCTACGGCAACCTGGGCCGCTTCGACGAGGCCGCGCGCCTGTACGAGGAGATGCGGGAGGCCCAGCCGGAGTCCGCTGAGATCGCCTACCAGTGGGGCCTCGTGGCGGCTAAGCAGGGCCGCTTTGACGAGGCCATCCGCGTCTGGACCCAGGCGGTCGAGTGGGAAGAGGATTTCCCGGAACTCCACCTCTCGATGGCCCGGGCGTATGCCGCCACCGGCAACCTCCAGCGCGCCCAGGAGGAACTGGCGAAGGAACTCGAGTTGTACCCGGACTCTCGCGAAGCGCGCCTGGCGCTGGGCGGCTACCATGTTCAGCGCGGCGAGTTGGAGCAGGCGGTCCGCGTCTACGAAGGACTTCTGCGCGAGGCCGAAGACGACCCCCGCGTCCACCTGGACCTGGGGATCGCGCTGATGCGCCTGGGGCGTGCGGCCAAGGCGCGGCGGCACTTCCTGCGGGCCCTCGAACTCAGCCCCGGCGACCCCCTCATCCTCTCGCACCTGACGGCCGTGCCGCACTCCAGGACCGACCTGTCTCGTGCGCGGCGGGTGTTGCGGCAGGCACTTCGGACCGAGCCGCACCGCGACGAACTCTACCGCAACCTCTCGGCCCTCTTTGCCGGGGAAGGCCGCTTTGGCGAGGCCGAGGAGGAACTCCGCCGCGCCATGGCCTTCTCCGGCCGCGCGCACGAACTGGAAAATGACCTGGGCGTTCTCCTGGCGATGCAGGGCAAGTTCGATGCCGCCCGCGAGGCGTTCGAGCGGGGCCTGCGCACCCGGCCGGAAGACCTCCCCTTGCGCATCAACCGCGCCCTCATCGAGGCCGACCTCGGCCGGCCCAAGGCGGCCCTGGAGGGCCTGGCCGTCCTGGCCGAGAAGCACCCGGCGGACTTCGACGTCCTCGGGAACCTTTCGTCGCTCCTCCTGGAGACCGGCCGGGCGGATGAGTCGCTCCAGGTGGCGCGCCGGATGTGCGAGCGGGCGCCGTTTGACCCTCGCGGCTACTACCTGGCCGGGCGGGCCCTCTACGATAGGCAGCGGTACGAAGAGGCCCAGGAGGTGCTCGACCGGGCCGGGCGGCTGGACCCCTTCCAGGTGGACACGCTGATTGCCCTGGGCATGTGCCACGCCGCACTGGGGCGGCGGCGCGAATGCGTCCAGGTGCTGGAGCGGGCCCGCAGCCTGGCCCCGAACGATCCGGACGTTCTGTATAACCTCGGCCTGGCGTACGAAGATACCGCCGCCGAAGACGAAGGCCCGCCCGGCAT
>CAYGWP010000120.1:0-6281 GCA_964353455.1 uncultured Anaerolineales bacterium
GCACCGCAGACATCACCTTCAGCCGATCCCGCTCCCGAACACTCATCGCTATCCGGTCTCCGTTCATCCGCTCTCCTCGCCCCCGGGAAGCGGACATTTCTATCCACCAGGAACCGGACATTACAATCCACCAGCGACACCACTAAAGAATTTGACTTTACCGTGATGCCGAATAGAATCCAAATGGTTTTCCATGGCCCACAACCCGGCCCCGGCGCGCAGGTTGCCAGGGTGGCTGGCGGGATTGTTCGGACCCTTCCACATACGCCCTATTCAGCATGTGGTCTGAATTTCACCTACTTAATGGAGGGTGACGGCGACTTCCGGACTTGGGATCAGCGTTTGTATGCCTCGGAAGCATCTAGAAGAACAGGCGCGACAGCGGCACCGGATGCGAGGTTCGGCAGTTATTGTTCATTCGACGTGCTGGGTGGAAGGCTGAAGATTGACACCAAGCCAACCCGCATATCTCCAGAAATCGCCAATATCGCCCAGGGCTGGCAGGTGGGCGTGGAAGTAATGATGCTGCACTTGAACTACCACTTCGAAGTAAGCAATACAGATGCCTCAGCAGATTCCGTGCTTGCGGCACTCGACAAATGGGAAGAGACTGTCGCCCACTCACAAGCAACAGTCGCGAGACTGCAGGAAGAATAGGAGAAAACATGCCTGAATTCACAGATACCAGGAAGATCCCATTCGATGGCCCTGTTGATGAAGCATTTGTCAAACACACACGAGGTCCCAAGCCAGCCTCAAGGTCTTATGGTTCAACGACGCGCTTTGACGACACTGTGCACAATACTTGGCTTGAATTACGCGGCGCGGATCAAAACGCGCCACGTGACCAATCCGCGCTGGGCACCTCGCGTTCCTTGGGGGCCGAAGGAACCCTCACTGATTGGCTTTGCGCTTGTGCAGCAAGGATGTCGAAGGCCGTGTGCACAGCACTTGCTACCGCGCAGATAGACCTCGCAAGGCTCAATAGGGACGATCAACCAACGCTTGGCCTGGACGTGCATGCTATCGTTGCGACCATACGTCATGAAAGCCACATCCTCGTTTCTGTTTCTTCAGAGCTGAGAAAGAGCAGGTCAAAGGTCTTCGCCTCCTCGCTGTTTGCCCCGTCCGGGGCGTATTTGGCCTGGCTCAAGGCATACAGCCGCACCCCGGAGCGCCGCCGCAAGCAGGCAGCCCGAAACGCCGCGTACTGGGCGATCAAGGCCGGCCTCCTCCCCGAGAAAGACCGCTGCGAACGCTGCGGGGCGGTGGCCGGCCGCGCGCGGCTGAACCGGCACCATCCCGATTACCGCGACCCGCTCCGGATCGTGTGGCTGTGCACGGTGTGCCACGGCGCAGCGCATCGGAAGTATCCACCGCGCGAAGTTTGAGCCAATCCAAGGTTCTTGACATCTACCCTGCGGCCAAGCATACTGGCCGGACGTGTGCCGGAGGAAGAAGGCCCGTGCCGCAGTCCGGTATGCCGCCGGACGTGGGGGCGCGGGCCAGGCCACCGCTTGTGGGGGATATTTCATGCGAGCGCGAGGCCGGCTGGGCGGATTCATCGGTGCGGTGCTGGTGCCTTTGTTACTCGCCCCGGCCTGGGGACAGACAACCGGCGTGCCGACCGAGCAGAAGTCGATGGTGATCCTCGCGCTCCCCAAGCCCGTGACGGGCGTGTTCGGCGGCAAGGTCGAGTTCGCCGCGTCGGCGTTTCCCATCGTCTCAAACCAGACCGCCTCCGACGTCCAGACGGTGATTCAGGGTGCGCGCCGCATCCCCTGCCGCATCTGCCGCGGCACAGGCGTCATCGCCAAAGAGCAGTCCGACACCGTGAACGTGGTCGGCCCGAACAAGCCCGTGAACCTGAAGTGGAACGACGTGTGCTCAAACTGCGCGGGCTTCAAGGACCTATACGACGCCGCATATCCCCAGCGCCTGGCGGGCCTGGTCCGCGCGCTGGGGCACGCGCCGCCCGGCGACCAAAACGCCAACTGGCGAGCCGGGGGCGCCTCGTGCCTCATGGAAGTGTTCCAAATCCGGCAATCCAGGTACGTCACCCACAAGGGCGAACGATTCGTTCAACAGGGCTCCTCCTTCGTGAGCGGCAGCAACATGTACAGGCAGATGACTGTGGGCCTGAAGTTGGTGCCGGACCGCGCGACGACGTTCTCGATGGATGTGAGCGCCCTGGTGACCCCCATCTGGCAGGCGGTCCGGTATCAGCCGCCCACGGGCCAGCCGGTGCTCATCGTCGGAGCAACCAGGGAGCCGCTGACCCGCGACAAGTGGGTCTTCACGAAGAGCGACGGCGAACTGGCCGGCCGGTCCCAGCCCGAGATCACCACCGTCGATGCTCACGGTGAACTGGCCCCAAGCGGGTCGGCCGGCGTGCCGCGGCGCGCCCTGCGGCCGGCGTACTCCGGCCTGACGACGCCCGCCATCCTCCTTAGCAGCACGGATTCACCCCCCGTCCCGGCGGGCCGCGCGGTCGTCGGCGGACTCGTGGTTGGCAAGTGGAAGGCCGATGCGGCCTCGGGCGCGGCCGCCGGCTTCCGCTCCGCGCCGCCGGACGGCGTTCCCGTCATCCTGGTCGTGATGTCTGTCGGCCAGCCCACGACGCGGTGAGGATGGGCGGGTCTCCTCTGCGTTCTCGTCCTCGGAAGCATGCATGCACGGGATTGTATCCGCGGAAACGGCTTTGCACCCTGCCGCCGAATCGCGTATCATTGAGCGGCTTCCGCACCAGTGGAAAGGCCGCCGATGGCAAACGCGCCTCAGGATGATAACCAGCAGCCGCAACCCGAAGCGGTCGTGGAACTGCTGGCCCTGGCGCGGGCCGAACGCCTCGATGATCTCGAGGCCGCGTGGATGGCGGCGGTCGAGAACCCGGTCCTCTCGCTGGAAGACCTTCAGCCGGTCCTCGATGAAATCGCCTCCCGCAACAATCCCAAACTCATGGAGTCGCTGCTGTGGCTGCTCCTCTCGTCGCGGGCGGAATCGCAGGGGGCCGAGGCGGCCCTCGAAATCGCCTGGCAGGTCCGCGACCACCTTCCCGACAGCCAGGTCATGCGCGATGAGATCGCGGGCCTCTACCGGCAGGTCTATGCCGATCTACCCGGCATCGCGACGCTCGCCGAGATGACGCTTCTCAAGCGCGACGTGCCGCTTAAGCGCGGGGTGGACCTGGTGGAAAAGTTCCTGGCCCTCCCGCCCGGCACGTTCGTCAGCGACAGCCGCCGCAAGAGCCCCGGCCGCATCATCGGCGTTGATGCGGCCCGCAAGGTCCTCGCGGTTTCGTTCGGCGAGACCGACCGGGCGTACGATGCCCTCTCGGTCGAGGCGCTGGAGGTCCTGGAGGCCGACGATTTCAGGGCTCTGGCGATCTTCGATAAGCCGAAGTTGGCGGCGCTCGCGCAGGACGACCCGGCCGAACTCGTGCGGACCGTCCTCCGGGCCTACGGGCCGCGCATGGGCATGAAGGACTTGAGGGGCCGCCTGGCCGACGTGGCCGTCGCCGCCGATGCGTGGTCGAAGTGGTGGTCGGCCGCAAAGGCCAAGGTCAAGCGCTCGCCACTTATCGACATGTCTGATGGGACGCAGCCCGATTTCTTTCTGCGGCAGCGTGCCGTGACGTATGAGGAAACCGCCCGCGACCGGTTCGACTCGGCTCGCTCGGTGGAAGATAAACTCCTCGTGGTGCTGGCGTACCTGGGTGAGGCGGGCCACGACCCTGCGGCGGAGTCGGCGGCGCTGGAGTCCTTCGCGGCGGACATCGAGCGTCTGGCCGCGCGGCCCGGCGCGGGGACGGCCAAGGTGCTGTCGGCCCTCGGTGTTCTGGCCGAGGTGCGGCGGCACGTCGGCGGTGCCGCGCTGTCGGTCTCGGAGTCGCTCCTTGGGGACCGCGCGGCCCTGGCGGGGGTCCTGGGCTCGATCCGCAGTGACGACCTTGCGCGGCGTGCGTTCGCGCTCATCCGCGAAGTGATGCCGGCCGACTGGCCGGACGTCTTCTCCGCCGCCATGCCGGCTTGCTCGCAGGAGATTTGCGAACAGATTGCGGCAGACCTTTCCGGCGCGGGGCGCGACGACTTGCTGGCCTCGGCCGCCGCCGCAATCATCCGCCAGCCTCATCAGTGCATCACCGCGCTGGCGTGGCTCTGGAAGACGGCGGGGCAGGGGAAGTTCGCCGGCGCCTTCGGCGGCGTCAGCCTGGCGCAGGCCACGGTGCGATTGCTGGCGGGCGTCAACGAGGTGGCCCTGACGCCGACGGACGACCGTCCGCGGCAACTGGACCTCCTCGCCCAGGTCCGCCGCACGATCTCGGCCAAGGACTTCGCCATACTCCGCGACATCCTCGACCACACCGATTCCGGCTGGGCCAAGGAAATTCGCGCGGCCGCGTCGCGCAACTCGGGCCTCACGGACCACATCCGGATACAGGTGCTGGAAGTGCTCGGCAAGGCGCACCCGGTGCCCGTCACCAAGATCGTCCCACCGTGGGAAGAGGAGGCGATCTACACCACTGCGGCGGCGCTTGAGGCCCGGCAGAAGGAGTTCGAGGAAGTCATCCACGTCAAGTTGCCGCAGAACAGCGCGGCCATCGGGGCGGCGTCGGCGCTCGGCGACGTGAGCGACAACGCCGAGTTCCAGTCGGCCCTGGAAGAACGCGGGCGACTCACCGAACGGGCCAACGCCATGCGGGCCGACATCGTCAGGGCCAAGCCCATCCCGCGGATCATGGCCCAGAGCGATACGGTCAACATCGGCACGACCGTCCGCGCATGCCGCCTCTCGACCGGCAAGGAAGAGACGCTCACGTTCCTCGGCCCGTGGGACTCCGCCGCCGAGAAGGGCATCTACTACTACCGCGCCCCGATGGCCCTGGCGTTCATGGGCAAGGCCGTCGGCGAGACGGTCACCCTGCGGACCGAGACGACGCAGGAACAGTGGGAGATCCTCGAGGTCCGCCCGGCCATCTGAGAGGGAAAGGGTCCGGGCCCCTTTACGTCGTCCGGGGGCCGGGACCCTTTTTCTCTCCGCGACAACGCGCTTGCTAGGCCTGCGCACTCGGCTACAATGGTTTCCTCACATCCGCGCGTCGGATCTGCGAAAGGGGAAATTCCGTGAATCTTTCGGGTCGCCTGGCGCCGGCGGCGCTGCTTCTGACCAGTTGGCTTCCCGTCCTGGCCGATGAGGCCGCGGATATCTTCAACAAACTTTACGGAGAGGACCTCAAGCGCGTCGCCGCTACGCCGTTGCCGGCCGACGATGCAGCCCTGGCCAAGCAGATGCTGGAAGATGCGAAGAAGGCCGGGGACCAGCCCGCGTTTCTGACGCTGTTGTGCGAGAAGGCCTATGAACTGGCCGCCAAGGACGCTTCGGGGTATCCCACCGCGACCGCCGCTATGGACCTCCTTGCGGGTAAGGTTTCCGAGAAGAAGGTCGAGTGCCTTCAGAGGAGCGCCGCCCTTTACCAGAAGCAGTACGCCGCGGCGCGCGGCGAGGCAAAGGCTAAGGCGGGCGAGAATGTCATTACAGCGCTCGGCGCGCTGGCCGAGGCCCAGGCTGCCGCGGGAGACGTCGCCGACGCCGGCATGGCGCTGCGCCAGGCGATCACCGTTGCTGCGGCCATCAAGTCCGAGAGCAAGGCGGCGCTCCAGGCCCGGCTCGAGAACCTGGCGCCCCAGCAGAAGATCGAAAAGCATATTGCCGCGCTCAAGGCGAAACTCGATGCGGATCCCAAGGATGCGGCCTCCAGGAAGGAACTCGTGCGGCTGTACCTTGTGGAGATGGACAACCCCGCGGACGCCGCGAAGTTCCTCGGCGAGACCGTGGACGAAGCCACTCGCAAGTACGTCCCCGCCGCCGCCAAGCCTGTTGTGGACGCGCCGGAGGTGGAGTGCACGGAACTGGGGGACTGGTACAAGGGCCTCGCCGACCAGACGGCCGTGCCCGCGAGCAAGGGGGCCATGCTGCGCCGGGCGCAGGGTTACTACCAGCGGTTCCTCGAACTCCACACGACTGCGGACCTGGGCCGCACGGCCGCCACGCTGGCCCTCAAGAGAATCGAGGACGCCCTGGCCAAGTTGGGCCCGGCGCCTAAGTTCAGCCCGGCGACCCTGACGCTGGACCTCGGCAAGGGCGTCACTATGAGGCTGGTCCTCATCCGCCCCGGCACGTTCATGATGGGGTCGCCGGATTCCGAGCAGGGCCGTGCGAAGGACGAAGGCCCGCAGCATGAGGTCGCGATCACCAACCCGTTCTATATGGGCGTCACGGAA
>CAYGWP010000121.1:0-3605 GCA_964353455.1 uncultured Anaerolineales bacterium
ACAGCCGGGGGCGGCTGTGCCACGTGGCACAGCCGCCCCCGGCTGTGCCTGGCACAGGCGACCGCGCCCTTCCCTTAAGGCCACCGCATGGTGCCCCGGCAGACTCATTGTACGCAGGCGGTCAACCCCCGCCGAGGTGAAAACCGCCCATGCAGAACATGTGTGCCACGGCGGGCCTTGTCCCGCCGTGGGACGAGCCACGTGGCGTGTTCGCCCGCCAGTCCGTAGGGCGGGGCACACAGCAATACAGGCCAATCGTGAAACGTCTAAAGTACTACGGCCGCTACTCGATGCTCTTCAGGCTGAGTCGGCGTGCCTCTTCAGCCACCTCGGTCCGCCCGAGGCCCGCCTGGCCCGTGATCTCGGTGGCCACCACGCGGCCGGCGTCCGCATCCTCGGCGGCCACGTGGATGCGACCTTTGCGGTCGTACGAGTAGGTAACCTTGACCTGTACGCCGGCGGGCCGGCCCGCGGGAAGGTCCTTCACCTCGACCGTGCCGACCGTGATGTTGGCCGACGGGTCCGGGGCATCTCCCTGCACCACCTGAAGGATGATCTTCTGCTGCCCGTCATAGGACGTCTGGTAGGGCTTGGTGACGCTGGCGGGCAGCCGCGAGTTCTTCGGGATCAGAACGTCGTTGCGATACTGGAGCGTCCGGACGTCCTTGATGATGAGGCCCATGGCGTGTGCCGCCACATCTACGGTGCGGATCTTGCCCAGGCGCTCGGCGGCAGCCGCCCCGAACTCGCGCATCCGGTCCGGCGAGTTGAGTATGCAGACGGCCGCATGTATGGCGGCGCCCGCGGCCACGGTCTCGTCCACGGGCACGTCGCCCATGAGTTTCTTGCCGCTCATTTTCTCAAGCAGGCGCTGGATCATCGGCATGCGAACCGAGCCGCCCGTCGGAACCATCTGCGCCACGCCGTCCCACGTGATGCCGGCCTCCTCCAGGACCATCTCGGTCGTCAGTTGCGTGACCGCCACCAGGTCTTCCGTGAGGGATTCCAACTCCTCGCGCGTGACCTCGTAATTGCCCCAGTGGCCCTTGTAGCTGACGGGGACGTTGGTCTTGTCGCGCCGGCTGAGGGTCTTCTTGGCATCCTCGGCGCTAACCCAGAGGTAGGCCAGGGCCTGTGGGTCCTCGCGAGGGTCGGATGCAAACTCCTTGCGGAACTTGTCGGCCAGGAAATTGACGAGCCGCTCGTCCCAGTCCTTGCCCCCCAGTTCCACGTCGCCGTCGGTCGCCAGCGTGATGAACTCGTTCCCCTTCCGCTCAATGACGGTGACGTCGAACGTGCCGCCGCCGAGGTCATAGACAAGCGAAATGCCGTCCTGGCCCGTCCGCGCCAGGCCGTACGCCAGGGCGCTGGCGGTCGGCTCGTTGACGATGTCGAGAACCTCAAGCCCCGCGATCATGCCGGCATCCTCGGTGGCCTTGCGCCGGGCATCATCGAAGTAGGCCGGCACGGTGATGACCGCCCGGTGTACCGGACCGATGTGCACCTCGGCATCCTGCTTGACCTTCTTCAGGATCAGCGCCGAGACGCTCTCCGGCGTGTACACTTCGTTGTCAACCTTGAACCGCCAGTTGGGGTTCCCCATCTGGCGCTTGACGTGGAGCACCGCCCTGGCGGGGTTGGCGAGGGCCTCGCGGCGGGCATCACGGCCCACAAGGACGCCCGACTTCGTGAACGCCACCACCGAGGGCGTCAGCAGTTCCCCCTCGGCGTTCGGCACCAGGACCGGCCTCCCGGACTCATCAATATAGGCAAGTTTGGATAGAGTGGTCCCCAGGTCGATGCCGACGGCACACCCCTTGGCTGGTTTGGGTGCCTGGGCCATGCCCGTATCCTAAGAGGCCGTCCGTATTGCCCCCCATTCTAAGGCGTCGGGTGCAGTTGTCAAGCGCCGCACGGTTGACGTTCCGCCGCCTGCCTGATAACATGACCCGGCCGCGGATGCGTGCGGCCCGCGGGCGAGGGATTTTTCGAGAACACCCCAGCGCCCGTCGTGCGTATAACCGTGGCGGAGGGATCGATGGCCCTGGAAAAGAACGGAAAAAGCGACCCCAAAGAACAGCCGCCGGCGCGACCCGTCAACCCGTTGATCTCATCAACGGTCGCCCGGGCGCACCTGGAGTGCACCGCCGGCCCCGAAAAGGGGAAGACGTTCCGCATTGCGCCGAACGTGACGGTCATCGGGCGCGACGCCTCCTGCGACATCGTCCTCGCAGAGACCGTCATCTCGCGCCAGCACTGCCGCATCGACCGCCGCCAGGACCAGTGGGTCCTCTCGAACCTGAGCGCCAACGGGACGATCCTCAATAAGAAGCCTGCCACCGAGGGCATCCTGGCGGACGGGGATGAGATTCGCATCGGCGCCAAGACACGCCTGAAGTTCGTCATCGAATCGGTGTCGCTCTCGGCCGGCGGCCGGCCGCAGTTCCGCCGACGCACAGGCGCGCCGGAACCGGAGGGGGCCGAGGCCGACGCAGCCAGAGAGGCCGCCCAGGCGGCCGAGGAAGAACAGCCTTCGCTCTTCCAGCGACGCAGGAACCTCTTCATCGGGCTCGGAATATACCTGGCGATCGTCCTCGTCGGCGGCGCCATCGCAGCGTACTGGAAGTACGGCCCCGGCGGCCCGGCCGGCAGGTACGAGGTCCCCATCCTCACCCTGGTTGACATGGTCCGCCCGGCGCCGGGCGAGAGGCCCTTGCCTATCGTCATCGAGAAGCCCGAGGGGACGTACGTCCTGGGCCCCTATAATGATCAGATCCTCGTCCCTGCTGAGGACTTCAGATCCGGCAAGGCCGTCCGCATCACCGGCATGCTCAAGTCGATCCAGGTCAAGTTCCTCGAGCAGAAGAACGCCCCTCCCGGCTACCCCTTCATCATCGATGGACCCAACCCCATTCGCGCCAAGGACTTCGAGAGGCAGGCAATTGAGCAGTACCGCATCCGCGACCTCCCCGGCAAGGACCGGGCACTCTATAACTCCGTCCGCTACTTCCAGATGGCCCTGGCCTACTACGGCGGCCGCGGGTACTTCGAGGAATCGTCGGTCAACAAGGTCTTCAAGGATGCGGTTGACGAACTCGTCGCGAAAGTGGACCGCGAGTACAGGAATGCCGTCGTCCTCGAAAAGGCCGGCCTCTATCAACAGGCCTGGGCAAAGTATCAATATGTCCTCGCCATTCTGCCCGAGCGGGAGAACCCCATCTTCGACAACGTCAACCGACGGATGGGCGACCTGAAGCAACGACACCCGGACCTCAAATAGCGCGATCTAACGTTGCGTGTCTGCGCGTGTGCCACGGGTCGCCGCGGCGACCCGTGATGATAGTGATCACTGGTTGCAAGCAACCAGTGGCACATGATTACGCATAGCGCGGCGGGTCTCCCGAGCCCACTCCGCCGTAGCAGCCCTGGCTGCGAAGGCTGGACCCGCCGCGCGCCTTCTGGTTGACCCGTGGATCCAAGACTAGAGCTCTGTTACTCATCAAGCGAGGAGTAGCCGGGTGGCATGGTCACCCGCCCTGGCACGGGTACGGCTCGTGCCGTGGCCGGCTGTTGGGTGACCATGCTTCCGGCGGCAAACATGGTCA
>CAYGWP010000122.1:0-8973 GCA_964353455.1 uncultured Anaerolineales bacterium
CCCGCGCTCGCCGATGTACGTGTCGTAACCGAGGGGATGGCGCATGATGAACTTGTGCGCGTTGGCGGCCTTTGAGGCGGCCAGGACCTCCTCGGGGGTGCAGTCGCGCCGGCCGTAGGTGATGTTGGCGTTGATCGTGCCGCGGAACAGGAACGGTTCCTGGAGCACCACGCCGACGGTCCGGCGGAGGTCGTCCATGCTGAGTTCCTGGACGTCCAGGCCATCGACCAGGACGCGGCCCTCGTCCACATCGTAGAAGCGGGCCAGGAGGTTGATGAGCGTGGTTTTTCCGGAGCCGCTCTTGCCGACGATGCCGATGTGCTCGCCGGGCTTGATCTCGAACGAGACGCCCTTGATGACCGGCTCGTGGCGGTTGTAGCCGAAGGTGACGTTCTCGAACCGGATGGCGCCCGTGGGGCTGGGCAGCCGCTTGGCGTTCTCGGACTCGACGATCTGCGGCGCGGTGTCGATGATCTCGAAGGTGCGCTGGGCGGCCGTCAGGAACTGCGTGAGCCAGTCCGTAAGTTGCGTGATGTGCGTCAGCGGACCATAGAACATGCCCAGGTAGGCCAGGAAGGCCATCAGGTCGCCCAGGGTCAGGCTCTGGGTCTCGATGGCGTCACGGCCGCCCACGTACCATACGATGGGGCCGCCGACGCCGAAGATCATCGCCATGGTAGGGTTGAAGATGCTGGTGGCATACTCGACCTTGCGTGCGGCATCGCGGACGTAGTGGACCGAGCGACCGTAGCGGGCCTCCTCACGGCGCTCCTGGCCGAAGGCCTTGACAACCCGGATGCCCGACAGGATCGAGTTCAAGGCGTTGATGAGCCGGCTGTGTGCCTCCCACACCCGGAAGTAGCGCGGGTACAGCCGCCGCCAGTAGAACGTGCTCGCCAGAATAACCAGAGGCGCCGGCAGCAGCGTCCACATCGCCAGTTTCCACGAGATGCTGAAGAGCATCACCCCCGTGACCAGGAGCACCAGGACCTGGGCCAGGTATCCCTGTGCGATGTGTTTGACGAAGTCGCGGAATGCGCCGGTATCGTAGCCCGCGCGGCTGATGAGTTGGCCCACGCTGTGGCGGTCGTAATAGTCAATCGAGAGGTGCGTCAGGCGCGCGAGGACAGATTCCCGCGTGTCGGCTGAGATGTTCGTGCCCACGTACGTCGAGAGCCGGCCGTTCAGGCTGTCGAGGATGCCACGGACGACCAGGATGCCGATGAGCCCGGCCACCAGGTGCAGCAGCAGGACTTCGCGCTCCTCCATGGTCCGGGCCAGGGCCTCGGCGGTCACGGGCCGGATCACGTCGTCCACGAGCGTCTTGGTGAGACGCGGCGGGATCATCAGGAGGCCGATGTTGACGAGCAGAATGGCGACCATCAGGATCGCCCACCCGGCGTACGGCTTCATGAGCCGGATTACGCGCGTGAAGATGGCCCCTCGGTCGATGCATCGGCGGCAGAGGTCGCCCTTGAACTCCAGCGTCATCCCGCACTTCGGACACTTCCGCGGGTTGTAGTCGTCCTCGCGCGTGACCGTGGGGGCCGTGCCGCTTGCGACCCACGCCTTGAGTTTGGCGGCCACCTTGTGGAAGAGGTCGGCGCGGGCGTTGGAGTAGGCGAGGACCTCGACGAAGACCCCCTCGACGAGGGCCTCCAGAAAGCCGCCGCCGACGCCCTGGCGGGTGCGGATTTCCTTGATCGCCGTGCGGGGAAGGTTGATGCGGACGGGCCGCGGCCAGCGATCACCGGGGCGGCCGATCGTCAGAAGCCGGGCCTCCTCCACCAGCAGGAAGACCTCTTCGTACCCGCCGGCAAGGTTCAGGTCCGTATCGGTGCAGAGCCACGCCCGACCGGGGTCCGCGCCTTCACGCCGCGCCATGGCTGCCAGGTCATCGGGGACCTGACGATACAGCAGTTCCGAACGGCTTTCCGACACCTGAGAGAGTCCTTCAGAAGCCCGTCCCGCCACCGCCGGCACCGTGTGCCCGGCGTTCCCCATAAGAGGATACAGACTCCGGCAGACAAGAGGGAAGCATTTTGGGCTTTCCGCGGCCCGATGCAAGGGAAAACGGCTACTCCGGGTAACCGGCAACCCCTGGATTATGGGTGGCGCGTTCGCTCTTGGCGTTGTAGGGGCACGGCATGCCGTGCCTCTACACTCCCCATGACAAGAGGGTTGCTACTCCGGCATCGGAATCAGGAGCGGGTCCGAGGAGACCGGCGACCCGTTGATGGGCACGTAGCGCACCCGCACCGTCACTACCTGCGAGTTGGGCCGCTTCGAGCCCCAGCCCAGACGCGCCCCGTACCCCCACCCGGCCGGGCTGCGGATCTGGAGGGCGACGAGTTCGCGGGCGTTGAAACTCCACGTCTGAAACGGCTGGGCCGTCGCAATGTCGCTCCCGTGCAGCCGCCCGGCCCATATGCTGAACTCAAGGCTCCCCTTCACCATGACCGGCTCGGGCGTGGCTTCCCGGTACAGAAGCACGGAGACCTGCACGCCGTCGGGGCCGGGCATATCGTCCCAGTTGATGGCGGCTGGAGGGATGGCCCAGAGGTCGATGTGGTCCACGCTGTCAACGGGGTTCGGCGGCGCTGCGCCGGACCGGCCCCAGGGCCAGGACCAGGCGGCCCCGCCGCAACCCGCCGCCGAGACTGAAACAATCGCCAGCGCCAGTAGCAGGACGGCCTGCCTCATTTCGCAGGCTCCTTTGGTTCCGCTCCGGCCTGCTTCGCGCTCGGCGCCTGCGGCGACATGAGACCGTTAAGGCGGCCCTTGGTGTCCTGGGCCTTCTCAGTGGGTCCGCCGCCCGCCTCCGATGAAGCACCACCCAGGGTCTTGAAGACGGACTTCTGGACCGTGTCGTGCTTGGATTCGTGAAGGAGTTTGAGGCGCCTGACCTGGCCCTGCGTCTCCTCGTCGGCCTCGCGGACGTTCCGGATGACGGTGGGCGTCAGGATAATGAGGAGTTCCGTTCGCTCCTTGCTCTTGGACGTGGTCTTGAAGAGCCAGCCGATGAGCGGGATGTCGCCGAGGATCGGCACCTTGTTCTCGATGTCGGAGTCTGTGGTGGTGATGAGGCCGCCGATGACGATGGTGTGGCCGTCCTGCACCGTGACGGTCGTCTCAGCCGACCTGCTGTTGATGATCACCGCAGGGACGCCGGGAGTGATCTCGAGCGGGTCCTTGGCCATGGTCGAGATCTCGGGGTGGACGACCATTTTCACAAAGCCGTCGGGGTTGATGCGCGGCGTGACCTCCAGGATGATCCCGATCTGCTGGTACTGGATCGTGTTGATGACCGTATTGTTGTCGCCGCTGATGCGGCTGTTGGTGATGAACGGGACTCGCTGGCCGATTTGGATGGTGGCCTTCTGGTTGTCGGAGGCCAGTATCTGGGGCCGGCTCAGGACCTCCAGCCGGTTCTGGGTCGCCAGGGCCCGGAGGAAGTAGGTGATGTTGTCGCCTGTTACCTGGACGTTGAACCCGCCGAGGGTGCCTATGGCGCCCTGAACCTTGAACTTCGTGCCCCCGCTGACGGTCGTGTCGCCGACCTTGCCGGTGAGATTCCAATCCATCCCGAAGTCGCACGTGTCCTTGATCGACACTTCCGCCAGCAGCACCTGGATGAGGACCTGCGGCGGGGGCTGGTCCAGTTCGCTGACCATTTGCGCGATGACGTCGAAGTACCGCGGGCTGGCCGACAGGAGCAGCGTGTTCGTGACCGGCTCCGCGACGATCGCCACCTCGCGGTCGAGGATGTACTGCGTGGTGCCCGCCCCGGCGCCCAACCCCTGCGTCAGGAGAGTCTTCTCCTGGTTCAGGAACGCCGTGATGGCCAACTCGATGTCCTTGGCCTGGGCGTTGCGGAGGCGATAAATCTCGGTCAGTCGCTCCGACTCGGCGCTGGCGTCGAGTTCCTGGATGACTTTGGACGCAAGGTCCACATAGTGCCGCGTGCCGCCCACGAGGAGGCTGTTGGTGCGGATATCCACAGTGACCGAGAGCGCGGCCTCCTCGGCCGACCCCATGACGGCGGCAGGTTCATTCTTCTCCATTTCGCCCTGCGGCGTCTTGAGCGTGTATTGGATGGCCTGCTTGCCGGCGGCGCCTGCTCCCGGCGTGGCCTGCATGCGGAAGAGTTGCAGTAAGGTTGTGGCCAACTGCCTGGCGTCGGAGTTCTGGAGTTGGAACACGCGGATTTCGGCGGTGCGCGGCGAGGTGGAATCCATCGACGCGATGATGCTTGAAAGGAGCAGCATGTTCTCGACGGGCGCCGAGACGACGATGGAGTTGGTGCGCTTGTCGGGCGTGATCAGCACGCCTTCCTGGAGGGCGCTGGAAATCAGTTCCCCTCCGTCCTTGGATCGCGTGACGAACTGGAGGAGCGACTGGCGGTTCGGGTTGACCGGGGTGGCGGTCTTGGGCCTGTTGTTGAGGGAATCGCTGAGGATCTGCGCAAGTTCCGTTGCATCGGCGTTCTGGAGCGTATAGACGCGGATTTCAGTGACGCGCGGGACGGAGTCGGTGTCGAGTTGGCGGACGAGGTCGGCGATTCGCTTCAGGTCGGCCGCCCCCGCCGAGACGATCACCGAGTTGGTCCGTTCATCGGTGCTCACGACGACCGTCGGAGCGCCCGCCGGCGCACCCGTCACGCGGTACAGGCTCGTGATAGTGGCGGCCACCTGTATGGCGTCGGCCTTCACGAGCGTGAAGACCTGGACGGAGGTGCCCGGCCGGTCCGGTTCGGAGTCGAGGCGCGCGACCAGCGACTCGGCCAGTTTCATGTCCTCGGGGCTGGCGGCGATGATCAGTGCGTTCGTCCGCGGCTCTGCCACGATCGTCACCGGGTCGTTCGGAACGACGCGCGCCACCCGAGCCGCGAACAACTGCTGGAGCGTCGGCTGCATGACGGCGGCGGTCCCCTGCTTGAGGTAGAAGACCCTGAACTCGTTGGCGGCGAGGACCTGGTCGGTGTCGAGTTCGCGGATCATCGCCTCGATGGCGTTGAAACTCTCGCGGCTGCCCGCGACAAGCAGCGTGTTGGTGCGGGCGTCAGGAATGATGCTTACGGGGAGCGAGCGGCCGGTGGCGCCGGCGGCTACTTCGGCGGCGCGCTTCGCCGTGAAAAGTTGCTGGAGCGTGGGGGCCAGGCGCGTGGCGTTGGCGTTGCGGAGCGTGAAGAGGCGGATGTCGCCCAAGACCGTGAAATCGTCGGTCGAGTCGATCTTCTTGAGGATCTCCTCGAGGACGGCGAAGTTCTCTCGGCTGGCCGAGATGATGAGGACGTTGGTCCGCGCATCAACCGCAATAGATACCTTCTCGCGGGCCGCAAGGAGCGGGTTGGTCTGGGCCAGCAGGGCCCCCGGCTTATAGAGGCCCTGAGCGATGAGGCCCTGGAGCATGCTGGCGATGCGTCCGGCGTCGGAGTTCTGGAGCGCGTACATCCGCACCACGCCCGTCTGCTCGGGCGGCGACACATCGACCTTGGCCAGCAGGTCGCGGATGAGGGCCATGTTCTCTCGGCTGGCCGAGATGATCAGCGAATTAGTCAGGGCTTCTATGGCCACGTCCACGCGATCCTGCGGTATGGGCGGCACGCCCGGAACCGCCATGCTCGTCAGCCGCGCGGCGAAGATCTGCTGGATCATCGGCCCGACGATCCCGGCGTCGTTGAACTTCATCGGGATCACGGTCAGTTGGATCGACGGGTCCTGGAGTTCAACGTCGAGTTTCTCGAGCAGGCCCTGGATGGCCTTCGTGTCGTCGGCGTTGGCGGCTATCAGGAGGCCGTTTACGCGCAGGTCCGGCAGGATGATCGGCCGCTGGCGCTGCACGTCCGGCGACTTGGCGGTCTGGTATCGCTGGTTAAAGAGGTTCGTGAGCGTGACGGCCATGGTGCCGGCGTTCGCGTGCTTCAGGGGCAGCAATTGAATCTGGCCCACAAGCGCCGGCCCGGCGGCATCGAGTTGCTCGGCCAGGGTCTTGACGAGGTCGAAGCCTTCGGGCGACCCGCCGACCATCAGGCTGTTGGACCGCGCGTCGGCGATGACGATCACTTTCACGGCATCGGCATCGGCCGCGCCCAGGCTCGTCAGGCGCTGCACGCGGGCATCCATCATCTGCTGGAGGATCGGGGCCAGGCCCGACGCATCGGCGTTCTTCAGGGGCACCAGCCGGACGTCGCGCATCTCGATCGGCGACTTGGCGTCCAGCGTCTTCAGGAGCAAATCGACCATGGCGAACGTCTTGTCGCTCGTGGAGACCACCAGGGCGTTCGTCCGCGTATCGACCGTGATGACCGGCTTGTCTTCGGGCCGGACCATCTGCGCGCTCGGGCCGACGTACAGGCCGTCGATGACGCCCTTCATCCGCGTCGCGTCGGCGTTCACGAGCGGGAAGATCCGCACGATGTTCATCGAGCCAGCGCCCGCAACGTCCATCGTATTGATGACGTCGGCCACAAGGGGCATCACGTCGGCCCGGGCCGCCACGATAATCGTGCTGGTGGTCGGATCGGCCTGGATGGCGAGGGCCATCCTGGTCTTCGGGATCTCCGACACGTGGCCCTGCTGCTTTTCGAGGACCGTGCGGAGGCGGGTCACCTGGGTCCGTATGCCCTCGGTGCCGACAACGACCGGGGCTTCGCTGAAGACCGCTTGGAGGATCGGCGCCATCTTCGCCGCATCGGCGTACTTGAGGCGGAACAGGCGCACCTCGGTCACGATCTGGCCGGCCTCGCGGTCCAAGTCCTTTACCAAGAGGTCCGCCAGGGCCAGCGACTCCTCCAGGCCGCTCATGACGAGCGTGTTCGTGCGGATGTCGGCCGAAGCGTTCAGCGGATTGACGAGCGCGCGGCCGCTGAGGCTCTCCGGCTCGGCCTTGCCCTCGACGCTCGACTTGGGCCGCCCCGCCAGCCGCGTCCCTTGCGTGAAGACGTCCTTCAGGATCGTCACAACGCTCGTCACGTCGGCGTTCTGGAGGTGCACGACCCGGACGCGCACGCCCTCGGCCACGGGCACGGTGTCCAGAAGTTCCACGATCGCCTTCATCGCCTTGAGGTTTTCGGGCGTCGAGGTGATGACGAGCGAGTTTGAGCCTTGCTGCTTCGCCACGGACGGGTCGGCCGTGATCTTGATGGGCTTCGTGAGGTCCAGTTCCGGGACCTTGTCGGCATCGGCCGCGCTGTGGACCCTCAGGAGCCGGATCTGCTGCTGGAGCGCCAGGGCCTCGGGCGTGACCTGCCCGGTGACGCTCGGGCGCAGCATGTCCGTCAGAACCAGCGCCAACTGCGTGGCGTCGGCGCGCTTGAGGGGCAGGATCAGCACATCGACGGCCGGCAGCGCGGGCGGAACGTCCAGCGTCCGGACGATCTTCTCGATCTGTTCGAAAATCGGGCCGCGCGCCGTAACGATGAGCGACCGCGTCCGCTCATCCGCCTGGACGTTGATCGGCTCGTCCGGCCGCGTCAACTTCAGTTGCACAATCATCTGCTGGACGAGCGGCACGATCTTGGTCGGCTGCACGTTCTGGAGCGGAATGACACGGGTCTCCAGTTGCGGCGCAATCTCCACCCTGTCCAGTTCTTCAATAAGGCGGGCAACCTCCTCCATCTTCATCTTCGAGGCCGACACCACCACCGCATTCGTGTCCGGCAGGGCCGTGACGGTCACCACGTCTTCGGCCGTCGCCGCCACGCCGACCTTCGGCACGCCGGCCAGCCGGTACATGCCCGTCAGGGCAAGTGCCACGCGCGCATTGTTGGCGTTCTTGAGGGCGAAGACCCGCACCTGGCGACGGGCATCGGCCGCCGCCGCATCCAGCGCCTCGGCCAGCCGCTTTATGGTCTCGAAGTCCTCGTCGGACGCGTTCACGAGCACCGACCGCTGCTGCGGGAGGACCGTCGTCTCGACCTTGCCGCCCGGCGGGGGCTGGGCCGCCGCGCCGCTCGGACCGTCCGCCCCGCCCGGACCGCGGCGTATCGGGATGGTGGTCATCCCCGGGCCGCTGGCCGGGCCGAAGATCTGTTTGATCGCCTTGTCGAGTTCCGCCGGGTCGGCGTTCTGGAGCGTAATGATCCGCACCGCCCCGCGCGACGGCTGCATCCCTTCGAGTTGGTTCACCCATTGCGAGACCTGTTCGTACATCTCGCGCGTGGTTGAAAGGACGATGGTGTTAGACCGTGCTTCGGACGAGACGGCCAGCGGGTCGATCGTCCGCTTCTCGCGCGTGGCCGCAATGGCCTGCTGCGAGTACAGGTCGCGAACCATCTGGGCCACCGTGTTCGCATCGCCGTTCCTCAGGGCGATTACGAAGGTGTTGGCCCCCTGGCTGGGCGTAACCTGGTCCAGTTGCTGGGCCATCTTGAGGACCTTCTCCAGGTCACCCGCCGGTCCGCTGATGACGATGGCGTTCGACCCCGCATCGGCCGACACCGCCACGCCGCCCGCAGCGCCCATGCCGCCCTTGCCGGCCGCGCCGCCCATCACCGTGGCCTGGGCCATCTTCGCGAGGACCGGCGCAACGTCCACCGCCCGCGCGTTCTTCAGGACCAGCATCTCCGTCCGGATTCCGCCCGCCGCCTCCGTATCCAACTTCGCGAGGAGGGCCTGCACCCGGACCATGTTCTGCGCGTTTGCGGTAACGATAAGACTATTGGACATAGGTTCTGCTACGACCGTTACCATGTCGTCCGGATTGACGGTTGTCTTCCCGCCGGCGCCCTTCGGAAGCCCGAACGCCTGCTGGAGCGCAGGGGCGACTGAAGCAGCCTGCGCGAACTTAAGTTGTATCACCGTCGGAGCGGCCTGGCCCTGCGGGCTTGCCGCATCCAACTGTAGCGCCAACGCCTTGATCTTCTCGAACGTCGGATCGTCCGCGCGAACCATCAGCATCCGCGCATCGCGGTCCGCCTCGATCAGCACCGCCGCACGCGGCCCGATTGCAGCCGCAGCGCCCTTCCCGCCG
>CAYGWP010000123.1:0-6840 GCA_964353455.1 uncultured Anaerolineales bacterium
GTCGGGAGACCCGCCGCGCGCCGTTATCCGCGGAATGAAGTTTGACAATTTGGGTTTGGTCTGACCAAGTGTTTGCTCCATTGGAAAACTAGCACTTTTGCAGATGGAGAGGCGATCACTTGGCGGACTCCCGTTTGGGAGTCCGTCGGTGAATCCCTCTCCACGGGCTGTGCTAGGCCCGCCAATGGGGGTAGTAATCGGCGGCTCCCTTTTTCATGCGCGAGGGAGTCCAAGAGCCTGGTCATCTTTCTCTTGGGGGTGAGTCCAATGATCTTGTTCAACTGCAAGAATTGCGGGAAAGGTCTCGGGGCCACGCAAGAACAAGCCGGCACCAACGCAAAATGCCCCAATTTATGTGATTCTCGAACCGGGTCATTAATCGAGGTTGGATAACAGCCAAAGGGAGACATACCATGAAGGTCACATGCTCGAAATGCGGAGCGAGCCTCACAGCGTCAGCCGACGTGGCGGGCAAAGCGGTTCGGTGCCCCAAGTGCAAGCAAACCTTCGAAGTAGGCGTCGTGGAACTGTCAGAAGAGGTTACAGCACCCACGGCGCAGCCGCCGAGCAGCATCCCGACGGCATATTCCGCCCCTGCACAACCACAGGGTCCGGTTCTTGTATCACCGCAGAGGCGGTGTGCATGCGGCTATCAGGGTGCCATGACCAAGAAGTGGGACTCATGGGTTGTGCCGGTCGCTATCGTGGTGGCGATCTTTACAATGGGGCTGGGCCTCTTGATCTTGCTTGTCCCCAAGAAACATCATTGCCCCCAATGCGGTTCGGCCTTCGAGTAAGCATGTTATCGGGGGACGCAGCCGTGTTCCACGGGCTTGCGCCCGTGGCTAGAGCGCAGTCGGCCCGCCGGGCCTGCACAAGGTCGGCCATCTCTGTTGTTTTTTCACTCTCCCCCTGTTCACAAGGGGCCCTTCGGGCTGCGCAATCCCTGGCTCGCCATAGTCCGCCAAGGGCGGACGACGGCGGCTGCGTAATCGGCGGATAAACGGCAGTTCAAAGTTGTAACCACGGATGCACGCAGATTTACTCAGATAAAGGCCTCTTAGAATCTGTGCCCATCTGCGTTCATCTGCGGTTCCAAGCCGTTGCCGTTTTTCGCCCAATCCGTCCTCCGCGTTCTCTGCGCCCTCTGCGGTTAATGGAATTACGGTTCGGCGGACTTCCCGAGCGGGGGGACGGCGCCGGGTTTGAGGATGACGGCCGATTGGCGCGGGGAGTCGGGGCGAGGGCCGGGGCGGCGGACGACGGCCTGGCCGCCGGCGTCGGGGGCGGGGTCGGTCGAGAGGAAGACTTCCTCGCTCCGGCCGGCGACGGCCACGCGGACGCCCTTGCCGCCGGCGAGCGATTCGAAGGTCGGGACGGGGGCGCCCTTCCGGTACGGGTAGAGGACCACGAGGAACGCTTCGCCGGGAGAGGCGGTGACGCGAAGCCACTGCTGGAGTTCGCCGGTGCGCCACGTCTCCTCGCCGATGCGAAAGCCGGGCGGTATCATGCTCGACTCATCCTGCTTGGGCCACGCCCAGCGGTCGAGGCGGAACCGGTCGGCCTCGGGCGAGGCGAAGAACGCGACCGCATCGGCCACCAACTGGCCGTCGAAGCGGAACGTCTGGCCGTCGGGCTTCACGCTCCGGGCGAGGACAAAGAGGTTGAAGGTCGCCGGCTCCGGCCCGGAGAGTTCATCGCGGATGACGAGGTAGTCCTCCAGCGGACCGGCGGCGTGCCGCACGAGCATCAGATACCGTCGATATATGGCGGGCACGGCGAGAGACCGCCGCGGGTACGCCGCGCCCGCTGCGACATCGTGCGGGTAGTGTGGCATCTTGCGGAGGCGGTCTGAGCGGACCTGCCCGACGGCCACGTCGGCGGCATCGGAGGACTGGAACGCCACGAGTTCGCCCGGGGCATCAATGTTTTCGTTGTCGCCGACGTTCACACGATTATGCATGTGTTCCTGTTCGACGAGGAACCGCCCGCCGCACTGCCAGTCGAGCGCTATGGGCATGCCCGCGCCGTGGAAATGGAAGGCGAGTTCGTCGCCGTGGAACCCGCCCTGCGACGGGCCGCACTTGAAGGCGGCGAAGGTCTCGCGGTCGGTTCCGAAACGGCTGCGGAGAACGGCCCCGAAACCGGGCAGCGCGCGGCTGGTCCACGCGGCGTCGGCGAGCGGCGCAGGCGCAATCGACGGGTCGGTAGCGAGGAGTTCGTGCAGGCTTTCGGCGCCCGGGCGGTCGCCGGTGTAGTGGCGGTAGATGGAGCGGCAGATGCCGGCGTATTGGGGATCGCCCGGCTTGAATCCGCCGGCCGCGATGCCGAAGAGCAAGCCGACCGAATCGCCCCAGGGCGCGGCATCGCCGATGGGGGCGAGGTTGCGGCGGCCCAGGCGCGGGTCGGGCGGCGTGTGGAGACTCCGGAGGAACTCCAGCGCCGCCCGCAATTCCGGCCACTTGAAGGGGTCATCGATCCCCGCGTTCCGGGCGGTGCGCGAGAGGTCCACGAGGGGCGCGAGGGCAGCGGCCTGGGCGGCGGGGCACTCGGCGCCCGCTCCGGAAGACATGATGACGGCCCGCTTCAGGTCCTCGCGCATGCCGGCCAGGGCGGGCGCGGCCCAGCGTTTGGCGTGCGGATGGTCGGACATCATGGCCGCCGCGTATAGGGCAGGCGTGTATATATCGCGATTATAGTCGGGGTCGCCGCTATCCCAGGTTGCGCCGTCGCGCCTTGGCGGCGCTTCGGCGGATGCCGCGCCGGGCCAGTAGTTCGGGTCCGAGAAGACGTACCCCAGCAGGGCGGCGCGGGCGTCGCCGGCGGGTCGCCCGGCCGAGGCGAGGTCGGCAGCCAGCATCGCCGGGGCCAGGCGGCGAGGGAGGTCAAAGGGGGCAAAAAGGTTATCCTGGTAAGAGCGCGCAAGGAATTGAGCCGCGGCCTCGGCCATTTCGCCCCCCGTACGGGGGGCTAACTTCGCAGAGGCATCTGCGCCGAGGTCGCGGACGAGCGGCCACGTGGCGAGGATGTGCGGGGCGGAATTGTCGGCGTTGCGGGGCCAATCGAAGACCCAGTCATTAAGGATGCGGTCGAGCGGCATGTCGGCGATGCGGCGGAGGAGCGCCTGGACTTCGGATTTCGAGTCAAACCGCTGCGCCTGGCCCGCGAGGAGCGCCCAGCGGCGGCGGCCTTCCTGGAGCGGGAAGTCGATGGCGAGGCCGTCGCGGCTGTCGGTCACGCGGGCGGACGGGAAGCAGTCGTACGGCCGCAGCCACTCGCCGGGTGCGATCATGGCGGCCCCCAGTGCGCGGCTGCGTGCATCGCTTTCGGCGGCGCGGTCGCCCAAACCCGTGGCAAGCACCAGTTGTGCGGCCGCGCGGGCCTGAGTCCACCGCGGCCGGAGGACGGCGAGAGAATCTCCGGGGCGGAACCGCTCATCCAGCGCGAGGCGCACGAGGTCACTAGCCGGCTCGCGCCGCCCTTCCTTCTCGACATACCACGGCATCAAGAGGGCCTGGGCGGGGCGGCGCTTGCCTTGAAAGACGGCGGTCATGCGGCTGGCGGCGGGGAGGCGGAACCGTTCAGATATATCTATATATGGTTCATCGCGGACGATCTTCAGCGACACATCGTACGACTGGCCGCGGTCCTCGAAGAGGTACTTCAGGTGCACCGCCGCCCAGACCGGCCCTGCGGCCGAGACTGTGGTGCGGACTTCCTTAGCGCGGCCGCTTCCGGCCAGCGACCACGAGCCGAGGAACGTGGCATCGCCCGAGGGGCGGACGCCGAGGATCGGCGCGGGGACCTTCTTCATCTCCACGGGCTTGGCGAACGGCTTGGCGGGCGCGGGGACCATCACCTCGAACTGGCCGCCGAGGACGATGAGTTCGTCCTGCCCGCGGCGCACCAGGATGCCGCCCTCCGGGCGCGCGGCCTTGCGGCCGGCATCGTTCCAGGCCGCGCGGTACGTGGCCTCGCCCCCGGCGGCAAGCGTAGTCTTGAACCAGAGGCGCGCGCGGCGGACGGCCTCAGGCTTGCCTTCGAGGACCTCAACCTGGACGGGGACGGCCTTGGCTTCGGAGTCGAAAATCGCGAAGGAGTCGGCTGCGACGTTGCCGCCGGACGTTTTCATGTCGCGGTGCACGAGTTCCTCCGTCCACAGGCAGCCGAGGGGTTCTCGGAGTGTGAATGATTCCTGGAACTCGGCGGCGCGGGCGTGCACGGCGGCGAAGAGCGCGGCCGCGAAGGCGAGGGCCGGAATCATACTTTTCATGAGATTCACAGGACCTTCGACGCAATCGCCCGGCCCGTACGGGCCGTGGCACACTTTCGGTCACTCGGCGAGCACGGCGACATGCGCCTGTGGCGGCTCGCGGATGGCCGCGAACGGATCGGGCAACTCAAGGCGAACGCCGCGGCGCGGGGGTCCGCCGCCGGCCGGACGCTTGTTGAAGAATGTGTCGTAGTACGGCGCGTTGGCGTCGATCCACGTCACGAGCGCCTGCCAGTCGGAGTCGGGGAGTTTGACCTCCCGGCGATGCCGCTCATCCTTCAAGAGGTGCTGAACGAGCGGACTTTTATATGATCCAAACTCCATCGGCTGCGAGACGCCCGCGCCGCTGAACCGGTCGGCCACCGAGACGAGCGCCCGGGCCGCCTTGTCGCGCTTGGGGTCGGCCGCGCGGCCGGGGGGCACGCCGAACATCGTCCGGAACGATTGATAGAACCCGTCCGGGCCTCGCGCGGCCGTCAGGTCGAGGCCCTTGGGGTGATTCGTGTCGTGGCACCGGACGCAGTTCCGGTCGAGCACGGGCTGGACAAGCCACTCGTATCCGAGGAGGCGCGTAGCGCCCCAGGGAGGGGGCGCGGGGGTCTGGGGCGGGCGTCGCAGCGCGAGGGCGGCCTCGGCGGCGTAGCCTGCCGGGGCCAGGTCCTGCGTCTCGTGGCAGCCCCGGCAGCCGCGCACTTCGCCCGGCTGGAATGTCACGTGGCTCCGCATGCGGCGGACCTCCATGAAGTGCTCGTCGAGCGCCTGGAAGTAAACCGCCGCATCGGCGGGCGCCTTGAAGTGGGCCGAGCCGTCGCTCTCCACCGCCACCGTGCCGATGACGCGGACCGGCGACCACGACCAGAACCCGAATTGCCACTCGAATGCGTTGCCCGGAATCCACCTCATGCCGCCGATTTTTTCGTCCAGCGGCCAGCCGACGTGCTGCGCGATCCGCAGGTATTTTATTGTGCCGCGCGGCACGCCGCGGAGACCCTCGTACACATCGGTTACGTAGGCGGTGGCGTACGGCCTGGCCGGGTCGGTCGAGTCGGGGGTGATCGGCGGTCGCGGGCGTTTCCGCAGGGGCATCGGGAACGAGCACGAGAGGACCGGGTCGCGGTGGATTAGTTCCTTGTTGCCATAAACATCAATGAAATAGATGGCGAAGCCTGCGGCCTTCTTGCCGGCCTCGCCCGCGCCGCGGCCCTCATACGAGTAGGCCCCGAGGAAGGCCGTCTCGGAGAGCGCCCACGGGGAGTGCCAGACGCCGCCGCCGTCGCGCACGCCGCCTTCCGGCACGGGCGCGCCGCCGGTCGGCCCCTCCTGCGGGACGCAGTCGGGGGTGACGATGCGGATGCCGGCCTGGGCGTTCACGCCCTGCGTCGGGTCGATCAGCATGACCGGGCCGTATGCGAGCGTGTGATGGCCGGTGCCGACGGCCACGAGTTTCTGCCCGCCGGGCACGCTGCGCACGTCGCGCAGGCCGTACGGGGCGCGCAGGTGCTGCTTGAAGAGGGCATCGGCCATCGTTCCGTCGGGCCGGACCGTCCAGATCGAGTGGATCTCGAAGAAGTGGCGTTCCTGGTAGTCCCAGCGGGTGTAGGCGATGAGACCGTTGGCGAGGCAGTGCGGGTAGCGGTCGATGTCCTTATTGTCGCTCAGGCGACGGATGCGGCGGCCGTCGGAGGAGACCACGTAAAGGTTGATGACTGTGTGGTCGCTGGCAAACCGGCCGCACTCCGACGAACGGCCCGAGCGGTCGGAGGCGAAGACGATATCGCCCGAGGCGCAGTAGGTGGGCTCGAAATCGCTCCAGACGGCGTGGTCGGTCACCTGCCGCAGGCCCGTGCCGTCGGCCATCACCTCGAAGATGTGCGTGGGGGGCTGGTCGGTCCGGAGTTCAAACGATTTCATTCCGTTCTCGGTGTCGAATCGCGGGGGCCAGTTCGGCTGGCGGGCAAAGCCGAAGACGAACCGGTCGGCGGCCCACCAGAGGTCGATGCCGTGAACGTGGCCGGGGCCGAGCCGTCCGGCGATCACTCCGCGGACCGGCGCGGCCGGGTCGAGGCCGGTCTTGATGCAGATGTCGCCGCCGGGCTTGTGAGTCCAGGGGTACTGTGATCCGGTGATATTCATAAGTGAATGGCCGGGGTAGCCGGCGACGAAGGCGACCTGGCTGAAATCGACGGCCGGGTTTGCCAGGACGATCGGCCGGGCGGCCAGCCGGGCGTCGAGCCACAAGCGCCGAAGGCCCGCGATATCCTGCGGGGCGGCCGCCAGGCGCGCGGCCAGGCGGTCGCGGACCCCTTCGAGCGCGGCCAACTGACGGGCGACGGCGGCCCGCGCTTCGGGCGGAGCGCCGGCACGCTCGATCTCGGCCATGACGGCCCGCGCGCGGCGGACCATCGCGTCGGCCGAGGCCGCAAGGGCCTTCCCGTCGCGGTGGATACCGAGCGCGACCGCCTGCCGCACGTAGTCCATCTCGATGTACGACCCGGGCGAAACGGCCGACCACGCCTTGTACCATTCGGGGGGGTCGGCGCGAGGCCACGCGACGGCCTGCCCGCTGT
>CAYGWP010000124.1:0-5056 GCA_964353455.1 uncultured Anaerolineales bacterium
GCGGCAGAGCGTCCGTCCGGCGTTGAACTCACTGTCGAACAGGCCGATGCGACGCCGCACCGTCCCGCGCCACTGCTTCAGCAGTGCCTTCTCCTCTCTAAGTTTTCACGGACGGCGCGCGACCATGACCGTCCGCACGCCCGCAAGGCCGACGAACACGATCGCCCCGAGCGCGAGGTCCTGCACCCCCGAGGCAAACGCCGCCACGACCACGCCGGCGGCAGCCGCGAGGGCTACCACCCACGTCAGCGCGAGGTCGGGCCGGCCCTTGCGGCCCTGCTCGGCGGCGGCCGTCGCATCGAGCCGCTGCCACATCGGCATGCGGCGCTCGGCCCGGCGATCAACTCCCGCAGTGGCCGGCGAGGACGCACGCCGAATCCCCGCAGGCGCGGGCGCGGAGCCCGGGGCGCGACTCGCCTGTGCGAGGGCCTCAAGCGCCCCGAGGGTCCTTGATTCCTTCGCGGCCGGCGGCGGGACGGACTTCGCCGGCGTCTCGGGCCAAGCCTCGGCCTTCGGCGCCGACTTCTTCTCGGCCCGCTTCGCGGCGGCGGCCGCAACCCTCAGCGGAAGCAGGAACCGCAGCCCGCACTCCGGGCACTCTACCCAGAGGCCGGCCTGCTCGGGCGGGACCACGAGTTCCGTGTCGCAGAAGGGGTTCGGGCAAGCGAACGCCCAGGCGGCCCGCGGCCCCTCGGCATCCGGCGGCGGGAGGACCGGCGCCTGGAACGCGGCCGGCCTCATGCGCGCCGCGGGCGCGGCCTGCGGAAACGGACGCCAGCGTTTCTCCGGTTGAAGCGATCTCATCGAACCTCTCCGCTCGTAGGGGCCGTGCCGAGCGTCCGTGCCGCTAGAGGCTTTCTTCGGCCTCCCACCCTATGATTATACAGGAAAAGCCGCGCCGGGCGCGGCGCGAATGTTGAGCCGTCGCCGCGCACGGCGACGTAGCGCGGCGCCAATGTTGAGCCGACGCCGCACACGGCGACGTAGCGCGGCGCGAATGTTGAGCCGTCGCCGCACACGGCGACGTAGCGCGGCGGGTCGGGAGACCCGCCGCGCAGCATTTTGGGAGACCCGCCGCGCGACAAGGGCACTACTCGGGCGGGCGAGGCAGCAGGTACGGGCGGCCGGTCGCCTCGTCGGTCCGGACCTCGACGGGCGTCCCATAGACCGGCGAGAGGACCTCCGGGCGGAGGACTTCCGCCGGGCTGCCCGCCGCCGCCACGCGACCCGACGAAACCAGGACGAGCGAATCGGCGTAGGCCGCCGCAAGGTTCAGGTCGTGGCTGACGCAGATGACCGTGAGGTTCCGCTCGCGCACCAGCCGCCGCAGCAGGCCATATATGATATGTTGATGCTTGATATCGAGGAAAGCGGTCGGCTCGTCAAGCAGCATGAGTTCGGGTTCCTGGGCGAGCGCCCGGGCGATGATGACGCGCTGCCGCTCGCCGCCCGAAAGTTCCTCCAGGCCCCGCTCGGCGAACTGCTCGGCGTCGGTCCGCCGCAGGGCCTCGCGGGCCGCGTGCCAGTCGCCCGGCGTCTCGAACCCCAGGGCCCCCGTGTGCGGCGAGCGGCCCATGAGGACCGTCTCAAGGACCGTGAATGCGACCGACGAGAGCGTTTCCTGCGGCACGTAGGCGACCCGCCGCGCGAGCGCCGCCCGCGGAATCTCCTCCAGGCGCACCCCCCCCAGCAGGACCGCGCCGGAGGCCGGCTCGAGCAGCCCGACCAGGATCCGCAGCAGCGTGGTCTTGCCGCTCCCGTTCGGGCCGAGGATGCTGAGGAGCCGCCCGCGCTCGACGCCGAGCGAGAGGCCCTGAAGCACGGGCTGCGCGGCGTACGCGAACACGAGGTCCCGCACCGCCAGGTACGGCTGGGCGCCTGTCACCTGATTTCCGCCATCCGCCGCCATCTTGCCCTCAAGAGATAAATGAAGAACGGTACGCCGCACATCGCCGTCAGGACGCCCACCGGCAGAGTCCGGTCGGTCGCGCCTTCCCAGATGCACGATATAAGGTCGGCCAGCACGAGGAACGTTGCGCCGAACAGGAGCGCCGCCGGCACCAGCCGCCGGTGGTCCGGCCCAAGCACCATCCTCAGGATGTGCGGGCAGATGAGGCCCACAAATCCGATCGGCCCGGCCAGCGCCACCGACGCCCCCGTGACGAGGCTTGCCGCCACGAACGTCACCATCCGCAGCCGCTCTACGGGCACGCCGAGCGACCCGGCGGTGTCCTCGCCCACCGCCACCAAGTTGAACCCCTTGGCCAGGAACGCGAAGAGGACGGTCGCCGCGACGACCAGGCCGCCGACCACGGCAATCAACTCCCACTGCGGCCCGAATGCGCCGATGTTGCCCATCATCCAGACGGCGATGTCGCCGCGCTCGTTCGGCTTCGCCAGCGCCGTCACGAGCATGATCGCCGCCCCGTAGAAGGCGTTGATGATCACGCCCGTAAGGAGCAGCGTGTACGGCTCCAGGCGCCCGCGCCGCTGCGCAATCGCATAGACGACGACCACGGTCACCAGCGCGCCGAGGAACCCGAAGACCGGCGCAAGTACCGCGCTCAACAGCAGGCTCGACAGGATGAACCCGAGGCCCGCGCCGCCCGATACGCCCAGGATGTACGGCTCGGCCAGCGGGTTCCTCAGGAGCGCCTGGAATGCGAGGCCCGACAGCGCCAGGGCCGCGCCCACGACGCTCGCGGTCATCACCCACTCAAGGCGCAGCCGCAGCACGTCCTCCACCTGGTTCCACGAGCCCCACGACCAGAGCCTGCCGCCGACGACCACGGCCGCCGCCGCCGCCACCAGCCAGACCGCGAGCCAGGCCATGACGGCCAGCACGTATCGGCGGACTGTGAGCGGACGTGCGGTCACGGTTTCGGCCCCTGCCCCGGTTGGGGATGGATGGTCTCAGCCAGGAGGCGCGCGGCCTGGCCGACGCGCGGGCCGGGAATCGTCAGGTACGATTCCGTGAGGACGTGGACGCGGCCGCCCGCCACCGCCGGGACGCTCGGCAGGCTCCGCCACGCGCGGCGGATGGCGTCGATGCGGTCGGCCGGGGCGTCGTCGCCGGCGGCGTTGATGACGACCACCTCGGGGGCGAGCGCCACGACCTGCTGCGGCCCGATGCTCGGCCAGTCGGCCCGGTCCGGGTAGGCGTTCTCGGCCCCGGCGACACTAAGCAACTCATCGACAAACGTTCCTCGGCCCGCCACCATGATCCGCGACGAGCCGACCGTCATCGGAAACGCGAAGAGGACCTTCCGTCGCGCGAGGCCCGCGACGCGACGCCGCACATCGTCCAGGTCGGCCTGGATGCGGGCGACGAGCGCCCCGGCGGCGTCCTCACGGTGCGTCTCGCGGCCGATGGTGCGGATCGATTCCAGCATCTCCTGCATCGTGTCGGAGTCGAGCGACACGGTGCGGATGCCGAGGCCCTCCAGTCGCCGCGGAATAGCCTCGCGCCGCGTGATCATGAAGCAGAGCGTCGGCTCCAGGCGAATGACTTTCTCGAGGCTCAGTTGCAGCGTGTCGCCGACGGCCGGCACCGCGAGCGCCGCCGGCGGATACGCGCAGAACGTGGAGCGGCCGACCACCTTGTCGCCCAGGCCCATCGCGAAGAGGACCTCGGTGATGTTCGGCGTCAGGCTGAGGATCCGCAGCGGCCTGGCCGACTCGGAAGCGGACGCGGCCGGCGCGCTCTTTCCACAGCCTGCGGCCAACACGAGGACCACTATCACCCAAAGCGCCTGGCAGTGCATACGCAAGCGATTGTAGGACCCCGGCAACGTTGGTCAAGCATTTAGCCGCGCCTCTTCGGCGCAGAGAAACACGGGGAACAAGAAGCAAACGTGAAATTCTGATCCACGAAGACTGTCGGAGCGGGCGCCGGCCGCACACGGCCATCGGTGGACGGACTGCCGGTGAAGTCTGCTTCGCGGACAGGCCGAAGCCGGCCCCGGGCGGCCCTGGGGGGCCGCCCGGAACCGGTCAGGATCGCATCTAGCCGCGGCGGCGACGGGCAACAAGGGACGCAAGGGCCCCAAGACCCAGCAACGCCAGCGTCGCAGGCTCAGGTATCGCACCTGCGCCAGGACCGCCGATGATCGCCACCGCGCCCAGCGGGTCGCCGTGACCGTTAAGGTACGACCCGCCGATGATACCAGCCTCGTCGTCGTACACCCACCCGTCGAAGCCGAAGATGTCGCCGTTCCAGAACTCCAGGAGCGGATCGGGCGGCGCCGTGGTGTAACTGCCGTTCATGATGCCCACGTCGTCGTCGTACACCTGACCGTCCAGGTCAACGTCGCCCAGGTACGTGAACTTCACAAGGATGCTCGACCAGTCAGGCACCACGTCGCCGAACGTCTCGCTGCGCGTCCCGCCCACGCCGTACCAGAACTCGCCCGTCTCATACAACAGCCGGCCCTGGTCCACGATCGCCACCGCGTACAGATCGGGGTTGTCCCTCGCCGCCGTGCTCGTGATGCCAGTGCCCCACCACGGGGCGTCCGCGCTGAACCAGCCGCTCTGGAGCCAAGCCTTCACATCCTCGAACTGGCTGGAGTACGGGTCGCCGTCGTAATCGATCACCATCCGGCCCGTGCCGATGTCCAGCGTCCCTGAACCCGCGATCGACAGCGAATTGACGACGCTCGTCCCGCTGCCGTGCGTCAGCGTGCTACCGTCTCCGATACTCACGCTTGACGTCCGGAACTGCGTCATCGACGCATTCATCCCGTCGGCCAGCGTGATCGACGGGCTCGTACCCGTCCCGGTCACCTTGCCGAGCGTCGCAGAACCGTTCAGCACGTGCAGCGTGTTGACCGACGTGTCGCCGGCCGTCAGACTGCCGGACGACCCCGCCGAGCCGACCGTGATCTTCTCTTCCACCGTCAGCATTCCGCTGTACGCCGCAGAACCGTAGTGGATCGACAGATTGGTGTGGTTGCCGCTGGAGGCCGTCAGGATGCCCTTCGCGCCGCCGTCCACTCCGACGTTGACCGTCGGGGCCACAATCGCCCCGGCCTTAAGCGTGCTGCCGACCGTCACG
>CAYGWP010000125.1:0-4151 GCA_964353455.1 uncultured Anaerolineales bacterium
AAACCGCGGACAACCGCAGCCCCTGCCGGACATTTCCGTCGCGCCCCCGCGAAACCGGTATGCCACCGCCCGCGCCTCCATCCACGGCCGGACAAGGCCGGCCGTGGCACACACGCTCCACGCCCCATCCACGGCCGGACAAAACCGGCCGCGACACACACGCTCCGCGCCTCCATCCACGGCCGGACAAGGCCGGCCGTGGCACACGGGCCACTCGCGACGCCCCGCGCACGGCCGGACAAGACCGGCCGTGGCACACAGGCTCGGAAGAGGTCAAAGGGGTGGGCGAGGAACTTACGGGCACTCCAGGCCGTTGCCGGGCTCGGCGGGTTCGGGAGGCTCTTTGGCGGCTTCTTTCGGGGGGAACGCCTCGGTCTCGGAGACGCTTACCGAGACCCGCTCGACGGCCGTCGCGAGACCCGTCTGCGTGTCGGCGGTCACGAGGGCGCCCGAGACGCGGAGGTCGCCGATTGCCACGTCGAAATATGTAGGCATACCCGTCACCAGCGCCGCCAGGACCTTCTCTTTCTTGCGGCCCAGGACGCTGTCGTACGGCCCGGTCATCCCCAGGTCGGTGATATAGGCCGTGCCCCTGGGGAGGATTCGCTCATCGGCCGTCTGGATGTGGGTATGCGTGCCGAGGACGGCGGTCGCGCGGCCGTCGAGGTGCCAGCCCATGGCGACCTTGTCGCTCGTGGCCTCGGCGTGCATATCAACGAAGATGAGTTTCGTGCGGTCGCCGATCTCCGCCAGGATCCGGTCTGCGGCGTGGAACGGGCAGTCGGCCGGCTTCATGAACGTGCGTCCCAGGAGGCTCACGACCGCGAACGGGAAGCCCGACTGGCTCTCGAGGACCGTGTACCCGCGGCCCACGGCCTCGGGCTGAAGGTTCGCGGGCCGGAGGATGCGGTCCGACTCGGCCAGCAGTGCCACGGCCTCTTTCTTGCGATAGACGTGGTCGCCCATCGTGAGGCAATCGACGCCCAGGGCGCGGATTTCCTCGAAGATGGCGGGGGAGATGCCGGACCCGCCGGCCGCATTCTCGGCGTTGGCGATGATGATGTCGATCGGCCGGCCGGCGAGGAGTTTCGGCAAGGCGGCGGCCAGTGCCCGGCGGCCGGGCTTGCCGACGATGTCGCCGATGACGAGCGCGCGAAATTCCATGGGGGCACCCTTTAGCGAGCGTGCTTCGAGCCGCGACCGTAAGGTCGCGGGTACGTTGTCGCGCAGCCAGTACCCGCGGGCTTACGCCCGCGGCTCGTTTGCGCTAGCGCGCGTACTCGACGATGCGGCGCTCGCGGATGAGCGTCACCTTGACCTCGCCGGGGTACGTCAGTTCGTTCTCGACGGCCTTGGCGATATCGCGGCAGACCGTGATGGCGAGGTCGTCGTTGACCTTGTCGGCATCGACGACGACGCGGACTTCGCGGCCGGCCTGGATGGCGTAGGCCGAATCGACGCCCGCGAACCGCTTGGCGATCTCTTCGAGTTTCTCCAGGCGCTGGACGTACTTTTCGAGCGTCTCGCACCGGGCGCCGGGCCGGGAGGCGCTCACGGCATCCGCCGCCGATACGATCATCGTGTAGAGGGCATCCGGCACATTCGCCTCGTGGTGCCCGCTGATGGCGTGGACGACCTCTTCGCGCTCGTTGTAGCGGCGCGCCAGGTCCGCCCCGATCTCCGGGTGGCCGCCCTGGACCTCGTGGTCCACGGCCTTGCCGATATCGTGCAGGAGGCCCGCCCGCCGGGCCAACTGGCCGTCGAGGCCGAGTTCCTCGGCCAGCATGCCCGAGAGATGGGCAACCTCGATCGAGTGCTGAAGGACGCTCTGCCCGTAGGACGTGCGGTACTTCAGGCGCCCGAGCAACTGGACTTCCTTCGGATGGAGGCCCCGGACGCCGGTGTCGAGGGCCACCTGCTTACCGGCCTCGAGGATGTCGGCCTCGACGTCCTTGCGGCACTCGCAGACGATCTGCTCGATGCGCGGCGGCTGGATGCGGCCGTCGGCGATGAGTTTCGTCAGGCTCCGCCGGGCGACCTCGCGCCGCACCGGGTCGAACGATGAGAGGACGACGAGGCCGGGGGTATCGTCAACGATCACATCGACGCCCGTGACTCGCTCGAAGGCGCGGATGTTGCGGCCTTCGCGGCCGATGATGCGGCCCTTCATCTCGTCGCTCGGGATATCGACGGTCGATACGGTGGCCTCGGCGGTGTACTCGGAGGCCAGGCGCTGTATGGTCGTGGCGAGGATCTGCCGGGCCTTCTGGTCGCTGGTTTCCTGGGCCTGCTCGGTGGCCCGCTGGATGAGTGCGGCGGCCTCGTGCTGGACCTCGGCCTCCATCCGCTCCAGGAGGATCGCCCGCGCCTGGTTCTGGTCGAGGCCGGAGATCTTGAAGAGCGTCCGCTTCTCGTCGGCGATCATGCGGTCCAGGTCGGCCTGCTTGGTCTTATAGTTCTTCTCGATGTCGGCAACGCGCTTCTCGCCCGCCTCGACTGCCTTCTCCTTGTGATTGAGCGTCTCCATCTTGGATTCGAGGGCGTCTTCGCGCTTCGTGACAAGGCGCTCGCGTTCCCGCTGTTCCTCGCGGGTCTTCGACGTCTCCTTCTCGAAGGCGTCGCGGGCGCGGATCGCCTCTTCCTTGACGGTGACCCTGGCGTCCTTCAGGAGCGCATCGGCCTCCTGCCGGGCCTTGGCGGTAAGTTCTTCGGCCTGAGACTGGGTCTGGCGGACGCGCTTGGAGAAGATCACGTACGCAATGCCAAATCCGATACCGGCTCCGACGAGGGCTGCGATGACGCCGATGAGCGCAGTCAGTCCACCCAACTCCTGTGCCAGGAACAGCATGTGGCTACTCGCTTTCTGGGAGGTGCGACGCCCTGGATGCAGCGCGAACGATCAGAGTGCCGCGAGTAGGGAACTTACGTCCGAGGCGGGATAGCCCCAATGGCCGCTACAGAGCCGTCAGACAACCAGGAATAGACGTTGGGCGCGAGGGTGGATCAGTCGGAGCGGTCCTCTTTAACCGGTGTGACGGTCCAGAGAGTGCCGACTCGCCCTCGCATCATCCGATTCTGCCCTTTCCGCCGATTGGCGGCCCGGATCGCCCGCCTTGCCGCGTCGGGCGGAGCGGACCGCGTTTTCCCGGTTTGCTCAGTCTGACTGGTCACGACTCATCTACGGCCGGTTCCGGCGCCCGCGCGATCCGCACCGGCGCCTTCACCACTAGCCTTGGGCTCAACCACACACGGAGCGTAAGCGCCGCTCCACTTCCCACTAAGTTGTCCTTGTGGTCTCCTATCATCCGGCGCCACTCGCGCGGCGCCATCTATGTTATCGGCTTTCAGATAGCCGCTCTAGAGTATGATTATTCAAAGCCGGGCGGCTGTCAAGCCCCAAATGCCAAAAACTACCGGATTTATGGAACAAATTGTTTTCGCCCAACCTCGAAAAGGCCCTGACGTTCCCGGATGATTCGCTGCTGCCGGCCGCCTCCAACGCGGTGGAGCGCGGCAACCGGGGTCACCGCAAGATGCAGAAGACGGTCTGCCGCATCCGGACCGCCCCGCACCTGAGCCAGCGAATCGCCGCCGACATGCTTCGCGACGCCCAGGCCGAAGGCCGCTTCCAGACGACCCAAACGCTTCACCTTGCGAGGGCCGGATGGCATGTTCCGGGTAACGGTGCTACAGCCTCACCATATATGGTATTCGCGCGCCGCTCCGACCCACTACTAATGGTATGGCCTGATGCCTGGCACCTGATTATTTTTTGCGCTTTCGGAGGGCGGAATTGACGTAAGTGTTTCTGCAAAAATGGCACTTACGTCAATTTGGGTCTGTCAAAGAAAGTGAAAAAACCGTTCAAACCCGTCAAAAAGCGGTAAAAACCGTGTCAAAACCGATCAAAACCGATCGAAAAACGTCTTGCCCATCTTAACATTTGAGGTGTCAAACCCCCTTGGCGCTAGCGCCAGGGCCGTTTTGGGGTCCGAAAACGCGTTTTTTTGCCGTTTCGGAGGTCGAAATTGATGTAAGTGTTTTTGCAGAAACGCGACTTACGTGCGACCACGTTTAGCCGCTGCCGCGCACGGCAGCGTCTTTGAAAACCGTCGCCGTTTGCGGCGACGGCTAAACAAAACGGCAAACGG
>CAYGWP010000126.1:0-1903 GCA_964353455.1 uncultured Anaerolineales bacterium
GTAGTACCCCTCGTCCTCGGGCTCTTTCTCAATGACGATCTGGAATGAATAGAATTTCATAACATGCCTCCGTCGCCCCGCATCAGCCCCATTATACTTCGGCCGGCCGGGAATGCAAATGGCTGAATGCTCATGCGAGCAACTCCTAAGTCCGGCGAAGACAGGGGCGCGGCCCGCCAACAGGGCGGGTTTTCGACATGCCGTGCCCCGACCATTGCCCATCACGAGCACCTGCCGCCCGCCCCAGGCCTATCCGGCGATGGAGCCCAGGAGCAGCAGCATGAACACCATCGTGAAGATGCCGACCGTCTCCGCGATGCCCAGGGCGATCAGGACCAGTGCGAAGCCTTTCCCGTCGGACTCGCTGAGCATGCGGCAGCCTGCGGCGCCGATCAGGCCCTGGACCCAGGCCGAGGCCATTTCGCCGATGCCTGTCGCCAGACCGATGGCGAACAGGACCCCGCCGTCCGCGGCCGCCGCGGCCAACCGCGGAGCCATCTGGTTCATGACGATAAAAGCGTAGAATGTCTGCGTGATCGGGGCCGAGACACAGATAATATACATGAACCGGAGCCCCTTGCCGGCCTTGGCGTCTCTGGCCCATGCGCCGGCGGCCGACATGCCGGCGGCCCCGGCCCCGAGGGAACTGCCAAGGGCCGCCATCCCCACCGCCAGTCCCGTGCCCAGTTGTCCGAGAAAAACATTGGCATCCATAGTCAATTCTCCTGTTCGCGTTGCCTGGAAAAGGGTTCGTATCGGTAACCGGACCACTGCATGCCGAGGTTATTGGAGAACTCCAACATGTTGAGCCTGACGCCGTGCACAAGGAGGCTGACGACTGAAAGCGCCACGTTCAGCGCGTGCCCCGCCATGAGGACCGGGATCATCGCGTACCACGGCAGCGCCCCGCCCATGTTGTTGAAGGCCATCGCAAGTGCGCTCCCCGCCATGCCGATGGCCATGAGACGGACGTAACTGACGGTGTCGCCGAACGTGCCGATGGCCGACAGCGGGAAGTTGGCCAGACCGAGGCCGATCATCTTCAGCGGATTGCGGTCGGGGGCCGCGAAGAGGACCGCCATCGCTCCGCCTGCGATCAGCATGTACGGGTAGTACGGGAACACCTCGAACGCGAACGGGTCCTTGAGTAGGAACATCCGCACCAGGCCGTACACGCCCCAGAGCCACACGGCCCAGCCCAATTCGCTCAGGCAAATCAGGTTCGACGGCGCAATTTTCATCTTCCACACAACGACCCCCGGCCTCGCGGGCCAGCGGAACACAATCTCGGGCAGCGCCGCCCTGGCCCGCCACAGGTGCGCAAGGCTCAGGTGCACCGCCCCCAGAGTGATGCTGATAAGCATCAATAAGTCCATGCTTTCCTTCTTCATGGTGACGGGGATGAACGGCGCGGTCCGCCCCAAGAAAGGCGAGAAATCGAAGCCGAAGAAACTGCACGTCAGCACGCCCCAGATGAGCGACAGGGCGCCGATCACGATGACCAGTTGCGCCAGCGCCGCCGCTCCCGCCCCCGCCATCTTCCGATAGAAAATGACAGGCAGCACCAAGTACAGGAGGCCGTACCCGGTATCGGAGATAAGAATGGCCGAGAAGATCGGAAGGAAGATCATAAACATCGCCGAGATGTCGAACTCCCCATATCCGGGAACCGTGCCGAGGATGCCGAAGAGACCCAACATCGGCCGCGCCCACCACGGCGGACAGAGGAGCGTGGGGGGCAGGTCCTCGGCCGCGGGCCGGCGGGTCTCGACGGCCGCATCCACGCCCGACGATGCAAGGCCGCTCGCCAGCGCCGCTGCCCGCTCCTCGGGCACCCAGCCCTGGAGACCGTACAGGTGCTCTTCCGCGAGCGCGCTTTGCGTGGCGACCGTCCAGGCGGCCT
>CAYGWP010000127.1:0-6457 GCA_964353455.1 uncultured Anaerolineales bacterium
GCCTTGGCGAAGGCGGGCGGCGGATGGTGCTTCAGTTCGCATCCAACAACTACCTCGGCCTGGCGAACGATCCGCGGGTCCGCGAGGCGGCTCGCAAGGCCGTCGAGAAGTGGGGCTGGGGCGCGGGGGCCAGCCGCCTCACCGCCGGACACACCGACGCCCATGCCGCCCTCGAGGCCGATCTGGCCGCCTTCAAGCACACCGAGGCCGCCCTCGTGTTCCCGACCGGCTACATGGCGAACCTGGGCGTCATCTCGGCCCTCGTCGGCCGCGGCGACACGGTCCTCTCTGACCGCGAAAACCACGCCAGCATCTACGACGGCATCCGCCTCTCGGGGGCCGAACTCGCGCGATACCGACACGCCGATGCCGATGACGCCACCGCGATCATGAAACAAGCGTCGCCGTCTGCGGCGACGGCTAAACGATCGTCGCCGTTTGCGGCGACGGCTAAACGCGGCGCGCGCCGGCTGCTTCTTGTCACCGACACGGTCTTCTCGATGGGCGGCGACATCGCCCTGCTTGCCGCCCTAGCCGACGCCTGCCGCAGGGCGGGCGCGATGCTTCTCCTCGACGAGGCCCACGCCACGGGGGTGCTGGGGCCGCGGGGTGCGGGGCTGGGCGACGCGCTCCTCTTCGAGTCGCGGCTAAACGGCGCCAAGTCGCAATTGGCGCAGGCCATCACGGCCTCGGTCGGCACGCTCTCGAAGGCGCTTGGGGGGATCGGCGGGTTCGTCGCGGCGTCGCGCGAGGTGTGCGAACTCCTGGTGAACCGCGCGCGGCCGTTCATCTATTCGACCGCGCTGCCGGCCGCCGCATGCGAGGCCGCGCGGGCCGCCCTGAAGATCGTCCGCCGCGAGCCCCAGCGCCGCCGGCGGTTGCTTGCCCTGGCCGACCGCCTCCGCGCCGCCCTGCGCGACGAAGGCTTCGACACCGGCCGAAGCGAAACGCAAATCATCCCGGTTATCGTGGGCGACCCGGAGCGTGCGCTCGCCCTGGCCGCAGCGCTCCTGGAGCGCGGCATATTCTGCCCGGCGATCCGCCCGCCGACCGTCCCGCCGCGGACCAGCCGTATCCGCATCAGCCTCACCGCCGAGCACACCGACGAAGACATCGCCCGGCTAGTCCGCGCCCTCGTTGCCGTGCGCGGCTAAACGCTCGCCCGCCTTCGGCTCGTGGCTAAACGAAGCGTGTCGAAACGATTCGCGGCGAAACGATTCGCGGGGCCGAAAGTTTAGCCGCGACTCAGCGAGGAGCGCGTTTTCGAGCGGCCAAACACGCGCTCCTCTTCGAGTCGCGGCTAAACTTTAATGGCCGTCGCCGTTTGCGGCGACGGCTAAACATTTCGGCGTCGAGACCGCTGCAACCCATCCCTCGGCCGCAAGGACCACGGCGAGTGCAAGGACGAACCAGCCCGTCAGGTCCGCCGTTCCGCGCGAGACCTCCGTCTGCGCCGCCTCGGGCGCGGCCGCGCGCGCGGAATCGACAATGCGGGCCTCCTCGGGCGCCGGCGAGGGCGCCGGGGCCAGGGCCTCGACCAGCGAGTGCATCAGGACGACGAACTCCGCCCGGCCCGCCAGGTCTCCCCACGCGGGGGCCGGCCCGGCCGCAAGGACCACGATGCGCCCCGCCCCGTCGCAGCGGTCGATGATCGCGGCCTGGCCGTCGCGGAACCGGATGAGGTCGCCGCCGCCATCGGTCACGAGCAGCCGGCGCGCGAACACGGGCGCGCCCAGGTCGCCGCTCGTTCCGCCCTCAAACGCGCCGAGGAGGTCGCTCACGTATCCCGCCGGGTCGATCGTGATGCCGGCCCGCACATCGCCGATGCCCGCGAACCGGATGCCGAGGACCCGCGCGAGCTGATCGTCGGGCGGGCGGACCTCGGCGGGCATCCACACAAGTCCGCCGCCGCGCGCGAGGAACTCTTCCAGCACCTTGCCGTCCGCCGGCGCCTGCGATCCGACCCAGAAGACCACAGCCGAGGGCGCCCCGGCGCCTTGTTTAGCCGCCGCCGGTACGGCTGCGATATTAAACTCTGCGGCCATGCATCGGACGACCTGCTTCACCCCCGCCGTCTCGCCCGCGAACGCCGCCGCCATGAGGTCGGCCGACCGCACGCGCGCCGATTCCGGCCCGGCGGCATCGACCACGATGACCCTGACGGCCGCCGCGGGGGCGCTCGGGGCCGGGGGCGCGGGGTGGGGCGACGCGCTCGCCTTTGGCTCGCGGCTAAACGCGCCCGCTACGGCCTTACTCGAGCCCGCCAGCCGCGGCCCCGCAAGCGCAACGACCAGCAGCGCGACGGCCGCAAGCCGAAGCGCAAGCAGCCCGGCCCGCCTCAGCCACACCCATCCGCGACTAGCCTGGTGCGCGACCTCGGCGAAGCGCATGGTCGGCAGCATCATCCTCCGCGCGCTGCGGCGGCCCAGCAGGTGGACCGCCAGCGGAATCGCCAGCGCCACCAAGGCGACCAGGATTGTCCGGTCGGCAAAGTCCATACAGGGATTATCGGCCATCCGGCCCCGGCGAGTGCACTCGGGTGTCAGCCCAACTTACGCAGCCATGACCCAAGAAGTACCTCGGCGACGGCGCCAGGGCCGTTCGGGGCGGAAAGTTCCCGCTACATTTTGAAGGACGCCGTCGGTTCTGGTGAGCGGGATTGCCTCCACATGGCGGAGGCGTTCGGGCAACCGCAGGCCCAGGTGACTGAGAAACACACGCTGGGAGGCGTCGGGCGTGGTCACGCACCGGACACGCAACGACGGGCCAATCTGGCCGGGTTTTTCAAGCACTTCCCTCAAGTGCAGAAGAAACCACAGACCCGCTTTGCAAGTACGGGCTACCGTGAATGGGTAAAGATACCTTGAAGGGGGACCGCGGCGACCGTCCCATCCAAGGCTGCCAAGACCGCAGTGGCTAGCCTCGTTGCTTCTGCGAAACGCTTACCCCGGCTGTGTTTGCACCACCACCGTCGTCGTCCGGCGGCCACATGCAGATGCCTCTCTCGGCAAGTTCCGCCATGTGCGCCACCAGACGCTCTTCCTCCTTGCTCCCCTTCTTCGGAAGAAGGGGAGGCACCCCCTGCAAGTAGTTAAGGCAGCTGTCACGGCGTTTGCCTACATTCTCCATGTACATGGCCACATCTTCGCCCTTGTCGGAAATCTTCTGCATCTTGGCGAGAAGAACCTCAAACAAAGCTACCAGTTCGGTCACAACCGCGCGCTGGGGCAGCTCTTGCCACACCCGCATATGTGCGGCTCGGCTGGTCTTGCAGACAAGATGCCCCCAATCCGCATCCTTCCTCGGCGACTTCTCCCGCTGATGCAGTTCGCCGCAGATGTAATCTCTCATGTGTGCCTCGCCGCGGTCCGCGTTCATGATTGAGCTCCTAATACTAGCAAGCATTCGGGGCGATTTCGCACAGCCTCGTGCGCTTCAGCCAAGAACGCCTTCACGCGCTTGTCCATTTCAAGCGAGAGTGTTGACACCTTACTCATGGTATCACTTGCCATACGGAAAGTAGCCTCGCCGCGTTTCAGCACCGATTCAATTTCACCGTTGTCCTTCTCGCTGATCGCCTCGCCCTTGCGGACTTTGTCCAGAAGGGTCCTTTCGAGTTCACCAGATTCCTTAAGCATTTGCATGAGTCCAGTCGTTGCGGTGTTCACTTGATCCCTGACTTCACGCGCCATGTTGCCAACTCCACCAGCACCCTTCCCGGATCCCTCATCCTCCTCCAAATGGTGCAGGCCCGCCATCACACGCTCATTGAAGCGGCCTTTAATTCGATGCATGGCGTCGTGAATGTAGACGCCGAATTCGATCAATTCCGGAAGCTGCGCGTCCCGCTCAAGTTTCCACTCAACCAACAAGGCATTCAACTGAGCCTCCGAAAGGATGGCGGCGCCACTGAGGTACATTGTGAGGCCCAGACCTAGCAGATTGCCGTGGTTCAACTGGCCGGGAGGAAAGCCACACAACTTGTGGCGGGCGTCATCGCGTACAACCATTGTTGTCAGGCCGTGCTGCCAAGGTGCGGGCTTCGCATGCGGATGCTGCGCGGTCATCAATGTACCCCCTTTGCCTACGTACGCGAAACGCCAGCCATATTGACGTGCAGCCAGGTTAAGACCACCTATGTACCGGCGGCGGGGGCACGTGTCAAAGGAAAAAAAAGACGCTTTCATGTTTCGCCTGTATGCCGTTGCCTTGCGGCTACCAGCCCACATTTTCCAGTATAATAGGTCAGTCGCATCTAGTGGCCTTTTTTCTGACGGCAGGTCTGCTGCCGCACTTTGCTCAAGCCGACTTTGACCATTGGCTGGTGGCCCTATGCCATCGGGCCCTGGTCCGCCGGAATCGCCGTCGAGAAGCCATCGGCGGCCGCTCCGCGATATCGAGATGAGGTAGGAAGGGCGGAGATTGACACCGGCCCGACTTCGTGTCGGGCATGACTTACCCCTCTCTCCACCCGCATAGCACTGGGCAGAGTCTCTAAGCGCCGCGCGCGTGCCGCCCCATGCGGTCGCCTCGCCGCTCGAACGTAGGGGATTATGATGCATATTCCCCCTTGCGGCAAACCGGAAACCCAGAAGATGTTGAAAAACGTACCTTTAAGTGTCTGTGTATTGCCTATAGTATAGGCACGAGGCCTCTCTGATGAGCGTTACCGCTCGCCTCAGCGGTGCTATCGACACACCGCTCCATGCAACTTTAGCTAGTAGGTCGCCAAACTTGTTCTTGTGAGTTGAACTGGATAGCGCGGTGGGCAAGACCGCCCGCCGCGCGAGTTGCGATCGCGGCTCGGAAAAAGCGCTCGGCGGACGGGTTTAGAGACGTTGTTTGCGTTCGCGGAGGAAGCGGGAGAGGGCGGCGTCGAAGGGGGTGCTGGTGGTCATGGCGGCGAAGTCACCGCCGAGGTCGCGGATGGTGCGTTCGTACAGGCCGACGAACTCGCCTAAGCGGCGGGTGTACTCGGCGCGGATGGAATCGGCGTCGGTGGCGATGCGGGCGCCCGTCTCGGGGTCCTCCAAAATCACCGGGCCGCCGAAGTCGAGTTGCCGCTCGGCCGCGTCGAGAATCTGAAACACGATCAGGTCGTGCCCGTGATGGGCAAGGTGTTTCATTGCCGCCAGCACCGGCCCCGGTTCATCGACGAGGTCCGACAGAAGGACCATGACGCTGCGGCGTTTCACGCGCCGGGCGATCGCCTCGAGGCCCGGTGCAAGGTCGGTCCGCCCGGCGCCATCGGCTTGGGCGAGTTCCGCCAGGACCCGCACGAGTTGCCTGCGGCCAGAGCGCGGCCGGAGGAACCGCGCAAGGCCGGTCCCGATGATGCCGAGGCCGACCGCATCGTGCTGCCGCACGAGCAGGTGCCCGATGGCGGCGGCCAACGCGGTGGCGTACTGGAGTTTGGTCATCGCGCCCTCGCGCGAGGCATAGCCCATGCTGCGGCTGGTATCGACCAGGAGGTATGCGGAGAGGTTGGCCTCGGCCTGGAATGTGCGGACGTAGAGCCGGTCGGTTTTTGCCCAGGCGGTCCAGTCGAGGTTCCTGGGGTCATCGCCGGGCACGTAGCGGCGATGCTCGGCGAATTCAAGGCTGAAGCCGCGGTACGGCGAGGCGTGCAGGCCCGAGAGGAACCCCTGGACGATGAACTTTGCGCGCAGGTCGAGGCGGCTGACGCGCCGTGCGATCTCGGGGACGAGGTATTGTTCGGCAGTAAGCATGTGAGGCCCAATTCAAACGGCAAAAAGCAAACGGCAAAAGGCAATCAAAAAGCAAACTGCAAACGGCAAAACGTCAGGACGCGCGCACGGTCCTTTTCTTGCTGTTTGCCTTTTGCTGTTTGATTGCAGTTTGCGGTTTGCAGTTTGCCGTTTCCACATTCGACCAATGCCGTACTAAACGCCGGCGGCGGCCCCGGCGAACTTGCGGACGGGCGGCTCAGGCACTTCCTTGAGGAGCCGCTGTATGACGGCCACGGAATCGAGACCCGCGGCCTCGGCGGCGAAGTTCGTGGCCACGCGATGCCTGAGCACCGGGACGGCCGCCGCGCGGATGTCATCGACGCTGACGGCGGCGCGACCGGCCATCGCCGCCAGTGCCTTCCCGGCCAGGATAAGGTGCTGCCCCGCGCGCGGCCCCGCGCCCCACTCGACCATCTCGCGGATGAAGTCGGGGGCCGTCGGGTCGCCCGGCCTGGTGGCCCGCACCAGTTTTGCCACATACGCAACAATATATCTCGATGTCGGGACAGCCAGGACGACCTCTTGGAGACCGCGTATGTGCTCTGCGCCGATGACGGGTGCCTGCGCCTCGCCCGATTCGCCCGTCGGGACCATCAGTATCCGCTCTTCCTCGGCGGCGGTCGGGTACGGCACGTGGATGGCGAAGAGGAATCGGTCCAGTTGGGCCTCGGGCAGCGGGTACGTGCCTTCCTGCTCGATGGGGTTCT
>CAYGWP010000128.1:0-9839 GCA_964353455.1 uncultured Anaerolineales bacterium
CGTCCACGGGCAGGCCCTCGATGGTCTCGGCCCCGGCCTTGTAATCAACATTCATCTTCATGGTCGGCCCGCCCGGCATGCCGCCCATGGTTCCCATCATCGTTTTCATCATTTCCTGCGAGGCCGACATCATCTTGGCCATGAGTTCGCGGAACTTGGCCGGGTCCCTGACGGCGAACGTCTCGGTGAAGCGATACATACCCTGGCCCGGCGGCGCCGCTTCCATGAGGATGCCGACCTCGTCGCCCATGACGCCGACAAACTGGTCGTACATGGCCCACATGTCATCGATGCTCTTGCGTCCGGCCTCATCGGCGCCCGCCGTAAGGATGTCAACGAGCGGCCGGAAGAGCGCCTTCATGGGCTGAACGGCCTTCGCCCAGTCCACGCGCATCCACGCCGCGACCAGCGGCCGGTCGCCGGCCGGGAGCACGCCCGGCATGTTCTGGACCGGCACTGCGGCGGCCAGAGCGGCCGCAAGTTGCGACCCCTCGACCAACCGGAGGTCGGCGGCGACGGTCACGCCTTCGGCCTTGATGTCGGCCCATGCGGAGAGCGATTCGGCCTGGTCCGCGAGGCCCATCATCCAGTCGAGGATCTTCGGCGGCGCCCCCGGCATGGCGGGCGCCCCTCCGCCGGGGCCGGCCTGCATCCTGGCGACCGCCTGCTTGCCGGCCGACGCCAGCGACTTGGGATTCAAATATACCCATAGGGTGTGGCCTGCGGCGTCCTGCCCGCGGCCGGCGAGATTGGCCATGCGGGTCGTGGCGCCCGAGAGGGCCTTCAGGCCGTCGGGCTCGTCGGCAACGGCCGCCCACGCGCCCATCTTCAGCACATAGACGACGGGCGCGGGCATCTTGAAACCTTCCGGAGCGCCCGGCGGCGCAGGCGGCGCGGGCATCTCGATCTTCGTGACGCCGCCCTCCACCGCCTCGCCCTTGATCTTCGACTCGTCCTTGATCCTCAGGAGCAGCACGCCCTTGAGGTCCGCGCCGCAGGTCGGAACCATGAAGACGCCCGGCCCGGTCGTGTCGAACGCCCCGGCGGGCATGGCTGCCTCGAGGGACTTGACGAGCGGCATCTCGTCGGCGTCGGGGCCCATGAGTTCCTTCAGGGCCGTCTCGAGTTCCAGGAATCCGCGGATGGATCCGACGATGCACGCATCGGCGGGCGCCTGCGACATCGCCCACGCCGCATCTTTCTGCTGGGCCGCAAGCGGCGCGGCGGCCGCCAGCATCAGCACGAAAGCCAAACCCACAAGAACTCTGTTGCCGGACATAGTGCGGTTCCTCACGTTGCGGTCCGCCCATGCGGACCAGTGGCGTCTGGCGGTCCCATCGCGCGATAGGGCCAGACGCGTTTCGCCAAGTATCCCAAACCGCACCGAGACCGGCAAGCGAAAAGGATGGTGCGCCTCGAGCGCGGTCCGTGCTTCTTAGGGCTTGAAAGTCGGCCCGAGGGGGGCTAGAATCCGCTCGTGGTTTCGCGCGGCATGCCCTGGGGCGTGTCGCCGGAGTCAAAGGCGGCGTAGCCAAGTGGATCAAGGCAGCGGTTTGCAAAACCGCCATATTTCGTGGGTTCGAATCCCACCGCCGCCTCCATGTCTGTCCGCGCGCGGCGAACGCTCCGTGGCCCATCCCGAGAGGATGGTCCGCGCCCATCCGCTCCGGAGGAGGTGACATGACGGTCCGCATCCTCGTGCCCCTCTTCCTGCTTGTGGCCGCGGCGGCCGGCGCAGTGGCTGCCGCGCCTGATGCCGCAAAGAAGCCGCACGTCGTCTTCATCATCGGCGACGACGAGTACAAGTTCGATCAGTCCATGCCGCCCATCGCCAAGGAACTCCAGGACCGCTACGCCATGCAGTGCACCGTGCTGTTGGCGCAGCCCGACCAGGCCACCCGCAACAACATCCCGGGCCTGGAGGCGCTCGCGAAGGCCGACCTGGCCGTCTTCTGCCTCCGGTTCCGCGAACTCCCCGACGACCAGATGGCCAGGATCAAGGCGTACCTGGATGCCGGAAAGCCCGTCGTCGCGCTGCGCTCCAGCACCATCGGCTTCAAGAACTGGCGGGAGTTCGCCCCCACGGTCCTGGGCACGCCGCCGTACCAGTTCCACTACGGCGGCGACTCAAGCACCGACGTCCGCACCGTCCCCCAGGCCGCCGACCACCCCGTGCTCAAGGGCGTGCCGAAGGAGTTCCACGTCCGCTCGTGGCTGTACGGCGTCCTTCCGCTGAGCGAGGGGGCGAAGCCGCTCCTGGTGGGCAAGGCCGTCGGCGGCGCGACAAAGCGCGACCGGGTCGATATCCCCGTCGCCTGGACCTACACGCACAAGGGCGGCCGGGTCTTCTACACCTCGCTCGGCCACATCGAGGACTTCAAGGTCGAGGGGTTCCATCGGCTGCTCATCAACGCAATCCACTGGGCCCTCGATAGGCCCGTGCCCGACCCGGCGAAGTAGCACCGCAGGAGCGAAAGGGGAAACACACATGGCCGCCGACACGAACATTCCGAGATTCGCCCTGGTCGCCGCTGTCGCGCTGCTGGCATGCGCCGGCTGCAAGACCGTCCTTGTGGTCGATGAGACCCCGCTGGGTGCGCTGCCGGTCGGCGGCACTCTCGATTCCATTGTGGTCAGCCCCGACGGGCGGCACGCGGCCTTTCGCGCCTTGAGGGGCGGCGGATGGGTCGTCGTCATTGACGGCGTCGCCGGCAAGCACTACGCCATGATCTCCGACCGCGGTCCCGTCTTCAGCCCCGACTCCAGGCACGTGGCTTACGTTGCAGCACGCGTCGCTTCGGCCGGGGCCGCAGGGGCCAAAGGGGAATGCTTTGTCGTCCTGGACGGAACCGAGGGCAAGCCTTATGACGGCATCGGCGGGGAGATTCCGGTATTCAGTCCCGACGGCAATCGGCTCGCCTACGTGGCGCGGCGGGGGCAGGAAGAACTAGTGGTTGTGGACGGCGCTGCCGGCCACGAGTTCGACCGGATAGACGCCCCCGGACCCATCTTCAGCCCCGACAGTAGGCACGTGGCGTACCGTGCATGGCGCGGGGGGAAGTGCCTTGTCGTCATGGACGGGGCGGAAGGGCCGGCCTATGACAAGGTACTCGACGGCGGTCCCGTGTTCAGCCCCGAAGGAAACAGGCTGGCATACCGCGCCCGCCAGGGGAACGAGCGGTTCCTCGTGGTTGACGGCAAGGCGGGTCCTCCGTTCGATGATGTATTCGGCGACGTTCCGATCTTCAGCCCCGACGGCCGCAGGGTCGCCTACCCTGCCAAGCGCGGCTCGCAGATGATGGCGGTGGTCGATGGCGCTCAGGGCAAGCCGTGCTTCCAGATCGGCAAGGGGACGCCGGTCTTCAGCCCGGACGGCAAGCACGTTGCGTACCGTGCGTGGCAACCGGGCGCGCCGCCGACGGTTTCGTACGTTATCGACGGCGAGGAGGGAAAGGCCTACGAGGGTCTCATGGAGGGGCCGCCGGCCTTCAGCCCCGACGGCCGGCGCATCGCCTATGGCGCCTGCCGCGGCAACGAGTCGTTCGCCGTCATCGACGGCGTTGAGGGGAAGCCCGCTTTCCGCGTCGGCTATTTCACCTTCAGCGCCGACTCCAAGCACCTGGCGTACGTGGTCTGGCGCGCGAAGGATAAGTGCATTGCGGTCGTGGACGGCGTTGAAGGACCGGAGTTTGAGGAACTGGGCGACGGCCCGTTTTTCAGCGCCGACTCCCGGCACATCGCCTACGAGGGCCGCCGCGGCGGCAAGTGGCGCATCGTCCTTGACGGCGTCGAGGGCCAGGAATACGACTCGACGCGCGGCCTGACGTTCAGCCCCGACTCCAAGCACATCGCCTTCAGGGCCAGGCGCGGCGGCCGCCATCTGGTCGTCGTGGACGGCACGGAGAATGGGCCGTACGATTCGGCCCAGCCCTCTGCCCCGATCGTCTTCGACGGCTCATCGGTGGTCAACACGGTCCTTGTGGACAAAGGCGAGTTGTTCAGGGTCTCGGTGGAGTTCACCCATCCGCTGTGGTGAAGGGCCGCCCCGGCATTGGAGGGGGAACAAGCATTTCCATCGGCAAGGGCATTCTCACGGTTTTCAGCCCCGACTCACGGCGCGCTGGTCCTCGTCCGGGCAGAACTCCGCCAGGCATGCCGATGAACCGCGCCCGCATAGAAGGAGCCCGTGCGTGAAGGCCATCGTGATGATGTTCGACTCGCTCAACCGTCACTTTCTGCCGCCGTACGGCTGCGACTGGACCGTCATGCCGAACTTCCGCCGACTGGCCCAGCGCACCGTCACGTTCGACCGCTCGTACATCTGCTCGATGCCGTGCATGCCCGCCCGGCGGGACTTCCACACCGCGCGCCCCAACTTCCTCCACCGCTCGTGGGGGCCGATGGAACCGTTCGACGATTCCGTCCCCGAAATTCTCAAGAGCGAGGGCGTCTATACCCACCTCGTCAGCGACCACTACCATTACTGGGAAGACGGCGGCTGCACCTACCACAACCGTTACAGCACGTGGCAGTTCGAGCGCGGCCAGGAAGGCGACCCGTGGATCGGCCAGGTGGCGGACCCTGATTTCCCGCCGGGCATCGGCCGCAACGCCAGCCGCGACCGCATGACGCGGCAGGACCTGGTGAACCGCGCATTCATGGACCGCGAGGAACTCCACCCGCAGGCCCGCACCTTCACGGCCGGCCTCGACTTCATCCGACGCAACCGCGCCGCCGACCCGTGGCTCCTCCACATGGAGACCTTCGACCCGCACGAGCCGTTCTTCTCGCACCCACGCTACAAGGAACTGTATCCACATAACTACAAGGGTCCGCGATTCGACTGGCCGTCGTACCGCGAGGTCGAGGAATCCCACGACCAGGTCGAGCACTGCCGCTTCGAGTACGCCGCGCTCCTCTCCATGTGCGACCGCCGCCTGGGAGACCTCCTGGACCTCATGGATGAACTCGACCTCTGGAAGGACACCATGCTCATCCTCTGGACCGACCACGGGTTCCTCCTGGGCGAGCACGAGTACTGGGCCAAGATGCGGACGCCCTGGTACGAGGAACTCGCCCACACGCCGTTCTTCGTGTGGGACCCGCGGTGCGCAAAGTGCGGCGAGCGGCGCTCCAGCCTCGTCCAGCCCGCCCTCGACCTCGGCCCGACGCTCCTCGATTTTTTCGACCTGCCGACGACGCCCGACATGCTCGGCCAGTGCCTCCGCGAGACGGTTCGCTGCGACCGGCCCGTACGAGAGGCCGCAATCTTCGGCCTCCACGGGGCGCAGGTCAACGTGACCGACGGCCGCTACGTCTATATGCGTGCCGCAGAGCGCGATGATGTCGCCGTCTGCGAGTACACCCTCATGCCCACGCACATGAACCACATGTTCTCCGTCGAGGAGTTGGAGGACGTCGAACTCGCCGGCCCGTTCTCGTTCAGCAAGGGCTGCCGCGTGATGAGGATCGGCGGCTCGCGCCCGCCGCGCGGCAGGCCGTCCTGGCTCACCGAAGACACCCGCCGGACGCTCCTCTACGACCTCCAGTCGGACCCCAGGCAGCAGCACCCCATGAAGGACGCCACGGCCGAGCGCCGCATGACCGACCACCTCATCCGTCTTATGAAGGAATGCGACGCCCCGCCCGAACAGTTCGCGCGGCTCTGCCTCTCAAAGGAGGATTGATGTATCGCCATGTCACGATGATCCTGCTGATGGTCTGTGTGGTTCCCGCCCCGGCGGCCGTCTATGAAGCGGCCACGGCCGAGGAGGCAAACGCCCGCGCTCCCGCCTTGAAGCCCGGCGACGAACTCGCCGTCCGCGACGGCACGTACGCCGACTGGCGGCTGGAGGTCCCCGCCGCGGGGGCAGAGGGCCGGCCCATCATCATCCGCCCGGCATCGCCCGGCGGCGTCCTTTTCCGCCGCAAGACCGCCATCAACCTCAAGGCCGACTGGATCGAACTGCGCGGCTTCCACTTCGAGCAGTGCGGCCCGGACACCGTGGTTCTCATCGCCGGCGCCGGCCACTGCCGCGTCACCGACTGCCGCTTCGACCACTGCGGCAACCCGCGGTCAACCTTCGGTCACATCGTCGAGGTGGGCGAAGCGGCCGGCGACAACCGCGTGGACCACTGCGCCTGGGAAGGCTCGAAGTCGATGAGCCTCGGCCTTCGCATCCGCAGCCGAGAGACCCTCGGCGTACGCAACCGCTTCGACCACAACACCTTCCGCGACATCTTCCACCTGGCGTGGAACGGACAGGAGGCCATCCAACTCGGCCAGGGCGCCCCGGATACGGGTCAGTTGGAGGCATTTACCATCGTCGAATACAACCTCTTCGACAACGCCAGCGGCGACCCGGAACTCATCTCCAACAAGTCCTCCCGCAACATCATCCGATACAACGTGGCCGCCAACTGCCGCGCGGAACTTGTGCTCCGCGGCGGAAACGACTGCCTCGTCGAAGGCAACGTCCTCGTGCGGAACCTGGGCGGCATCCGCGTCCACGGCTCGCGCCACACCATCATTAACAACCTGTGCGCTTCCAGCGAGCGCACCGGCATCTCTCTGCCCCTCGGCGGCGGAAACCACACGCAGGCCGACGACTGCCTCATCGCCAATAACACCGTCGTCAATTGCCGGCGCATGGGCCTCGTGTTCTCGCCGTACGGAAGCAACGCCGTCCTGCCCAAGGGCAACCGCATCCTGGCCAACCTCTTCGCCGGTTCCGCCGGCACGCTCCTCGACCTGAACGGCGCCGCCGATAATAAGGTGGCAGGCAACCTCTTCTGGGCCACGGGCGGCGCCAAGGTCGGATTCCAGGGCGAGGGGGCCGTGGCGGCCGACCCGCGCCTCGCGGGCCCGGAAGGCGCCGAGCGGCCGGATGCCGCAGGCCCGGCCGCCGACGCCGCCATGCCCCTGCCGGAGGTGACTCGCGACCGCCTCGGACGCCCGCGCCCCGGCGGCAAGGCCCCCGACATCGGCGCAGAAGAGGTCAACGCGACCGCCGCCCCCGGCGAGCCGGTCGTCCTGCCGCCCGTTCCCCCGCCGCGGACCGCCGTTGACCCCGCCACGCTCAAGGGCGCGCCCATCCACGTCTTCGACCCGGCCGATCCGATGCGCGGCCTGGTGCGCGCCGCCGGACAGCCTTCCGGCGAAGGCAAGGCACTCCGTCTAACCGATGCCGCCGTCTGGCTGGCCGAGGAACTGCCCGCCGACTTCATCGCCGAGTGGGAATACCAGGCCGCCGCCTTCGGGTCGCGGGCGTTCGTCACGTTCGCCGCCCCCGGCCGCGCGGGCGGATACACCCTCGGCTTCGGCGGACGACTCGATAACGCCCCCGACGGCGTCATCTCGCTCTCTAAGGGCGACCCGCCGGACATCGTCGCCGACGGTCACGACACCGTCCTCCCGAACCGCTCGAAGGGCGCCCCGCCCGACCCCGCCGCGGTCTGGTACAAGTGCCGCCTCATCAAGCGCGGCGGCGACCTGCGGCTTGAGGTCGCAAATACGCCCGTCCTCGTCTGGACCGACACCGGCCGCGTCGGCGGCTCGGCACTCGGCCCAGGCGCATTCGGCATCCGCCAGACCGGCGCCGGAACCTGGCGGAACCTGGGCATCTGGCGCCACTCCGGCGCAGGTCAGCAGAAATAACTTGGCCTGCGGTTTCTCCCGACGTAAACTGCCTGCGACAACCCGCATCATCTCTTCGTAAGGGGCTCGACCATGCGCATCCTCGGATTCCACCTTCTCTCGGCCGCAATCGCCGCTATGGGCCTCTCGGCCTGTTCCGTCGCCGCGGAATCCCCGCCGCAGGCCGCCGCGCCGCTCATCCAGCCCGCCGACCTCGTGTACCAGGGCGCGTTCCGCCTGCCCGAAGGCTCCAATGAGACCACTTGGGAATGGAGCGGCAACGCACTCGCATACTGCCCCGACGGCGACCCGAAAGGCCCCGCCGACGGTTACCCCGGCTCGCTCTTCGGTATGGGCCACGACCAGCAGGTGCTCGTCTCGGAGATCAGCATACCCGCGCCGGTCATCTCGAAGGCGAAGAACGCCGAGGAACTGCCCGTCGCCAAGACGCTCCAGCCGTTCCGCGATGTGAAGGCCGGCAACTTCAAGGACTACGAGATCTACCGCGCGGGCCTCGCCTACCTGCCCGCACAGGGGCAGCAGACCGCGGGCAAACTCTACTTCTGTTTCGGACAACACATGCACGAGGGCTACACCGGCCCGACACACGGCTGGTGCGACCTCGACCTCTCGAACCCCAAGACCGCAGGCATGTGGCCCGTCGCCGAAATCCACAGTTACGTGACCAACGATTACCTCTTCCCCATCCCCGACGCCTGGGCCGACGCCAATGCGAAGGGCCTCAGACTGGCCACCGGCCGGTTCCGCGACGGAGGGCAGGGCGGCCGCGGACCCAGCATCATCGCCATCGGCCCGTGGCTCGACGGCAACCCGCCGCCGGCGGGCACGCGCCTCAGGGCGCTGCCGCTCCTTCTCTATAGCGCGGTCGATTCCGGCGACCAGAACATCATGCGCGGCTATCATCACGCCGACGAGTGGACCGGCGGCGCGTGGCTGACCGCCGGCGACCGCGCCGCCGTCATCTTCGCCGGAACAAAGGCCCTGGGGAAATGCTGGTACGGCTTCGCCAACGGCGTGGTCTGGCCCGACGAGGCGCCGTTTCCGCCCGTTCCCGCGCCGCCGAACGACGACCGCGGCTGGTGGGGCGAACGCTTCGCCGCCCAGATCATCTTCTATAGCCCCGCCGACCTTGCCGCCGTCGCCGCCGGCCGCGCCAAACCCCACGAGCCCCAGCCCTACGCCTCGCTGGACATCGACCAATATCTATACCACGTCAAATCCCCCCAGCAGAAGTTCCACCTCCGCGACATAGCCTTCGACCGCCCGCGCGGCATCCTCTACCTCATGGAACCCTGGGCCGACGCCGATAAACCCATCATCCACGTCTTTCGCATCAAATAGCCGTTCCCTCTCCCCGGGCGGGAGAGGGCTGTTTGTCTCCCTCTCCCCCTGCGGGAGAGGGTAGGGTGAGGGTGCCTCTTTTCTCTCCCTCTCCCCTTGCGGGAGAGGGTGGCCGAAGGCCGGGTGAGGGGTGATTTCTTTCTCCTCTCCCAAGGCGGGAGAGGACAGGGCGAGCGGGCCGTTTTTCTCCCTCTCCCCTTGCGGGAGAGGGTGGCCGAAGGCCGGGTGAGGGGTGGTTTCTTTCTTCCTCTCCCCCCGCGGGAGAGGGCCAGGGTTAGGGGGGCCGTTTTTCTCCCTCTCCCCTGTGGGAGGGGGTGCGGTGAGATGACCTTTCTTTTCTCCCTCTCCCCTTGTGGGAGAGGGTAGGGTGAGGGGGACATGAACAAGAGAGACTTTGCCCGCCAACTCCGTCAGAACTCCACCGATGCCGAGCGGCGGCTCTGGTCTCGACTGCGCGACCGCCGATTCTCAGCCTACAAGTTCCGGCGGCAGGCGCCGGTCGGCGAGTACATCGCCGACTTCATCTGCTATGAGCGGCGACTGATCATCGAGTTGGACGGCGGCCAGCACTACATCCGCCCGGATCATGACCGCAAGCGCGACGCCTGGCTGCGAGATCAGGGCTTCCAGGTCCTCCGGTTCCCCGACAATTTGCTTTTCAAGCAGTTGCCGACCGTGTTGGAAGTCATCTGGCGTGCGCTCGAGGCTCCGCCGCATGAGGGGAAAGCTGCCAGCGGGCCAAAGGCAACTACCCCTCACCCGCCTTCGGCACCCTCTCCCGCAAGGGGAGAGGGTTGATTTTTTCCCCTTGCGGGAGAGGGTAGGGTGAGGGGGCCGTTTC
>CAYGWP010000129.1:0-13284 GCA_964353455.1 uncultured Anaerolineales bacterium
CCTGATGACCCCCGCGGCCCGCCAGGACTAAGGGCGGGCGAGGCTTCCTACTTCCTCGGCAGGTCGCTCTCGATCCTGGCGACGGCCTGCCGGATCAGGTCGGCGAGTTCGACCTCGTTCTTGGCGATCCGGCGCACGCCCATCATGAGGATCGCGCCCACGACGGCCTGGAGGATGATGATGCTGCTCCCGACGATTTCGATAAACCATTTCAGTTCGGCCATCTGGTCTGGGGTCATCGATGTCTCCTTCAAGCGGGCCAGGGTTTCGTACCCTTGAGTCTCGCATGGCCCGCCGCGCACGTCAACCCGAAAACAGTTCGCTTGCGAACGGCGGCAATTTCCACTATCGTTGCCGATTATGAAGGAAGTGATTCGCATCGGCACTCGCGGCAGCCGCCTCGCCCTGGCGCAGACCAACCAGATGGCCGCGAGCCTCCGGGCGGCGCACCCGGCGCTGGAGGTTCATATCGAGACGTTTCGCACGGCGGGCGACCGCGACCGTGCCGCGCCGCTGGCCCAACTGCCCGGCATCGGGTTCTTCGTCAAGGAACTCCAGGCGGCCCTGCTTGATGACCGTGTTGACCTTGCGGTGCATTCCCTGAAGGACGTGCCGACGGCCGTGCCCGGGGGCCTTGAGGTGTGCGCGGCGGTTCCGGAGCGAGAGGACCCGCGCGAGTGCCTGGTGACGGTGGCGGGCCTGGCGCTTGCGGACCTGCCGGAAGGTGCGACGGTCGGGACGTCGAGTCCTCGTCGGCGAGCGATGCTGGCATCGGTGCGGCGGGACCTCCGGTTTGCGGACCTTCGCGGGAACGTGGAGACGCGGCTGTCGAGACTTGCGGCAGGCGTTTGTGGCGCGACGGTCCTCGCGCGGGCGGGTCTTGCGCGGCTCGGTATGCTGGACGAGCGGATGGCGGTACTGGAGCCGAAGGCCATGCTGCCGCCGGCCGGCCAGGGGGCGCTGGGACTTGAGTTCCGTGCGGCGGACGAACGGGTGCGTCGGGTCATCGCACCGCTGGACCACGGGCCATCACGCCTGGCGGTGGTGGCCGAGCGAGCGGTCGTGCATCGGCTGGGGGCGGGGTGCCGCACGCCGCTGGGTGTGCTGGGGCGGGTGGATGCGGCGGGACGCCTTGCGCTGGATGCATGGATTCTTTCGCCTGACGGCCGGCGCGGGATCCGCGAGCAGGTATCCGGCGCTGCCGCGGATGCCGCGCGGCTGGGCGTCATGCTGGCCGAGGCGCTGCTTGCGGCGGGGGCCGAGCGCTTCCTTGCCGCGGACGGCGGCGCGTATCAGAACGGAGCCGCTGATGCTTGAGTGGTGGCAGATGGCCACGCTGGCGGTGGTGGGCCTCGTGGGCGGGACGTTCGGCGGGTTCCTCGGCGTCGGCGGCACGGTCATCTTCATGCCGCTGCTGAAGATGATCTGCGATGCGAACCCCGAGACGGTCATCGACGCCCACTCGGCCATCGCCGTCACGCTTGTGCTGAACGTATGCGTGGGCGCATCGGCCACGATCGGCCACGCGCGGTCCGGTCGGATCATGCGAGACATCATCAAGATCATCATTCCGGCCAGCCTCGCTTCTTCGGTGGTGGGGGTGTACCTGGGGAACTTCTTCAGCGGCGATGCCCAGGTGTGGTTGTGGCGGATGTTCGGCATCACGATGCTGTACGTGGCGGCGCTGAACGCTTACCGTCTGTTCCGGCCGCTGGCGGCGGTCGATATGGCCCCGGGCGACATCGTCGGTCCGCCGCCGAAGGCGTGGCGCGTGGCGCTGGTGGGCCTGGCAACGGGCTTCCTATCGGGACTCCTGGGGATCGGCGGCGGGGCGATCGCCGTGCCGGCCCAGCAGATACTCCTCAGGATGCGTCTGCGTGCGGCCATTGCGAACTCGGCCATAACGGTGGTCTTCTCGTGCCTGCTGGCGGCGGTCCTGAAACACGCGACGCTGGCGGAGCACGGGGTGAGCATCGTGCAGCCATGGATATACGTCGGGCTGCTTGCGCCGCCGGCGGTCCTGGGGGCGCTGATCGGGTCGCACCTGACGCACCGAGTCTCGCGGACGTGGGTGCGACTGGTGTTCATCACGTTCATGCTCGGGACGGCGTACGAGATGCTGATGGTGCGCTAGTTTTTCGCTCGCGGCGAATGTGAAATTGGCAAGTCGGATGCCGCGAATTCCGATAGAATAAGGGTTACAATCCGCGGCCGCCGCCGGACAAAGGGCCGGCGGCGCGCGACGGCGGCCGCAAGGGGGACACCGCGGCCCGGTCGGCGCTGCGGGGCAACATAAAGGAAAGATATGCGCACCTTGATCCACGTCACGCACGAAGCGGTGCAGAAGGTGGGCGGCATCGGGGCCGTCCTCCAGGGGTTCTTCACGTCGAAGGCCTACAACGCGAGCATCGAGCGCTCGATCCTGGTCGGCCCGGGCGATGCGGGGATGCAGGACCTGCTGGCGAAGGCGGGCAAGGTCCTCTATTCCAGCATCGGCGGCATAGATGAGGGCGGATGGGGGGCGAAGTTGCGGCCGGTCCGGGAGCGGTTCGACGTCGGCATCATCTACGGCAAGCGGACCTTCAAGGACAAGACGACGGGCGTCGAGTCGAGCCCGGAGGTGCTGCTCATAGACGTGTCGCACCCGAACACTGAGCGGCTGGGCGACGTGAAGCGGATGCTGTACGAGCGGTTCGGCATCCGGAGCGACCTGTATCACACATGGGAATATGAACAATACGTGCGTCTGGCGGCGCCCGGCCTTGCGGCCGTCGAGGCGCTTGGGGCGACCGCGCAGGGGCCGGCGGTGATCCTCGCCCACGAGTTCATGGGCATGCCGACGGCGCTGGCGGCGATTGCGACCGACTCGAAGGCCTGGCGGACGGTCTTCTACGCCCACGAAGTGGCAACGATGCGGCGGATAGTCGAGGGGCATCCCGGCCACGACACGATGTTCTACAACGTCCTGGCGCAGGCGATGGCGAAGGGGAAGTTCGTGGAGGACGTGTTCGGCCTCCAGGCCCCGTTCTTCAAGCACGCCCTGGTGTCGGCCTCGCGGTTCTGCGACATGGTCCTGTGCGTCGGCGACCACGTGCTGTCGGAGATGAAGTTCCTCGGGGCCGACTTCGCCGGGCAGAACCTCAAGATCGCGTACAACGGAGTCCCGGCCTACGATGTTTCATATGATGATGTATTGCAGTCCAAGGGCCGCCTCCAGCAGTACACAGGGGCGATCCTGGAGTTCAAGCCCGACTTCGTCTTTTCGCACGTGACGCGCATGGCCCTCTCGAAGGGCATGTGGAGGGACCTGAAGGTCCTCTGGCACCTGGAGAAGAAGTTCCGCCAGACGGGCCAGACCGGCGTGTTCTACCTCCTCTCGAGCGAACTGGGCGCCCCGCGCAAGGGCCACGAAGTCCTCGACATGGAAGGCCGCTACTCCTGGCCCGTGGGGCACCGCGAAGGGTACCCCGACCTTTCGGGCGGCGAGGCCGACTTTTACGTCCACATGCAGAAGTTTAACGCATGTGCGCGCCATATTAAGGTCATACTGGTCAACCAGTTCGGCTGGAGCCGGGCGATGTGCGGCCAGATGATGCTGCCCGACATGGACTTCCTCGACATCCGCAAGGGCACCGACATGGAGTTCGGCCAGTCGATCTACGAGCCGTTCGGCATCGCCCAACTCGAGCCCCTTTCGTTCGGCGCACTGTGCGTCATCACGAACATCTGCGGATGCGCGGGCTTTGTCTCGAAGGTGACCGGCAGCAGGGACGTGCCCAACGTCCTGGTGGCCGACTATACGAAGATGCCGCCGGGCAACGGGTCGCTCGACAACGTCCTCTCGATCGGGTCGCGCGAACGCGATGCCGCCGAGGAACGCGAGGCCGAGCGCGTGGCCTCCGAAATCCTCAAGCGCCTGCCCTCCGACCGCAAGTCGCACGAGGCCCTCATCAAGGGCGGCTACGAACTGGCGAAGCAGATGTCGTGGGAAGTCGTCTCCCGCGATTACCTGATGCCGGCGATGAATGAATTGAAATAATCCGTGCCTGGCCCTCCCTCCCCCCTTGCGGGAGAGGGCTGGGGTGAGGGGAACGTTCGGCGCGGCACCCCTCACCCGGCTTCGCCACCCTCTCCCACAAGGGGAGAGGGTTCACCGAAAGGAATCCCCGATGCCCCCCTCAATCACCACCCTCGGTCAGAGGGTTTCCGCGCTCGCGCCGGATGCGCGGCGGAAGTTCGACCGCCTGTTCGATTTCGTCCAGAGCGAGGCGCAGGTCCTGCCGCCCCCCGCCATGGAAGGTTGGATCGCCAACGCCTTCAAGTACCTCGCGCCCACGAAGGAAGGCGTCCTTGAGGCGATCCGCCGCCAGCCCATAGTCCACGTCATGAGCCGCGCGACCGGCCAGGCGACGCTCTTCAACGCCATCCGCTCTCAGCGGCCAATCGAGGCGAAGGCCGCGACGGACCTCGAAACGGAGATCGAGGCCGCCAGGGCCAAGTGCTCGTTCTGCCGCCCCCTCGAGCAGACCCCCGCCAACACCTTCGGCCGCATCGGCGAAAAAAAAACCTGCGCAAACGTGGCCGCATACGACGGATACCACGGCCTGGTGATCTTCGAGGAACATAACCCGCTCTTCTTCCGCCACGCCGAGTTTAGTCCCGACCAGATCGCCGACATGATCGCAACCAGCCGCGCGTGGGCAGACCGATGCCACAACGAGGACCCCCAGGCGCGGTTCTTCTTCCTCATGTGGAACTGCCTGTGGAAGGCGGGCGCGAGCATCATCCACGGCCACGCCCAGATGACCGTGGGCCGCAAGTTCCACTACGGGAAGGTCGAGCGGCTCCGCCGAGACGCACTGGCGTACAGGCGCGAGTTCAAAACAAATTACTTCGATGATTGGGTGGCCGTCCACGACGCCCTGGGCCTGGCCGCAAGGTGGGGCAGGGTGACGGCCATCTCGCACCTGGCGCCGGCGAAGGAACGCGAGATCGTCCTCGTGACGGACCGCTTCGACAACCCCGACCTGCCGCAGGCCATCTGGCGGGCCTTGAGGGTGTACGCCGCGCAGGACGTCAAGTCCTACAACCTCGCCGTCTATATGCCGCCCCTGGCCGGGGCATCGCCCGACTGGGACGGATTCCCCGTGCTAGTGTACCTGGTTGACCGCGGCGACCCCGCCGCCAAGACCGCGGACATCGGCGCGATGGAAATGTACGCCAGCGCGGTGGTCTCGAGCGACCCGTTCCTGGTGGCGGAGGCGATGAAGAAGGGTGACGGAGTGATGGGGTGACGGAGTGACTGAGCAGCAGACTCATTCGCGCGGCGGGTCTGGAGACTCGCCGCGATCATCACGGCCTTCGCCCGATTCGTCTCATTCCGCGCTGCCGCAACCTTCTATGAGGACGGGTGTTTAAGAAGATGCCTTTCGCCCCTCTCGGAAAGGATCGGGTGCGTCCTCATATCCGCAATCCGTGGGTGATGCTGGCGGCATCGGCCTTCGTCCTGGCCGCCGCCGCGCCATGTGCCGCGCGCGGCACGGGGGGCTTCCTCCGCGACTGGGCCGCATGCGGGCCGCTCGAAGGAACGCAACTCGACGAGCCGAAACTTGCGGCCGACTTCGCCGCGTACCCGGGCCTGTTCTCGCTCGGGCACGTGTGGCTGCCCGTGCAGGCCGCGGCGGAAGGCCGCCTCGACATCCGCGCGCTCTATCCGAAGACCACCTCCGGCACGGCCCTCCTCCACACCTTCTTCGAGGTCCCCGCCGACGGAACGTACTACCTGCGGGTCGGCAGCGACGATGCCGTCCGCATCGAGGTTGACGGACGCACGGTTCACCGCAACGAAACCCGCCGCGCGTTCCAGGCCGACCAGGACATGGTGAAGATGCAACTGGCGAAGGGCTGGCACCGGATACTCGTGCGCGTGGTCGATTACGGCGGGGCGTGGGCCGCCAGCGTCCGCGTGGCCGACCAGAAGGACCAGCCGATAGAGGTCCGCCACCAGCCCGCCGTCCCGAGACCCCTTGAGCGGCTGTGCCGACTCGACGAGCCGCTCTCGGACGCGGAGCGCGAGGCCACGGCGGCGTTCATCACGGCACAGGTCGCACAGTTGGAGGGGGAACTGACCGGGGCCGGCCAGCGGCTGGAAGAGACCCCCGAAGGCTATGTCACCTTCGCCGAGTACGAGGGCGCACGGGCGCAGGGACTCCTCTTCCTCCAGGCGATGGCAGCATTCTGGGAAGAGGCCGCCCAGGACGTCTGGGACGCCGAGGCAGCCCGCGCGGCCCAGCATGCGGTCACCGAGGCGGCACGCGGGTTCTCGGAGGTCCTGGCCGAGGAGGCCGCCCACCTGGGCGAGGCCCTGGCACGCGGACACAAGGTCTGGGAATCGCTGGGCGACGAAGGATTGTCGCGCCGGCGCGCCGCCGCCGACGTCCTCCAGATCGGCCAGTTGCTGGCCCAGACGCGGCAGTTGGCGGCCCGCGTCGAGACCGAGCGTATCCTCGCGGCGCGCTTCGAGAACGACATCCGCAACTTCCGACAGCGCGACATGACTGTCCGCGTGGTCGATGCCGACGGCGGACCTGTCGCAGGCGCAGACGTCGAGATCGTCCAGACCGGCCACGACTTCCTCTTCGGCTGCAACCTCTTCGCCTTCCGCCGCTGGGACAGCGACAAGCAGAACTCGCTTTACGAACGCCGCTTCCGCGACCTCTTCAACCTGGCCGTCGTGCCGCTCTACTGGTCGGCCCTGGAAAAGCATCGCGGCCAGAACGAGTTCGAGACCGCTGACGCGGCGATCCGATGGTGCCGCCAGCAGCACATCGAGGTGCGCGGCCATCCGCTCCTCTGGAGCGACACCGTGCCGCGATGGATGGACGAACTGGGACCCGTCGAGGCCCGCACGGCCATACAGGCCCGCGTCCGGCAAGTCATTCAAAGATATGGCGATGCTATAGATGTGTGGGACGTCCTCCAGCGCCCGCGCTCCCCCATGCGGATCGGCCCGGCGTCCCTCGACCCGATCGACGCCCTGCGCTGGGCCTCGGACGCCCGGCCGCGCGGCCTCCTCCTGGCGGGCGGCGCCGACGCCGAACCGCTCCTCGCCGTCGCACGCGACGCCAGGACCTCCGGCGTTCGACTCGACGCCGTCTCCATCGCCGCTAACCAGCACGAGGGCGTCTGGCCGCTCGAAGTGGTCCGAAAGACCATCGACGCCGCGGCCGCCGCCGGACTGCCCGTCCACGTCTCAGAGGTCGCCATCCTCGGCGGACGCGAGGATGAGGCCGAGCAGGCCGAGGCAGTACGCCACTTCTACACCGCCGCCTTCGCGCATCCGAAGGTCGCCGGCATCACCTGGTGGGACCTCTCCGACCGGTTCGCGTGGCGCAGCGCACCCGTCGGACTCCTCAGGGCCGACCTCGCCCTGAAACCGGCATACCGCGTCCTCGACCGCCTCCTGAACCACGTGTGGCTGACCGATGCCGCCGGACGCTCCAGCGACAACGGCAAGGTGGCCGTCCGCGGCTTCTTCGGCCAATACCGCATCACCGCGCACGCCGGCCGCCGCAAGGCGAGTGTTGACGTTTACCTCCGCCGCGACGGCCCCGCCGAATTCGAGATCGTCCTGCCGCCGGGGAAGTAATCCATGCCTGTCAACCGCCGTAGTTCGGATGCATTGCGCGGCGGGTCTCCCGACCCGCCGCGTCTTACTGGCACCGTCAGGCTGCTTCACATGGTCTGAAATGCGACGCTACTGTATCATGACACGGCGGCCGCAACGCACGCAAGGGGTCTGTAATATGACCGGCGGTCGGGGCTACACGTCTTTTTCCGGCGCCACGAGGTCGGCGTAGGTCCCGCGGCGGCGGATGAGGCGGGCCTCGCCGCCATCGACCAGGACCTCGGCCGGACGTGGAAAGGAATTGTACTCCGAGGCCATCGTCATGCCGTAGGCCCCGGCCGAGAAGACCGCCAGGAGCGCGCCGCGCCCGACCGGCGGCAGCAGGCGGTCCTTCGCGAAGAAGTCCGTCGATTCGCAGATCGGGCCGACCACGTCCACCGGTTCCGTCCCGGGCAGAGACTCGTCCCTGGTCCGCCCGGTCCGGGCGAACGCCTCGCCTGGCTCAACCGGCCAGATATGGTGATATGATCCATACAACGCGGGGCGCACCAGGTGGTGCATGCCGCTGTCGCAGAGGAGGAACTTGCGGTCGCCGCCCGCCTTCACGTACTGGACCTCGGTGACGAGGATTCCGGAGTTGCCCGCGATGAAGCGGCCGGGCTCCATGATGATCTCCAGGCCCTTATCAGACAGCAGCGGGATGATAGCCGCCGCGAATGCGTCGGCGTCGAGGGCCTCGCGGTCGGTGTAATCCGCGGCAAACCCGCCGCCGATGTCGAGGGCCGCGATCTCGAGGCCGGCCTTGCGCAGGCCGGCGATGAGGCCCAGCACCTTCGTCACCGCCTGGACGTACGGCTCGACGCTCGTAATCTGCGACCCGATGTGAATATGTACACCCGTAAGCGCAACGTGCCGCGCGCCCGGCGATGCGGCGAACTCGCGGAACACGCGCCCGGCACGCCCCAGGTCAACGCCGAACTTCGTCTCCTTCGTGCCCGTGGTGACGTGGCGGTGCGTCTTCGGGTCAACGTCGGGGTTGACGCGTATGGCCGCGCGGGGGCGCTTTTTCATCTCTTCCGCCAGGCGCGCGAGGTTCCCGAGTTCCTCCTCGCTCTCGACGTTGAACATCCGGATTCCCTCTTCGAGGGCGAACCGGATCTCGGCATCGGTCTTGGCGACGCCCGCGTAGCAACACTTTGCGGCGTCTCCCCCCGCTTCGAGCACGCGGTAGAGTTCGCCGCCCGAGACCAGGTCGAAACCGCTCCCCTCGTCGCGCAGCAACCTGAGGATATGAATATTCGACAATACCTTGACGGAGTAGCAGACGAGCGGCCGCACGGGCGCGAACGCCGCAGCAAGCCGCCGATAGTGCTGCCGCAGCGTCCCCGCGCTATAAACGTAGAGCGGCGTGCCGAAGCGGCGGGCAAGGTCCGCAACCGCCGCCTCCTCGCAGAAGAGCCGTCCCCGGCGATACTCGAAAAGGTCCATAACGTTCCCCTGATGTTTACCGCAATATCGAGGCGGCCAGTCTAGGCGGGCCGGGCGAGGGTGTCAAGCGGCCGGGCCGGCCGGCGGCACCGTCTTCGCGTGCCGGTATATCAGCATCAGGTTCCGGACATATATCAGCAGGCCGCCGCCCTGGCCGAGGATGAACACGATGTCCTGCTTGTAGCAGGCATATACCAGAAGCGCCGCACCGCCGACGATGCTCAAGTGCCAGAACGCCAGCGGCACGACGCTCTGCCTGCGGCGTTCCGAGGCGATCCACTGGATGAAGAACCGCATGAAGAAAAAGAACTGCCCGGCCAGGCCGAACGCGACCCAGAGGAGTTCCGTCCAGTTGTTGATGCCCAGGCGAACCAGGATGGCTGGAAAATCGGGTGCCGGCATCTATGCACTCCCCGCCGCATCGGCCCGCCCACACCCGCCGGCCGATTCGGACACGCCCCATACTAGAAACCTTTGCGTTGCCGGTCAACCATGCGCCCCGCCAAGTTGATATTCGCTCCCGCCAGGGGTATCATCTTCCCTTGCCCGGAAGGGAGCGGCCAAGAAACGATGAAACGCCTGATCGTCAACGCGGATGATTTCGGCTGGTCCGAGGCCGTGACCTGCGGCATCATCCAGGGGCGCCGCGAGGGCATACTCACCGGCACAACGCTCATGGCGAACCTTCCGGGGGCCGAGGCCGCCCTGGAGCGGGCCCGCCGCGAGGCGCCCGACCTTGCCATCGGACTGCACCTCGTGCTGACCGAGGGCCGGCCGCTGGCGGGCAAGGACGCCGCGCCCCTCACGGACCCGGCGGGAGACTTCATCCGGTCGCTGCCGGCGCTCTGGCGGCTGGTCTGTTCAAGCACCGATGCGCGGAAGGCCGTCGAAAAAGAGTGGGATGCCCAGGTCCGGTGGGCTCTGGAGCGGGGCCTGCGGCCGACACACCTTGACAGCCACAAGCACGTGCACCTGATGCCGGTGCTTTTGCCGATCGCCGTGGAACTGGCCCTGCGGTACGACATTCCGGCGATCCGGACGACGGCCGAGATCAAACTTGCGGGCCTCGCGCGGCTGCTTCCGCGCGAGTGGACGTGGCAGGATCGCGTGCGGCAGCGGCTCCTGGCGTGGGTGGGCCGGCGGTGGGGCGTCCAGGCGCAAAAGGCCATCCGCGAGGCGGGCCTGGCGACGACAGACTGGTTCTTCGGCGTGCGGGCGACCGGCGGCATATCGCCCGACGTGCTTCTGCAACTGCTGCGGCACGCCCCGGAAGGCACGGGCGAACTGATGGTCCACCCGGGCCTGGCCGAGACGCAGCCCGGGCGGCCGACGCGCCTGGCCGGGAGCCGGCCGCTGGAACTTGCGGCCCTGTGCGACGGGCGCATCCGCGCGGCGACGCGCGAAATGGGATGGACGCTGGTCAATTTCAAGGACCTGCATCATGAATAATCAGACGGCTGCGGCGCCCCCTTACTCGGTCGTCGTCCCATTCTACAACGAGGCCGAGAGCGTCGAGGAACTCCACCGGCGGATCGTCGCCGTCATGGACTCCCTCGGCAAGCCTTACGAGATGGTCTTCGTGAACGACGGTTCGCGCGACGAGACGCAGGCGGTCCTCGCCCGTGTGGCCGAGGCCGACGGCCGGGTGACGGCCATCGAACTCAGGCGCAACTTCGGCCAGACCGCGGCCCTGGCCGCCGGTTTCGACCACGCCGCAGGCGATGTCGTCATCGCCATGGACGGAGACCTCCAGCACGCGCCCGAAGACATCCCGGCTATGCTGGCCCCGCTCGAGGAAGGCTACGACCTCGTCAGCGGCTGGCGGAAAACGCGCGTCGATAGTTTCATCATCCGCCGCCTGCCCTCGGCTATTGCTAATTGGCTCATGAAGAGATTATGCGGCGTTGATATCCACGACTTCGGCACCACCTTCAAGGTCTATCGGCGGGACCTCCTCAAGCACATCCGCCTCTATGGCGAACTGCACCGCTTCATTCCGGCCCTCGCTTCGGCCGTAGGCGCGAAAATCTGCGAGGTCCCCATCCAGAACATCGTGCGGCCAAAGGGCAAGTCAAAGTACGGCATCGGCCGGACCGTCAGGGTCCTCTTCGACCTCGTGACCGTCAAGTTCCTCATCAACTACTTTACGCGGCCGCTGCATTTCCTCGGGCTCCCGGCCCTCCTGATGTTCATCGTCGGCAGCGGCATAGAACTCTGGATATTCATCGAGAAACTCGTGCATGGCTGGGAGAAGTACCACGTGACGCAGACGCGCGGGCCGCTCCTCATCATCGGCATCTTCCTGATAACGCTGGCCGCCCTCTTCATGATAACCGGCCTCCTGGGCGAACTCGTGGTCCGGACGTACTACGAATCGCAGGGGAAACACATTTATTACGTCCGCCGCATTCATCGCAAGGGCGATGAGCCATGACCGATGACTGCCCGCAGGATGCCGCGCCCCGCTCGCCGCCCATCGTGCACGTGGCAGCGCTCGTGGTCCTGGCGGGCTGGCTGGTCGGCGTGCACCTGGCGCATCCCGCCCTGCTCGACCCGGACGAGCCGCGCAGCGCCATCGTCGCTCGCCTCATGGTCGAGCGCGGCGACTGGCTGGCCCCGCACCTGCCGGCCGTCTTCCATCGCGATTACCCGCACGACCCGCCGGAGGGCGACCTCTTCGCCTACTGGGACAAGCCCCCGCTCTATTTCTGGCTGAGCGCCGCCGCGATGAAGGTGCTGGGGCCGACCGCCCTGGCGGCCCGGTTGCCGGCGTCCCTCGCCCACATCCTCACCGTGCTGGCTGTCTATGCGGCCGCGTGGACCTTGTGGGGCAGGCGGGCGGGACTGCTCGCGGGCATCGTGATGGCCCTTGCGCCCCTGCCGCTGGTGATGGCCCACGTCGCGCGGATGGATACGCTGCTCTCGGCCCTGATGGCCGTGATGCTGCTGGCGGTTCTGCGCATCCAGCACCAGACCTGCCGCCCCTGGCTCTGGCCGTACGTCTTCTGGGTCGCCGCCGGGCTGGGCCTCATGACCAAGGGACCCGAGGCGGTTGTTCTGCCGGCCGCCGCCGTCGGCCTGACCGTCGTACTGACGGGGCGCTGGCGGGACCTCCGGCTGCTCCGCCCAATCACGGGCCTGGCGGTCTGCCTGGCTATCGCCGCTCCGTGGTATGTGTATATGGCCTTACGATATCCGGCCGCGACGGACGGGTCGAGCGAGGGATTCCTGTACGAGTTCTTCGTGCGGCAGCACTTCAGCCGCGCCGCTTCCGCCGAGTTCGGGCACGCCGCAGAACCTCCGGGGTACCTCCTGGGGGTGCTTCTCATCGGCCTCATGCCGTGGACTGTCTTCCTGCCGGGGGCCTGCGCGAGGCTCGTCCGCGACGGCTGGCGCGGGCGCCGCGAGCGCCCGGCCGTCGTCCTCCTCCTCGTTTGGGCGGCGCTCATCGTGGGCGTCTTCAGCATCTCGATGACGCAACTCGCGCATTACATCCTTCCGGCCTTCCCCCCGCTGGCGATACTTGTGGGAGTCTATCTGGCCGACCGGCTCGACGCCGGCGGCGCCGACCGCTGGTTCCGCGCGGGCCTGGCAACCACCGTCGCCCTCGGCGCGGCCGGCCTCGTCGCGTTCGTGGTTTATCTCGTGCAGACCGGCCTCTGGGAGTGGCACTGCGTGATTACCATCGGCGGCTTGGCGGCGATCATGGCCGCCGGGGGCGTATGCTTCGTGCGCAGGCGGCACGCGGCCGCTGTCGCCGTTCTCATCGCCGGCCTGGTGGTCGCCATGACCTACATCTTCACCGCCGACCCGTTCCGCATCTATATTCTCTACTCCACGCGTGCCGAGACCAGGACCCTGGAGAAGCATCTCGGGCCAGGCGACGCCGTCATTGCCTATCCTCACACGCCGTACTCTTTCGCGTGGTACCTCTGGCCGCGCGACGTGCCGTACCCCGGCGAGGCGGGCCCCGGCGCAGGCGAACCGAGCATCGGCGGACTCGTGGAGCAACTCAATCAGCCGAGGCGGACGTTCTGCCTTATCCAGAAGCGATCCCTCGTGGATTCGCTGCGACCCAGGGTCCGATGGCCGATCACGGTCCTTTCGCGCGCCCCGCGGCACACGTTGATCGTGACCGAACCTCCGCAGGCGGAGAAGGCCGATGAGCG
>CAYGWP010000130.1:0-3286 GCA_964353455.1 uncultured Anaerolineales bacterium
GTCGTGTCGCGGATCTCCAGCGACTTGAAGAGTTGCGTGCCCATCGCCGAGAGCGCGGTGGGAACGAGCAGGATGGCCGGCATGATGCCGATGGGCTTCCCGTCGGAGTCCACCTGGTCGAGGAACGTGACCTCGGCCTTCGTCAGGCCATCGATGGTCAGCGCCGTGTCGGCGCCCGAGATGTAGTTCTTGTTGCCGGCGGCGAAGAACGCAGAGTTCGCCAGGAAGATGGTCCAGAACACGTCGTTGATCTTGAGGCCCGACCCACGGCCGAGTTTGCGCGGCACGAGCGTGATGGCCCCGAGGTCGTCGTTGATCATGTCCCGCCGGTCAATCGACAGGAGCAGGCCGAACGTGTCGGCCTTGTTGGAGTACTGCTCGTTGCCGAGGATCCCGTGCTTCAGTGCCCCGCCCGGCGCGACCGGCTCGTACTGGTCCTTGCCGATGAGGCGGTAACTCGTCACGGTCCGGAAGTCCGCCACGTTGCGGACCGCACAGATGTTGCGCCAGGTCCGCTCGACCGAGAAGAACCCCTCCAGGAGGAACTTATTGGCGACGCCGGAGAGGATGCCGCCGATGTCCACCGTCGAAAAGCCCGCCTGGACATCCTTGCCGAAGGCGAACCGCAGGACCTCGCGCGAGTCGCGGAAGTTGCGGCCGGTGTACCCATTGGCCCACGCGGCCTCGAGCAAGAGCTCCTGGAGGCCGATGCCCCCACGGAACCGGCGGCTGGCCGCATCGAGCGTCTTCTCGTCGTGGACCTTTTCGACGTCGCCAAGCCTGGCGGTCAGCATGCAGGCCGCTTCGAGGACAGCGGCGTTGACGGTGCTGTCCGGCACGTGGGCGGCGGGCGCCTTGGGCCGGCTGGCGCGCAGCACTTCCAGTTCGGTCTTCGTGGTGTCCCATCCTTCCTTGATGGCACGGGCGGCAATCTCGGCATGGTCGCTGCCGCAGACCTTGCGGACGGCCGCGATCCGTTCCTCTTCCGCGGCGGCCTTAGCGCGGATATCGGCCACGGCGTCGGCGGCGGGGGTTGCGGCAAGGGCGCCGCCGGCGGCAGCCGCATCGGCCTTCACGAGAGGCGGCGCCTGCGCCTCGACCTTCGCCGGCGCCGGGGCCAGGTCAGTCCCCGCCGGTGCGGCCGGTCCCGGCGCGTTGGGACTGCCCGCTGCGGCCACCACGGTGTCGCCCTGCTTGTCGGTTTTCGTCGCGTCCATGATTTCCTTCTCCTTTGCCGCGGCTGCCAGCCGTGCGCTGGTCTCGCCGTCGGCCCCCAGGTCCACGAAACTTATCTCCCCGAGCGTCGCCCGGCGGACGACGTTCACGGGGCCGGTGATCTCGCGGCCATTCACGACGACCGCCTGATTCTCACGCACGAACTCGAACTGCTCGACCGAGGCGCCGATAGAGGCCTGCCACGGAAAGCCGTTGCGGGCCGACACGACGATCTCCCGTGCGGCCGCCGTATCGCGGGACACCACACCCGCGGCCACAAGCGCGCCGCCCTCGACGGCGATGCGGTCTGTGTGCCCTACCCCGCTCGCGGCATCGTGGCCGAAGCGGACGGGCCGCGACTGCGACGGGATCGCCAGGCCCGCGAGGTCCACGACGACCGGATACCGCCACCCGGTGATCTTCATCTGGCCGCCGGTGTAGGCAAGCATCGTGAAGCGCGGCAGCGCCGGCTTCCCGCCGTCCGCCTGGGCGGAGGCCTCGATCTGCATCGTGGCCACAAGGGCCAGGGATTCAGGCGGCTTCTCGCTGGTCTCCACGGTCTTCCTCATCTTCCGTCTGGGGCGCGGGCGCCTTGGGCTGCGCGTCGGCCACCGTCAGGTTCAGTTCCTTCATCAGCGTCACTTCCTTGGCCCGCTGCCGGAGTTCCGTTTCCCAGTCCTTGCCCTGACGGGCGTACTCAGCCGCAAGCGTCGTCGTGTGGCTCGCAAGGCGCGTGGCCTGGGCGTTGGCCTCCTTGGCGGGGTCAACGTGCTCGTGACCGTCCCAGAACCACTGGTGCGGCCATGCCTCCAGATTCCCCAGGCCGAACACCTTCACTGCCTCGGCCATCCAAGCATCCAGGATGCGGTCGAGGACCACGGTCTCCACGTGGGCCTGCTCCACACGGATGGACTTGAAGTACGTCTGGTGATCCAGGCGACCGGAGGCGTAGTTGTAGCCCGACGAATTGCACGCCGCGACGTTGAACGGCATGTTCAGGCAACGGGCGATCTCGTTTAGAATTTCGTGCTTGAACTCCCCGTAGGTCGTGGCCGGCTGCTCGGCCCGAATCTGGCTCGGTTCCCACCCCTCCGGGCCGAAGACGGCCATGTTCGGCTCGAACTCCATCGTGGCCATCGGCTCAACTTCGGCCGCCTCGCCGCCAGCCGGGGCGCTCGTCTTCATGAAGATGGCGATGTTTGCCGCAGACTCCGCTGCCGCGATCACAGCGAGGGTGTACCGCCGCAGTTGGGCAAATAGCGGCAGCGCCGGCAGGATGTCCGGCAGGCCCCGCGACTGGCCCGGCCGGTCGGCACGGAACCAGTGGACCACGGACTCGGCGGGAACCTTGTCGTAGTCCTGGCCCACCGCACCGGTGGTGCCGCCGGGATGGGCCTTGAGAATGTGGTACTCTTTCGGGTTCCCGAACTCGTCGAAGACGATGCCGTCAACGGCGCCGGTCTTGGGGAGCGCGAGGCCGGGCGTGGTCACCTGGTCGGCCTCGATAAGCCGCAGGTCCAACTTGACGGGCGAGTCGAGGTTGTCGTTGGAAACGAGCAGAGCGAACGCCTCGCCGTCCTGCGCCCGGGCCATCCGCATCGTGCGAAGTTTGCCGGCCAGGTCCACGGCCTTCGCCCACGCCGCGAACTCGCGCTCGCTGGTCTGGTTGGCGCCGGCGTCGGCGCCGTCGCCCAGGAGCATCTGGAGGCGCGGCCCTGTGCCGATCACGTCATTGGCCACCGTCAGGACGATGCCCCGTGCGTAACTGTTGTTCGCCACCTCGTAGCGTGCGCGGTTGCGCAGCGTCTGGCGGACCTGGCGGTTGGCGGCAGCATCGGCCGAGAGGTAATCGGCATTGGCCCAATGGCGGCGGTTCTCGGGCGTGGTCTGCGCGGAGTCGAACTTTGCGCGGATAAACCGCACGGCCGACCGCACTCGTTTTGACCAAGGCCACCAGCCCATTATTACACCGTCCCCGGCGGGATGATCTTCACCCGCGTAAGTCCCAGGCCCTTACGGGCCATCGCGTTCTTCGAGGCCAGGTACTTGTCCGCCGCGATCTGGTCCGGCA
>CAYGWP010000131.1:0-7079 GCA_964353455.1 uncultured Anaerolineales bacterium
CAGACGATGGGCGACGAGTGGCCCTTGCCTGGGATGGGGACCTTCCACTTGACGTTCTCCGTGGCGGACCAGCGGACGGGGACATCGGTTTCGGTTGATGTTCCATCTCCTCGCGGCCCGCGCCACGAGGGCCATTCCTCGGCCGAAGCACACGCAGCAAGAAGCCCCAGCACAATCAACGCCAGCACGCAGCACGCCCTCATTCGGAATTATCCTTTCTCGACGGGCGGCCGAAGAAGAAGGTCTTGCGCGACGCCTGGAGGTAGGCGATGTTGGGCACGCCCAGGGCGAAGCCGTACAGGTTCTCCGAGAGGAGGCGCTCGCGGGCCTCGACGGCCGCACGGGCCGGCGCCCAGTCTCCGCCCTGGCCCGCGGCCTGGATAGCCAGCACGGCCGCAGTCTGGAATCGGGCGTAATCCAGCCCCCTGGCGAGGAACTCGATCCGCTCGAGCGCCCGCGGATCGCCTGCCGCCCGCCAACGGGGCGGGTCTTCGACAAGTTGCCGCGCCCTGTCCAGGCGCCCCCGCAGCGGCGCCAGCGCTTCGGGCGAGAACTGCTGAAGGAGCGCCTGGGGGAACTCCTTGTTCCAGCCGCGGAATGTCCCCCCGAGGGCCGCCGCCAGCGCCGATGTCTGCCGCTCCAGCGCATCAAAGTATTCCCGCACGGCCGGCGCCGCAGGGCCGAACCCCGTGCGGCAGTAGTCATCCATGATCGCATCGACGTCTGCCGATGGATTCCACAGCAGCCGCGCCAGAACGTAGTAGTTCAGCCCCTGGGCCGCCCAGTGGTGCGTCAGGGAGTCGAAGTCCGCAGCCATCATGCCGGTCTCGCCGCAGTGCCGCAGGTCCTCGCCCAGGCGGCGCGCGTACACGGCGGGATAGCCGCAGCCGTCGTGGAGCAGGTTCGGCCGCAGGAAGAGGTGCGGCGCTACCCGTGCCCAGCCGTCCCACGCCTGGCGAGCGGCGGCGCGAGTCTCCTCGCTCAGGTATCCGAACCCGACGAAACCGATGAAGACGTTCTCGCGCGGCTTTTCGCGGACGGGGGGCGTCTTCCACGCGCCGTAGGCGTAGCCGCCGACCCACTTGCCAGGCGCGGCCGAGGCCAGGTGCTCCGCCGCCAGGTTGTAGAAACGGACGTAGCGGTCGGTCAGGGCAGGGTATTCGAAGGCGACCTTCCCGCCCTTCGCATCGACGCTCACGAGTTCGACCTTCGGCGCGCCGGGCGGGTCCCACGCCTTGCACCGCTCGCACATGCAGTGGCCGCTGTAGGCATTGTCGTTGGGCGACGCCGAGAACGATGCGGCCTGGGGATACGCCCGGAAGTGCGCAAGCGCGTTGGCCACCCACTGGTCGAGGACCGCCGGGTTGGAGACGCATATCTTGACGCGCTCGTAGCCGCCCAGCGATGTGGGCCAGTCGCGGCTGCCGCCGGCCTGCTGCGCGAACCAGTCGGGATGCGCCTCGTGGTACTGCTCCCACCACGTGGTGAAGCCGTGGCCGTACTGGTGCTCCACGCTGGAGCCCAGGCGCATGTGCCGCAGCCACGCGCCCGATTGGGCGCCCATGTCGCGCAGGGCCTTGTCGTCCATCGGCATGGCGCGGAGTGCGACCTGCCACTTGTCGGATTTTGTCTGGCCGAGCCAGTCGCGGATCTTGCGCTGCACAAGTTTCGGGGCATCGGTCCGGTCGAGCGGCCCAACCGACACGGTGCGGACCTGCGGCACAACCTCGCCGAGCGGTCCCGGCCACAGCCACCGCACGCCCAGCGAATCCTCAAGGAATGCGAGCGCGGCGAAGTACGTGCCCTGCTGGGTATCCTTGCCCCTGATTACATCATCGCGGCCGGCCAGGACCAAGCGACGGCCGACGGTGCGCATCAGGAAGCCTTCGGGCGGAAGCGCGTCGGTCCGCGCGCCGGCCTCCGCCGCAAGTTGCGCAGCGCCGACCACAACAAGCGTGCCGGCCCGCTCATCGGCCGTCAGCGCATCTTCCTTCTTGACGGGGACCTCCGCGCCGCTCGCCTTCTTCAAGTACGCCTGGAGTTCCGCGGCTGCGGCCGCGGCGGGCCGCGATGGAGTTGAGGCCGTGACGATAACGCACGCAGGCCGGCCGTCGCGGACGAGAACAAGGGCCGGCGAGTCGGCCTCGGCCACGGCCGCAGCGGCAGCCGCTGCAACGAGCGCCGCCAGCGCCTTCATGAAACTCGGCATCAGATCCCTTTTGCCCCGCGTTACCACGCCACCTCTGGCGCAGCGAAGTCCTCGGCCATGCTCGTCGGCAGGCGCCAGACGTGGTCGCCCGCGCGGTTCGTGAAGTAGAGGGACGACTCTGACGGCTCTCGGGCATTGCCGTCGGCCCAGAGGCAGTAGAAGTCGGGCTGGGCGTTAACCGGCCTACGCATGTAGGTATGGTTGCGCGTGCTGCCGGTCGTCAACTGTTTGACCTTCTGCCAGGAGGCGCCCTGGTCGCGGCTGAGCCATGAGACGACCTCGCCGCCGGGGTTGTAGTCCTGCGGGCCGGGCGCGGTGGGGGCAATGACCCGCCACGCGTCGTCCAGCCCCACGTAAAGAGACCCGTGATCGTAGTTGTTGTGCGACGTGGTCAACGTGCGGAACGCCCACGCCTCGCCGGTCCACCAGGCGGTCCGCCACGTGCGCGGGTCGTTCTTGGGCCCCGACTCGTAGCCCTTGCTCGTGATGAACAAGATGACGGGCCGTCCGTCGGCGTCGAAGGCGAGGTCCTTCAGGTACACCAGCAGCCCCTGGGCCCGCGAATCGTAGATGCGAGCGGGGCTGTCAACCGCCGTCACGGGCGTTTCGACGGGCTTGCCGCCGGCGGTCTGCCAGGTGCGGCCGAAGTCGCGGGTCTCCAGGTAGTAAATGTTTGCGCGGGCGTTGAGGCCGACGGGCTTGGGGTGATAGTCGAACGCGGTGGCGATGCGCGGGCCGTCGCGCCAACTGATTTGATAATCACCCATCTCGATGCCTGCCAGCGGGCGCGGGTCGGTCCACTTTAGGCCCCCCTCGCTGGTCATCCAGTGGAGACCCCGGATCACCCCCTTCGGCTCCAGGGGGCTGTTGTAGCGCGTGTGGAGGAACAGGAACCCCTGGCCGGGGACGTACCACGGCTGCGGGTACGAGAAGTTGCCGGTCCAGGTCCGCTCGAAGGCGTCGATGGAATACGGGGCCTTGCTTCGGTGGATGAACGACTGGCCGCCCGACCCGTGCGCGGGCGAGAAGATCCAGAGGTACCCCTTGTCGTCAATCGAGAGGACGGGGTTCTCGTGGGCATCACTCGTCTTCTTATTCAGGAGGATGACCGGCCGCGGCACCTTGCCGGTCGAGTGGTCGAAGTACGAGACCATGTGCAGGAGTTCGTTCTTCTCTTTCGACCGCCCGCCATAGACGAAGAAGGTCTTGTCGGCCTCCTTCGAGTAGATGGCGATGGGGATGTGCTGCTGGGGATACGTGGCGAACCCGCCGCTGTACTTGTACTTATAGATGTCGCCGGAGGGTTGGTTGAAGTACCAGATGCCGCGGTAACCGTCGTCGCGCGGCAAGGGCGCATCGGCGGCCATTGCGGCGGCGCCTGAGAGGACCAGGGCCGTCACGGCCGGCAGGATTCGCATGGGATCGCTCCTCGGAGCGTTACTTCTGGGTGTCATCAGGAACGGGTTCGATGTTGCGGATGCGGATATTGCGGAGCCCCGCCTTGGTGCGCCAGGCCGCAACGCCGAACGGCTGAGAGGCCTCGACCTCCCACCGCACGCTGACCTTGCGCTCGCCGAGGTCAATGGCCACCAACTCTTCATCGTCTATCCATGCGTTGATTTTCTTGCCGCTCACGCGCACCTGGATCCGGTACCAGCGGTTGTTGGCGAACTCCATCATCTTGGTGGTCTCGTTCTCGGAGGCGTCGTAGCCGTCCAGGGACGAGAGGCCCACCAGGCTGCCCCCCCATCCGCCGCAGATCAGGCTGATGCAGGAGTCGCGCACCGGGAACGTCAGGCCGCAGAAGAAGTCGCTGCCGTCCAGGCGGCAGGCCTCCAGGGCGATCTCGTAATGGTCTTTCGGGATCGTGCCGCCGGTCCACGTGATGCCCGTCAAGTCGCCGGGCCCTGTGTTGAGGATGATCTGGCCGTCCTTGACCTCGACGTGCCCCTCGCCGCCGAACGGGGTGGATTTCCAGCCCGCGAGGGTCTTTCCGTCGAAGGCCTTCTGCCAGCCGTCGGCATCGGCCGTGCCGGGCAGGGATTCCTCGGCCGGCGCCGCGCTGTCCGGCGCGCGGGTTTCCGGCGCCTTCTCGGGCGCTGCGGGCGGCGCAGCGTTCTTCGAGCATCCGGCCATTAGAATCGCCGCCATCGCCAGGGCCGTCATCACGCCGGGCAACCTCTTCATATGCGCCTCCTGCCTTACATTGTGGATTGTGGATTAAGGAGAATTGTGGATTGTGGATTGTGGATTGAAAAGCACAAAGTGCGCCCGGGCGGGCCGCTTTGCCGTCAATCCACAATTCACAATCCTCAATTGCCGTCTTCAATCCAATCCACAATCCACAATTCTTTCGGCTACGGCTTGGCGGGCGCGAGGTCCACAGCCCTCAGCGAGCCGTCGTAGCCCCGGAGGATGAAGCGGTGCCAGGCGGCGACCGCATCCATCCCGGAGTTCATCGCAACGGCCGCCTCGGTTGCGTGATAGCCGACCACCCACGGGTACCAGCCGTAGGGGCGGGACGGCGGGACGGATGTCTGCTCCAGGTTCCGTAGCAGCAGGTCCAGTTCGCTCTCGCCCTCGGTGCGGGCATCCAGCGAGAGGCGCTGGCCGGCCGCCACCGGGGCGTACACCAGGTCCCAGTCTGCCAGGACCGCAAGCCAAAAAATGGTGCGGCCGGGGCCTTCCTTGACGTACTGGGCGAAGGTGGTCCGCAGTTTCGTGTCCAGGTTCTCGGCGAATGTCGCCCACGCCTTTTCAGGGATGGAGAAACTAACAAGATTCGATACCTCGATCTTGTCGAGGCGGTAGGTGTTGACGGCGGCCCGGCGCTTGAGGATCCCGAACATCCACCGCGCTTCCAGCGAGTGCTTCAAGGGCAGCGGGTCGCCCGCGCTCGCGGCGTCGATGGAATTGCCGACGTCCTGCCCCAGGACGGCCAGCGCTGCCTGGTACGAACGGCCAACCAGCGCGTTGACGGCCCGCGACAGGTCCGCCTCGGGCAGGGGGAACCGGGCAAGGTCGTCGAACGGCTGGACGAGGCCCTGGAGGGTCTGGCGCGCGGCATCGGGCGGGACGCTCCTCGCGACGAGGTCCGGGGCAACCTTGAGTATCTGGACGGTCATCGCGGATGCCCGCGCGGGGCGATACTTCGCCACGGCCTTGACGGCGGCGTCGGCCCGCATCAGGAGGTCGAGGTCCGAGGCGCGTGCGGCCGCCGCGGCCAGTTTCAAAATCCCCTCATCGCGCTTCGCCGGGAAGCACGCCCCGGCCGCGTCGATCTCGGCCCGCGCGATCGACTGGCCGCGCAAGTACATCTCCTTCAATCTCGGCGACATGTCCTTGGGCGGCCCGGACCTTATCTTCGGAAACATGCCGGTCAAGGTCCGGCAATTGTTTCGCACATGGCGGGCCTGGTTGAGCGCTGCGGGGGCGCCTTCCGTCCGGAGTTCCGACATCAGGGTGCTGTAGGCATAGACCAGGCCGCGCGCCGCCGCCGGCGCCAGGTCCGCCGCTTCCACGTCGCGTCGGAATTGGTCTTCCTGGCGGATTTCGGCGATGCGGGCGTACCCCAGCGCCCGCGTGTCGGCGCCTTCCACGTACTTGAGGGCGGCGTCCAGTTCCGTCTGCCGCAGCGTCAGGTACTCCGGATACACGCACTTTGAGGAGGCGATGCTTTCGGCCAGGTTGGCGGCCCGCTCGATCTCGGCCAGCAGTTGCCGCGCCTTGGAGCGCGCGGCAGTGACCTGGAACCCGGTCTCGACCATGGCGGCAAACCGCTGGACGTCCTGGACGACCGGCGCCCAGCCTTCGCCCTGCAAATTGGCGGCGGCCTGCCGGACGTGCGCGAGGCGCTGCTTCTCGTCATCGGTCATGGGCGGCGGCTCGGCCTCGAAGGTCTCGGCCGGCTCGGCCGCAGGAGCGGCATCGGCCTTGCCTCTTCCTGCGGCGTACTCGCGGACGGACTGGTCGGTCTCGCGGACCGCGCGGAGTCCGGCCAGGAAGTCTGCCAGCGGGGGGATGAGTTCGGCATCTGCTTCCTGGGGTGCGGCGGCCATGGCCTCGGCCGCGCGGCCCATCTGGGCGACGCCCTGGGCGACCTTCTCGGCCGCGCCTTGATAGAAAGTCCGGTCCTCGCTCGCGGCGTCGAGTTTGGCCTGCTTTGCCGACCACGCGCCGACCGAATCGTAGAGAGGATTCAGGAGCCGCCCATTGTTGACCAGGTACTCGCCGAAGGCATCCACCTGGTACCTGGTGCGGGGGGGCGTCAGGACGCCCCAGCCGCGCACCAGGCACGCGCGGGCCATCTCGCGGGTCTGAAGGCGCAGGTCAACGGCCGGCCCGCCAGGGAGTGCACCCGCCGCGCCGGGCGCGGACGCGGAGCGGCCCTTGAGTTGCTTGATCTCGGCGTCGAGCGACTCAATGGCCGCATCGTGCCACATCGCCTGGCAGTGGATGCGGTTTCCGGCGGCGTCGAAAGGCCCCATCTGGTGGTGCAACTTCTCGAGTTCTTCGGTGAGGCGCCTGCGCTCGACCGGGTCGGTCGTGCCGCGGAGGGACTTCTCGGTCTGGGCGGCCTGCGTGGTGAGCGACTCAAGGCTTGCCTTGCTGGGCGATGGCGCGGTCGCAGGCGGGGCGGGGGGCGGGGCGGGGGCCTGGGCGGCGGGCGCCGGAACGTCCGTCGCGGCAGGGGGCGCTGTAGCCGCAAGCGCCGTCGGCGCTGCCAGGGCAACTGCCGATAGCACCACTATTAAATATCTCAGCACGTTTTCCTCTTGATGTGCTGAATTCATCGGTCAAACCCGCCTTGCGGCATCATAAGTCTTCAGGCACTGCGTTACCTTGGGGGTGGCATGGTCACGCGCTTCTG
>CAYGWP010000132.1:0-5148 GCA_964353455.1 uncultured Anaerolineales bacterium
GATGCGGGAAATCCGCCCGTCCGGTTCGATGAGCGGGGTCTGGAAACGGAGCACGGTCGGGCCAGTGAGGCACCGCCAACCGAAAGGGGCGGCCAACGGCTATGCCCGGCCTACCCCACCGCGCCAGACCTCGACTCTACCCCCTGGCGGGCCGCGCACCCGTTTTTCCTTGCGTTCCTTTCATCCCGCCTTACTTTGAATTCCCTGAGGAGGGCGACGCGATGGTCTTGCGACTTCTGTCTGCCTTGGCAGGAGCATTCCTTATGGTAAGTGCGTCTCTGGCGGCGGATGTTGCACGGTGGGGGCGGTTCGAGGCCGAACTTGCGGTCGGCGCCGACCTCAAGGACCCCGTGCAGGATGCCACGCTCGAAATCCAGTTCACCGCGCCGTCCGGCAAGGTGCAGACCGTTCTCGGTTTCTGGGACGGCGGGCGCACGTGGCGCATCCGCTTCATGCCCGATGAGGTCGGCCGCTGGACATGGCAGTCGCGCTGCCGCGAGGATAAGGGCCTGGATGGCCGCAAGGGCGAGTTCAACTGCACCCCTTACACGGGCGCGGACCCGCTTTGCCGGCACGGCGCGGTGCGGGTCTCCGACAACCGATGGCACCTGGCCCATGCCGACGGCACGCCGTGGTTCTGGCTCTCCGACACGGCGTGGAACGGTGCGATGCTCTCGACCGCCGCCGACTGGGACGCGTACCTTTCCGACCGCGCCGCCAAGGGCTTCACCGCCGTCCAGTTCGTGACGACTCAGTGGCGGACCGCACCGACGGACGAGGCGGGGCAGGCGGCATACACCGGCAAAGAACGCATCGCCATCAACCCGGCGTTCTATCAGCGTATGGACAAACGTTTCGACGCCGTCAGCGCCCACGGCCTCGTGGCTGCGCCCGTCCTGGCGTGGGCCGTCGGCAACGCGCTTGACCCCGGCACGAGCCTGCCGGAAGACCAACTTATCGCCCTCGTCCGGTACCAGGTTGCGCGGTACGGCGCGCACCACGTCGTCTGGATTCTTGGCGGTGACGGCAATTACAGGGCCGAGAAGGCCGACAAGTGGAAGCACGTCGGCAGCGCCGTCTTCGGCGAGCATCCCCGCGCCCCCGTCACGATGCACATGAACGGCCAGGGATGGTACGTCCCCGAATTTCGCGGCGAGCCGTGGTTCGGCTTTATCGGATACCAGAGCGGCCACGGCGACTCCGACAAGTCGCTCGAGTGGCTCATCTTTGGGCCGCCCGCCGCCGACTGGAATACCGAGCCGCACCACCCGATTATCAACCTTGAGCCGAATTACGAGGGGCACGTTGCCTACCAGTCGAAGAAGCCTATCACGCCGCACATGGTCCGCCGGGCCGCGTGGTGGAGCCTGCTGGTGTCTCCGCCCGCCGGCGTGACGTACGGCGGGCACGGCATCTGGTCGTGGCAGAGAGAGGCCGGCCTGCCCCCGGCTCACCCGAATACCGGCATCGCCCCTCCGTGGCACGAGGCGGTCAAGATGCCCGGCGCGACCGCGATGAAGCACCTTAAGGACTTCTTCGCCTCTGTGGAGTGGTGGCGCCTGAGGCCCGCGCCGGAGATGCTGACCGATCAGCCGGGGGCAAGCGACCCCAAGAAGTTCGTGGCTGCCGCGCGGGCCGATGACGGTTCCTTCGCGGTGGCCTACCTTCCGGTCGGCGGCGCGGTGTCGCTGCGCCTCGATTCGCTCAAGTCTCCGGCTGCTGCGCGCTGGTTCAATCCCGCCGACGGCAAGTGGTCCGACGCCCGGCCGGCGCCGGGAACACCGGCGAAGTTCACGGCCCCCGGCGGCGAAGACTGGGTCCTCTGGCTCGGCGGGGTGCCAAACGCACCGTAGTGTGGCTGCTATGAACCCGTGCCTGGGGCTGTGTATCCCAGAGCGGTAAGCAGAAGGTCCACGGCCTTCTTGTCTGCTTGTCTTGCGCTGTGCCTGAGAAGGATGGCTATGTCAAGGATTTCCTGTTTTCCCTCCGGCGTAGTGCTTCGCCAGAGCGCCTCCATAGCGTCAAGGCGCTCCTGTCCCTTCAGCCACAGGGCTTGCCGTAGAGGCGCGTTTCCATGGCCAGTTGGCACGCGTCTGTAACTTGCAGTGGCGAGGGCGACTAGCGCCGGCATTCGAAGAATATTGAGAAACAGTAGGGCCAGACAACTTGTGCCGCCTACCAACCAGATGAGGCCCCACAGGAGCGGGCCGGTCGGGTCCTCGAACCGCCACCCGGGGGCGGGATGGTAGTTTGGATCCTGGGCCACCTCTACAGCCACCACAAAAGGCACGGGCACCATCAAGATCGCGGTGAAGAGCAGAAACAGGTAAGCGATATACGTAGCAGCACGGTACAATAAAACCGGCCGCAGCACAGCAGCCAGTTGCTGATAAGGAAGCGCCCCTCGTGACAGCGGCACAGCGCCGATGGCACAAAGAATGAGAAGCAGGCCCAGTGGAATCAGCCACCGCTCAAGCGCGGCAGGCCCGCACGCGGTCGCACCGATAACCAAAGGTATTAGCGCTGCCATTGTTATGATTATGCATCCGATCAGGATGTCGCTGGAAATGGCGCGCCGCCTCACAGGCGTGAGGCGAATGGTCCGGCCGTATTCTTCGATGTCCTGGTTACTGACGCCCAGCAGCAGGCGGGCGGGAACCAGCAGCACCACGGCGATGCCCAAGAAGACTGCGCAGCCAGTCAAGAAAAACAGAAGCAGCCCCATCAGGGGATTTCGCCAAGGGCTTGAAAGAAAGCCCGTGCCGACTCCCAAGGCATACAGCGTCAGCCACAGGACGCACCCTGCCACAAGCGCGAAGTTGCGCACCCGTAAGAAGCATCGCATCTGCTCCTCGCTCGCCATTGGCAGGACCTCCTTGCGGGGGCGTGGATGTGTTCCTCCAGTATCTGAAACATCTGACGAGGCCAGGAGGTATGATAGCGGTAATGTTGCGGCACCGCAAGAAATTGGGGCCGAACTTCGGCATCGCCTATATTCGACGGAGGCAGTGCCGCCAACACGGGCGCAGGAAGCCGGGGAATCCTGTGAAATACTCTGATGCTGGAGCAGGCGCTTGGCTCCCATCTCGCTGACTGGGGCCAGACGGAAGTTGCGCGTGCGTGCCAGCCGAGCGAGCTTCTGCGGCAACCGTGTTCCACGCAACGAGAGCGAACGCATGGCCGTTGCGTTCTGACGAACGAGGAAGGAGCGGTAGCGTGAGACCTTACAAAATCATGTGTCTGATCACAACAGCCCTTGTGCTGGCGAGCCAGGCCCCGGGCGCGGTGGAGAAGGCTCCGGTGGAATGGAACCCCTTATGGACCCGTGACGCCGGGGCCGGCCATGCCGCGCTCGACCGGGAGATGATGCGCGAAGGGCGGCCCACGATTCGCATCGAGCATAGGGGCCAGAAGGATTGGAGCCTCAATCCGCGCGAGAGCGTCCCCGTCCAGCCGGGCGACCTCTACGGACTCTCCGCATGGGTCAAGGTGCAAGGCGAAGGCGATGCCACACTCTGCGCGACCACCTACGATGCCAACGGCAAGGCCATCGACTGGTCTTTCGGCGAACGCACCGTCCGCGGGCCGAGCGATTGGCAGCACCTCAAGTCGCGGATCGTCATTCCGGCGGGCGTCGCCAAAATCCAGCCGCGATTGATCGGCACCGGCCAGGCCACGGTGTGGCTCGATGCGTTTGCGTATTCAAAGGAAGGGAATGTAAGTGCGATACGCGGGGCGGACATGCCGGCGGAACTCTCCATCCGTAGTGCGGCCCTCTCGGTCACCCTCCGCACGGCCGATGCCACGCTCGCGGTCACCGACCTCAGGACCAACCGAGTATGGACTCAGCGGCCCCAGCGGCAGGAAGTGTTGCTCAAGGCGGCGCGGGCCAGCGGCAACCGGATCGAGATGAACCTCATCCATCTGCCTTCGGGCCTCGATGTCAAGGCGACGGTCGCCTTGCAGGGCGATCTGCCGGAGGTGGCGGTTACGCTTGCCGGGCAGGGCGAACTGCCGCGGGCCATCTCGTTTCCGCATCCGTTCACGAGCGGTCCGGGGACGTATCTGGTTGTGCCGATGAACGAGGGCATCTCGTATCCCGTGGACGATGCCTCGATCTCGCCGATGCGGCTGGTCGCGTACGGCGGCCACGGAATCTGCATGGCTTTCTGGGGCGTGACCGACGGGGTCCGCGGGCAGATGGCGATCCTTGAGACATCCGATGATGCCTGCATCCGTATCGACCGCCTCGACGGAAACCTCTGCATCGCCCCGGAGTGGCAGGGCGAGAAGGGCAAGTTCGGCTACGAGCGGCGCCTGCGGTACGTCTTCTTCGACCGCGGCGGGCACGTGGCCATGTGTAAGCGCTACCGCGCCCATGCCGAGCAGGCGGGCCTCCTCGTGACGCTCGAGCGGAAACGCCGCGACATTCCGAGCGTGGACCTCCTGGTGGGGGCCGTCAACGTCTGGTGCTGGGACAAGGACGGCCCGTCGTGGGTCCGCGAACTCCAGGCCGCCGGCATCCAGCGGATACTCTGGTCCAACGCGCAGTCGGCCGAGAACATCAAGGCCATGAACGAGATGGCGGGCGTCCTGACGAGCCGCTACGACATCTACCAGGACGTGATGAACCCGGCGAACTTCCCGCTGCTGCGCGGCACGCACGGCGACTGGCCCACCGAGGCGTGGCCGAAGGACATCATGCTCGGCCCGCGCGGCGACTGGATCCACGGGTGGGAGGTCCGCGGCAAGGACGGCCAGATGTATCCGTGCGGCGTGCTCTGCGACCGCCAGGCCCCGCCGTATGCTGAGAAACGCATATCAGCCGAACTCCAGACCCGCCCGTACCGCTGCCGCTTCATCGACACGACCACCGCCTCGTCGTGGCGGGAGTGCTACAGCCCCGACCACCCGGTGACCCGTCGCGAAAGCCGCAAGTTCAAGATGGACCTCCTGCGCCTCGTAAGCGACCGGTTCCGCCTGGTGACCGGGAGCGAGACCGGCCACGAGGCGGCCGTCCCGTTCGTCCATTATTTCGAGGGGATGCTGAGCCTGGGGCCGTACCGCGTGCCCGACGCCGGCCGCGACATGCAGCGCATCCTGGACGAAGTGCCCGAGCGCGTGGCCAGGTTCCAGTTGGGCCACGCC
>CAYGWP010000133.1:0-19696 GCA_964353455.1 uncultured Anaerolineales bacterium
CTGGGGGCGGACGAGTATCTGAACCTGGAGTTGACGGCGCCCGCGGGCGACTATCGCGTGCTCGTGTTCATCACGTACAATGCAAACGCCATGTCGCAGGTTCCCCACGTGCCATGGGTCTGCATGACGCAGGCGGGATACCGGCTGAAGGACATGCGCCAGGATGATCTGCCGATTGCGGCCATCCCGGGCAAGGAGATTCAGGCGAACGTGATGCTGTTCGAGGGAGGCGAGGGCCATCAGGCGGCCCGGGCGTTGATGATCCAGTACTTCAACGTCGGCGGCACGTATGCGTGGAACCGGCAAGTGGCGCGGTTCCTGGCCACCTCGGGAAGCCTGGGCCAGAAAGGAAGTTTCCTGTCGCAGACGCAGGTGGCCGTGTGGCTGTCGCCCGGAAGCACGGAGGACCCGAGCGAGAAGACGAGCCGGGCCTACCGCATTGCCACCGAGTTCGTGAATGTCCTGGTGCCGCTGCTGGAGCGGGAGTATTACCCGAACCTGGGCGGCGCCGAGCCTGCTTCGCCCCGAAACAAAACAATAGGGGACGCTCCCCTATTTCCAGGAAATTACCCCGCAAACATTGGTGTTTTTGCCCAATCTTGCCCGAAATAGGGGAGCGTCCCCTATTGTTTCGGGGTGAAGGCTGAAAGGGAGGTCGAGCGAGCATGGCCCGACGGCTCAATAAGCGGCTGTTGGTTTACCTTTTGATCTTTGTCGGCGTGCCGGGGGTGTTCATTGTCGCGCTGGCCAGCAAACTCTTGGAGACCACTGACTGGCGCCGCTCGTTCGAAGAGGCCAAAGGGCTGAACGAAAAGCAGGAATGGCCTGCGGCATGGATCGCAATTCGAAAGGCCATCAAGGACGGCGGGGCGAAGGACCCTGATGTCCAGTTCCTCCTGGCTCAGATCGCGATGCATCAGAATCCCCCCGCCGGCAGCACCGCGATTAATGCAGACCGCGCGGCCCTGGCCGCCAGGCCCGACTTCGTCGAGGCCCAGCGGCACCTGGCCCTGTTGTACTTTCGCGCGCGGTACTTGAAGGAGGCACAGACCGAGATTGACCGCCTCATACAGATGGACCCAGGTTTCGGGGAGGCTTACCTGTGGGCGGCCGGCGTTGAGATGGTTTTGGCCGATGCCGAGCCGATTCAGACCCGCAAGATGCCGCATTTCCAGCAGGCGATTGCGCGGTGCCAGGCCGGTATCGCCAAGGTGCCCGACATGATGGACCTGTATCGTGTCCTGGCAACTGCTTACGAGCGGGCCGGCGACACCAAGAAGGTTGACGAGGTGCTCGACCTGGCGGTCGCCAACAACCCCAAGTCGCCCGACGCCTACAACATGAAGGCCGGGCGGCTGCTCCAGATCAACAAGAGCGATGATGCTGTGAAGATTCTTAAGACCGGCCTTGAGAAGGCGGGAGAGAACCCGGGGCTCTATATGGCCCTCGGCGAGATTGCCATGCGGCAGAAAAAACTCGACGACTCCCAGCAGTACCTCGCCAAGGCGCTACAACTGGACCCGAAAAACGAGGGCGGCTACCTTCGGCTCTCGGGCCTTTATCGCGCTGACAACGAACGCGACAAGGCCCTAGCCGCCGTCCAGCAGGGCCTGACGCAGTTGCCAGACTCGGTGCCACTCAAGGGCGAGGAGGCCGACCTGTACCTGGACCTCGGGAACTTCCCGAAGGCCGAGGGACTCATGGTCGAGTTGGCCAAAGCGAAGCCTGACTTGCCGCTCGTCAACTACCTGCGCGGTAAGCGGGCGATGATGGGCGGCCAGACACGCCAGGCCATCGCCTATCTGGAGGAGTCCTGCGAGAAGCAGCCCACGCCGCAGGGCAGGCTCCTGCTGGCCAGGGCATACGTGATAGCCGATGAGTTGGGCGCTGCCAAGCGTGTGCTCGACTCTCTTCTGGGCGAGCAACGCGGCTTAGTGTCGGCTTGGCAGACGGCGGCCGAGGTCAACTTCCGCCTCAGGGAACTGGACGAGGCGTCGCGCGCGGCCCGCGTCGTCCTGGCCAGTTACCCCGACGATGTCAAGATGCGGATGCTGTTGGCCCAGGCGCTCTTGCTGCGTCAACGGCCGGCCGATGCCCTGAAGGAGGCCCAGGCCGCCGCCGACCGGACCAAGGGCACTCCCGAGCCGTACCTTTTGATGGCCGACATCTACCAGGAGATGCGCCGCCCGGCCGAGGCCGAGAGGGCCTTGCTCCAGGCAGTATCGGTTGCCAAGAAGTCCGGCCGCGTTTACCAGCGGTACGTCGCGTTCCTCAAGGACAGCGGGCAGGAGGACAAACTCAAGGCGTTCCTGGATGAAGCCAAGAAGGTTCTCACGGAGGATGAGTACCTGTTCCTGGGCGGTAGCGCGGCCGAGATGGAAAAGATCCTGAAGCCGAGGGCCGACAAGGAGGGCGCCAATACGGCGGACCTCCTGAATCTGGCCCGTCTCTACCAGTTGAGCGACCGTTCCGATGACGCCCGCACGTACCTCCGCAAGGTGCTCGCCAAGGCCGACTCGAAGGGCGCCGACTGGCGCCAGGCATGGCAGCAACTGTTCCTCCTGGAACTCTCGAACGACAAGTACGACAAGGCCGCCGAACTGGTCACGCAATTGAAGGCCGTCGATCCGCAGGCCATCGAACTCCTGTTCGCCGACCCCCTGATCTCCCTCAGCCAGGGCAACCTCGACCAGGCCGCAGAGCAACTGAGGGCCGTCGCCGCGACCCACAAGACCCTCTCGCACGCGCAGTACCTCCTGGGGCAGGTCCTCCTCCGCCAGCGCAAAGGCGACGATGCCCTGGCCGCCCTGGGGCTGGCGCTGGAACTGAGGCCGCAACTCTTGCCCGCGCGGCTCCTCAGGGCCCGCATCTACATGACGCAGGGGAACTTCCAGGCGGCCCTCGGCGAGGCCGCCGAGGCCCTCAGGTTCGACCCGCACCTGGTGTCCGCACTGGAACTGAAGGCGGCCGCGCAGGCCGGCATGGGCGCCTGGGCCGAGGCTGCCGCCGCTCGCGAGGAGATCGCCAGGCTCGTCCCCGATAGTTCCGGCAACCTCATCTCGCTGGCGGCCCTTTACCTCCAGCGGCACCAGCCGGAGAAGGCCGAAGATGTCTTCCGCCGCGCCTACGCCCTGGTGCCCGACAGCCCGCTGCTGGTGCGCGGCTACGCGGAGTTCTACCTCGAGACCGGCCGCATGAAGCAGGGCGAGAAGATCGTGGACGATTACGTGGCCCGCCACAAGGACGAGGCGAACGCGTACATCGTGCGGGCCGAATTCGCCGCCCGCGCCGCCGGCCCTGCCGAGGCCGAGAAGTATTACCGCAAGGCCGCCGAACTTGACCCGAAGAACTCGGCCCCGCTGATGTTCTTGGGCGACCAGTACAGCCGCATCGGCCAGTGGGCCGCCGCCGCCACCGCCTACGTCCAGGCCATCGAGCGTGCCCCGGCCAACCCGATCATCAAACGCAGGCTTGCCGATGTCTATATGCTCCAGAATAAACTGCCCGAGGCGAAGGCCGTGATCGACGAAGTCCTGCGCGCCGATCCGCGCGACGCCGCCGCCCTCGTCGTCGCCGGCCGCATCGCCTCACGCCAGGACCGCGCCGACGATGCACGCAAGGACATCGAGAAGGCCTTGGCAATCGACCCGAACTACGGCGAGGCAAAGGTCCGCCTGGCCGACCTCTACGCCGGGCCCGATCCGATGAAGGCCCTCGACCTCCTCGCACGCATCGACCCTGCCGACCCGGCCTTCGAAAAGGCGATGCTCCTGAGGGCCGACATCAACACCAGGCGCGTCCTGCTGACCGACGCGATCCTGGACCTGAGGCGCCTGCTGGACTTCCGGCCAACAAGCGTCCCCGGACGCCTGACCCTGGCGTCCAAGTACATGGCCATACGCGAGCCGGCCAAGGCTGCCGAAATCTTCCAGCAACTCTCGCGGGAGCGGATGAACCAGGACCCGCTGCTTCTCGCGCTCCTGGCCGATTCGCTCCTGTTCCAGGGCAAGTATGATGTGGCCCTGAAGACGTACGAGGAGGCGAGAGCCATCAGGCCCGAATCGTCCGAGGCACTCGTCGGCGAGGCGAAGTGCCTGGTGGCACTCAAGAGGCCCGGCGAGGCCATCGACCGCATCCACCGCGTCATGAACGTCCTTCCAAACGAGGTCTGGCCGCGCATCGCCCTGGCCGCCGTCCACGAACGCATGGGCGACCTCCCGAAGGCCGTCGAGACCGTCCAGACGGGCCTCCTGAGACGCGGGGACTGGGAGAGCGGATACGTGCTGCTCGCCGACCTTCTGGACCTGGTCAAGCAGCCCGACCAGGCCCGCCAGGCCCTCGTCACGGGCCTCGCGAAGTTGCCCAAGAGCATCCTGATCCGCGCGAAACTTGCCACACGCGAGGTCCAGGCCGGCCGGCCCGATTCCGCCCGACAGATCCTGGAGCCGGTGGCCACGGACTTTGCGGCACAGTACGGCACCAGCCCCGACAAACTCGATAGACTCCGCCCGTACTTCTTCCCGATACGCATCTATAGCCTGTCTCTTTATAACCTCGGGCAGGTCCAGGAGGCCCTGAACTGGGGCATGAGACTTTACGCCCTGGATCCGACCGACGTCGCCAACGGCAACAATATGGCCTGGATCCTCGCCACCGCCTACAAGGATTACGGTCGCGCGGGCGACCTGATCGCCCAGTGCATGCGCCTCATGCCGAACCATCCTCAGGTTCTCGACACCGCCGGCTGGATCGCCTTCCTGGGCGGCAAGTACGGCGATGCGGCCGACTATTTCCTCGCAAGCATCAAGTACGGCGACAACCCCGAGGCCCACTACCACATGGGACGCCTCATGGAGGCCCAGGAACGCCTCAAGGAGGCCCGCGAGGAATACGCCAAGGCCGTTCAGATGGGCATTTCGATCCGCGACCGCGATGATGTGCAGAAGCGACTGGCCCGGTTGCCGGCGCCTTGATCGAGAAGAGGATAGCGCATAAAACTATCGGCGCGGGGGTTGTCAGCCGGTATAATCTCCGCGGAAACCCAAAGGACACGAGCAATGTCTCAACAACCCAGCCTTGCGCAGTCGTCCACCTTGGGCATGCTTACGCCCGCAGACATCTGGCGCATCATACGCAAGCGGCTCTTCCTGATCATCGCGTGCTTCATCGTGCTCGGATTGGGCGGCACGGGTGCGATCGTCGCGTGGTGGGAGTGGTGGCCGTCATACACCGCCGAGGCCCAGGTCGTGGTCGAGCCGGGACAGGGACAAATTCCCGGCATGCCGCAGTTCACCGTCCAGGAGATGCCCTCGAACCTTTATGTGCCATACGTTAAGGCCCAGGAGCAGGCCATCAAGAACGAGAGGGTCTTACAGGGGGCGCTGAAGAAACTCGAGGGTGAACAAAACACCTACCTCGGCCCGAACGCCACCCATGAACTCTACCTTGACCTCCAGGCCAGTTACATCCCCGATTCGCAGAACATCGTGGTGAGCCTGCGCGGCCGGAACCGCGAACAGACCCAGGCCATCGTCCGCGAGGTCCTGAACCAGTACATCGAGCAACTCGACACCGACCGGCGCGAAGGCGATCGCAAACGCCAGCAGGATCTTCGCGCCGAACACGATGACCTCCAAAAGCAACTGCAGGAACTCGGCCGCAAACTCGCCGCTCAGCGCGAAGAGGGCAACGTAATCATCACCGACGATCGCAGCAGCGTGCAGTTGGCCGGATTGACGGAGCTCATCAAACAACTGGCCAACACACAGGGACAACTGGCCGAGGCATCCGCCGCCTGGACCCAATTCCAGGAAGTCCAGAAGAAGGCCGAGCAGGACAAGGACCCCACCGGGGTCCTCCAGGCGTTTCCCGAGGTGATGGAGGAACTCCGGAAGGACTTGTCCATCAAAGGCGTGAGCGAGCAACTCGGCCACATCGCCCAGAGCACCCAGAGCCTGAAGCAGCGATTGGGACCGAAGCACGAGGCCGTTGTGCAGGCAGAGGCTCTCCTCCGGACCGCACAGATCGAACTCCAGGCCAAGCAGGCCGAGGTCCTCGGACTACTCTACCAGCAGGAGGCGGCGGTCCTCAAGAGCAAGTATGAACAGGCACGACGCGCACAGGCCGAACTTCTGGACCGCGTCGCGGAGGCCCGCCAGGCCGCCGTCAGTGCCGCCAAACTCTCCGCCGAGTACCGCGCCCGCGAAGCCCAGTACAATCAGACGCAGAAGCAGCTGAACACCGTCACCGAGGGCCTTGAAAACATGCGAATCCACACCGCTCTCACGCGGCCCAACATCCACATCACGAGGCCCGTCATCCCCATCGAACCCTCCGAGCCGCGCCGGCTACTTTACATTTGTGCGGTCCTCATCTTCAGCATCCTCGTCGGTCTGGGCCTCAGTTTTATGATTGAGCTCATGGACACACGGCTGCGGACGCCCCTGGAGGTCGTCCGCCAGGTCGGAGTCCCCCTGCTGGGGAGCATCCCCGACCTTTCGGAAGACGAGCGCCTGGCGCTGGACACCAACCTCGCGATGGTCACGCAGACGGTGCCGCAGTCGCTCATGGCCGAGGCCTTCCGCCAGATGCGCACAAACCTCCTTTTCGCCTCCGACAAGCCCATTCGCACCATTCTGGTGACCAGCCCGAATCCGCGCGACGGCAAATCCACCGTGGCAGCGAATCTGGCGATCACGATGGCGCGCGGCGGGACCCGCGTCCTCTTGATCGAGGCCAACTTCCGGCGGCCCTACCTGGCGCGGGCCTTCGACATCCCCGACGGCGTCGGCCTCTCGAACGTCCTCGTGGGCCTGAGCGAAGTCTCGGATGCCATTCAGGCCACACGCATCGAGAACCTCGACATGCTTGTCTGCGGCGCTCTGCCGCCCAGCCCCGCCGAACTCCTCGGCTCCACCACCATGAGGCACCTCATCCGCCAGGTCTCCGAGAAATACGACACCGTCATCATCGACGGCGCGCCGATGCTCGTCGTCGCCGACAACTACCTCCTGGCAGAGGCTGTGGACGGCGTCGTCATGGTGTACCGCGCCGGCGAAAACACACGCGGTCTCGCTCACCGTGCCGCAAGGCAGGTGCTTTCCCTCAGGGCTCGCCTCCTGGGCGCCGTCCTGAACTGCGTCCGCGCCACCAAGGGCGGCTACTTCCGCGAGGCGTACCAGGCGTACTACGATTACTCCGGCTCTGCGCGCCTCACGGACCTGGCGCCCGCCCGCAAGGTCGCTCGCCCCGCCGGCGCCGACTCCAAGCAGCCCCAGCCGTAACAGGTCGCACGAAGGGAAGGTTTCGCGCGGCCCGTACGGGCCGCGCTGGTATTGCGTCATGCTCTTTTCCCGCTCGGGCGGATTGACATGCCTTATCTGGCGCCTGTCAGAACGAGCGCGCCGCCGGCCCTGGCCCGCGGCATATCGGGGGCGTTCCAGGTTGCCCTGTGGTTCGGCCTCGTCCTCTTGGCCGCCGTCTTCGGGAACCTCCACCGCTACGGCGCTTTCGACCTTCTGCTGGTGGTCTGCCTGCTGATCGCGTTCTGGGTGATCGCCTCGCTCGCCACGCTGCCGCTGGCGCACATGCGGTCCTGGGCGAACGTCTTCCTGTGGGGCATTCTGGCGATTGTGCTCCTTCAGGTCCTGCCGTTGCCGAAGTGGGGGCCGATCGGCCAGGACTCATTGTCCCTCGGACCGCTCGATGCCGTTCTCGTCGGCGGGGTCCGCGACGTTTACCAGGAGAAAAGGGTCCAGGACCCCTACGTCTTAAGGGTCCTGGACCCTTTTCTCCTGGTCGGCCGATACAGCCTCCGCCCAGTGGCGACCGTCGGCACGCTCGTCCTGGTGTGGAGTGCGGCCGGGCTGTACTGGCTGGTGGCATCGTCTCTGGTGGGACGCAAGGCCATCCGCCGCGGCACCTGGGCCGCCATCCTGGGTCTCGTGCCGCCGGCCATGTGCGTCGCGGTGACGGGCCTGGCGCCGAGGCCCATCTCGGCCGAAGGGGTCTTCCGCCCCGACGGCCCCATGCTCATCCTCGGCGGCGACAGCCTCGTCCCGGCGCTCCTCGCGGCACTCCCGATCACCGTGGCCGCCGTCGTGCGGCTCCTGGGATGGACGCCCCGGCTCCCGCGCGGTGCGCGGCAGAGCCGATGGGGCTGGCTCGTGCGGCCATGGCTGGTCTGGGCCGCCATTGGCCTGGGGCTGGCGGCCCTGGTGGCCATCGCCCTCGGCATGAGCAACGTTCCCTGGCGTCTGAAGGTGGCGTGCGTGCTGCTTTCGGTGGGATTTGTCCTTGTCGGGTTCGTGACGTCCCACCGTGAGCGCCGGTCGCCGCGGCGACTTTGCCTCGGAATCCTGGTGTGGGTCTTCGCCGCGCTCGGGCTGGGGATGATGTTGGGTCCGGCCCGCCTCGGCGCGGCTACCGCCGAGACGGATGTCCAGGAACTCGTCAGCGCCATGTCGGACTGGCGTGCGGCGTTCGGCGCCGGCGCCGGGGCGGTATCGCCGCGGGCCGTCTATGGGGCGGCCGGATGGCCTGCCGCGATCGGCGACGACAGCGACACGAGCGGATACCTGGTGCTCCGGGCCGAGATTGGCTGGGTGGGCCTTGCGCTGGCGATGGCGGGGGCGATCGCGGTGGTGGGATTCATGGTCCGCGCCTGGCGGCGGTCGCGGGGGCGCTGGACGCGCCTAATGATGTGCGCCGGCCTCGGCGTCATGGCCGCAAACCTCCTGTACTTTCGCTTCGACGCCTCGGCGCTCCTCGTGCCGAACCTGGTGGCGCTGGCCGCCGTCCTCGGCATTGTGGGGGCCTGGGCGGCCCACGGCGCAGCGTGGCGGCCGATCCGGATGCGTCGGGAGTTCGCGCCTTCGCATTGGCCGCTCGTGTTCGGCGCCGCCGGCCTCATCGGCGCCCTCGCGCTCGCCGAAACCGAAATGCTGAACGCGTCACCCAGCCACGAAGTCAACGACAAGGTCCTCCACTTCGGCGCGTTCGCGGTCGTCAACCTCCTGCTCTGCTACGCCTTCGGGCCGCTCCCGACGACGCGGTGGCTGAAGGCCCGCGTCCTCGGCGCCACCGCCGTCTCGGTCGCGATGGCGGTGATGGTGGAGTACGCCCAGCGGGCGTTTACCGCGGGCCGGTCGTTCGAACTCAAGGACATGGCCGCCGGGGCCGCCGGCGCAGCCATCATGGGCATCTGGTGGTGGGCCGTGCGGCGGGCACACGTGGCCGAGCCGGAACCGTCGCGCTTCTGAATTCTGAATCGGGCACGCATCCAATACGATGCAAGTTCTCCCTCCCTCGTTCGTTTAGCCACCGGACCCTAGCAGCCGCACACCGCGGCAAGGAGATGACACAATGAGAAGTCTCGGACTACTGTTGGGAACAATCGCCGTTCTCGCGTTTGTGACCGTTGCCTATGCTGCTGAAGGGGGAAAGAGGCCCGGCGGCGGCGGCATGCCGATCTTCGGCGAACTTGTGAAGATCGACGGTAAGGCCCTGACGGTCAAGGGCGGCGCAGGTGAAAAGACCGTCACCGCCGATGACGCCACCGAGTTCACCAACGAGAACCCCGCCAAGTTGGAGGAACTCAAGGTCGGCGACAGCGTCAGGATCACCCAGGGCGAAAAGTCCGCCAGGGGCGAAATCACCAAGATCGACGGCAAGGCTGTCACGCTGAAGGGCAGGGGCGGCGACGAGACCGCGACCGTTGAGGCCGGCGCCACCATCATGGTCCGCGTAAAGGCCAAGTTCGAGGACCTCAAGGTCGGCCAGAACCTCATGGTCTTCGAGAAGGACGGCAAGGTCAGCCGCGTCTCGATCACCACTGCGCTGCCCAAGATGGGCGAAGGCAAGAAGGGCGAGGGCAAGCGCGAAAAGAAGTAGAGGATTCCGGACGCACAATCCAAACGAATGGGGAGAGCCGGCCCGTACGGGCGGGTTCTCCCCGTTCGGCTTCACATAGAGCGTTTCACGATTGCCTGTATCGCCGTGTGCCCCGCCCTGCGGACTGGCGGGCGAAGACGCCCCGCCAGGACTAAGGGCGGGTTCTGCTACGCGCAAGCGTGAACTGCTATGGCCTTACTCGGCGGGCCGCTTCTTCGGGTCGCCGCGGCGACCCTCCTTGCCGAAAACCGCCTTGCGGCGCAGCAGATGATGATAATGCTGCGCGAAGCGGTGGGCCTCGTCACGCACGGCCTGGAGGATCTTCAGGGCCGGGTCCGTCCGCGCCAGGCGAAGCGGTTCCTTCTCGGCTTTTTCGAGGACGTACAACTCTTCCTCTCGCTTGGCGAGCGATGCTACGAGCGGCCGCTTGTCGGTCGCGGCAGCGATCGCCTTGGCCGCCGCGCGGAGTTGCCCCAGGCCGCCGTCCACCAGCACCAGGTCCGGCAGCACCGAGAGTTCATCGGCGAGCCGGCGGAACCGCCGGAACACCACCTCGCGGATCGAGGCCACATCATCCGCCCCCGCGACCGTCCTGATGCGGAACCGCCGGTATCCGGGCTTGAAGGGCCGGCCGTCGATAAACTGGACGATCGCCCCGACGACCTCGCTGGGTCCCAGGTTTGCGATATCGACCCCCTCGATGCTGCGGATCGGCGCGGCCGAGGAGAGCCGCTCGGCCAGGGCCTTCATCCCGTCGGCAGGGTCGAACGTCGGGGCGAACACCTCCGGCTGGAGATGCTCGTCGATCCGCCCGCGCTCAGAGAGCGCCTCGATCGCACGCAACTGGTCACGCACGCGGGCCGCCTCCTCGAACCTCAGGTTCTTCGCCAGGTGCTTCATCTCGCGCACGAGGTCGCGGACCACCTGCGCGCGGCTGCCTTCAAGGAACCGCTGGAGCCGGGCGACGCCTTTACGGTACGCCGCCCGGTCTATGTGCCCCGCGCACGGGGCCGTGCACCGCCGGATTGAGTACAGGATGCACGGGCGGAAGTACCGCCGGTTCGGGTCTTCCTCGCGGATGTCCAGGGTGCAGGTGCGGAACCGGAAGATCCGCTGGAGTTCGCCGATTGCCGTCCTGAGGCCCGCCGCGCTCGTGAACGGCCCGTAGAGCCGGGTGCCCCTGGGGGCGGGCGTGCGGGTGAAGTACGCGCCGGGGAACTCCTCGCGCACCGTTATCTCAAGATATGGGAATGTCTTATCGTCAGTGAGCCGCTGGTTGTATTTCGGATGGACGTCCTTTATCAGCCGCGCTTCCTGTAGGAGGGCGTCCACCTCGCTCTCGGCGGGCAGGAACTCCACGTCGGCCACCTCGGCGATCATCTGCTCTTTGCGCGGCCCGAGGTCGGCAGAGGGCTGAAAGTACTGGCCCACCCGGCTGCGGAGGCTGACGGCCTTCCCGACGTAGATCACCCGGCCCCGGTCGTCCTTCATCAGGTACACGCCGGGCGTCCGGGGCAGCGCGTGAATCTTTTCGGTCAGCGCTTCGTGGTCCATGGTCCCTCGGGGCGGGTCTTCGACATGCCGTGCCCCTGCGTCAAGTGTCCCTGCGTCAAGCATATCGCGGAACCGCGGTCGGAATCAACTTGCCGGCGCTACGAGACGCACTCCGATGTAGATGCCCACGTAGAGGCCCAGCAGAAGCACTCCGAACCCGGCCATCAGGCCGTAGAACCGCCGGCCGAACGCGAACCGCGCCCACGTGAAGTACGCCATCAGGAGCACCAGCGCCGTCAGGCCGAGCGTCCAGTCCCAGACGGAGCGCGGCTGGCGCCAGACGGCCGCCCCGAACGTGGGCGAGACGGCCAGCCCGGCCGCAAAGATCGTCGCCACGAATCCCAGGATCACCGAGCACGCCCGCGCGGGGGCCGCCAACTGGAACGCCTCGCCCCGGATCGGCTGGAGGCCCTTGCCGATCCCCAGCCACACCAGCGCCCAGGCCGACATGAGGCCCGAGTTGATGGCCACGCGGCCGCCGTCCCACATCATCGGGTGCGCGACGTTGTGCCAACTGGCGAGCGTGGTCAGCGCGACCATGAGGACCGCCGGGTACAGCATCTCGCCCCGCAGCCATACGAAGGACCAGAGGAGGAACACCGCCGCCATGATGGCCAGCATGATGAGGGCCGGCTGCGTGTTCAGCCGGAAGACCGCAAGGATCGCCGCGATAAAGCACGACATCACCGCCAGCGTGAAGATCGTGGTCGAGGCCCGGCCCTCGTCGTGGTACAGGGCGCACGTCCGCGACAGGAGAGCCATGAACTTCGCTTCATATAGATATACCAGCAGGTGTGACGCCCCGTACCCCGCCACCGCGTAGATGAGGTACGAGTACGGGTCGTCCATATTGTATAAGAGGCCCGTGTACGCGACCGCCGCTATGCCGAAACAGTAGAAGAGGAACGTCCGGGCGGTGTGCCGCACGAGCCACATCGAAAGGAGCCAGGCGAGCAGCACGGCCATCCACCCGATGAAGCCCAACGACGGCCCCATGGCCTCCAGCGTCGGACTCTTGCCGTCAACGAAGAGTTGTTCATATATTCGGACCTGCTGCAATATCAGGTAGGCCGCCAGGGCGAGCGTGGTGACCATGCCGAAGACCGTCAGCGGCAGCGTCTGGCGCCGGGCGGTGCGGTCCGAGGCGGTCCGCCTCAGGACCTCCCTCAAGATGAGCGAAATGGCCAGCCATGCGACGCCCGCCCCCCCCGCCGCCTGGATGAACCGCCGGTTCAGGGCCGTCGCGCTCGTGCCGGGACCCAGGTGCGCCAGGGCCGCCAGCCCGCCCGTCATCAGCCCCGCCACCAGGTAGTTGACCCAGGCCGGCGCCCGGTGCGCGTGGGCCAGGGCCAGGACGCCCGCGGCGATCAGGAGATCGACGCCCAGAGCGACGGCCGTCGTGCCGAACGGCTCGACCGCCAGCGCCCCGATGGCGACGGCCGCTGCCGCCACGTACAGCGCCCGTGGAAACGCCGCCGTCGCCGGTCCGCGCAGCACCGGCCTCAGGAGGGCCGAGAGGAGCGCTGCGCCCAGCGCGATCGCCAGGAGCACCGCCGGGTATCGGCCCCAGTATCCGCCGGCCTTGTCTCCGCCGAGCACGGTGAACGCCGCCACAGCCGCCAGCGCCGCCGCCACCGATGAGAACCCGAAAAGGTCCGGCTGCCTCAGGCCGATCGCCGCCACCAGCAGCACCGCCCACCATGACCCCAAGGCAAAGGCCGTGTGCCACGAAGCGCCGTACCAGACGGCCACGTATCCGGCGCCCATCGCCGCCAGGCTCGACGCCACGAGCGGCACAATGAGCAGCCCCTGCCGGTACCACCGGACGTTCAACTCCTTCCGCCGCGCGAGGCCCAGGACCGCCGCCGCAACCACCATCACCAGCGAAACGCCCGCCGCCGTCGAGGTCATCCAGGCGGATGCCGGCGTCTGCGAGCCTGCCGCCAGATGATTGCGCGCTCCGAGCACCACCGTCACGGCCACCGCCAGGATCGCAAGGTACACGAGCGGCTCGGCGCGGAATCGCCAGACCGTGGCGATGAAGAGGACTGCCAGCGGCGCCTCCACCGCCAGGGCGATCCCCGGCTGGTACGCCGCCCGTACAAACGCCGAGCCCATCAGCGTCACGCCCGCCAAGAGCGCGCTGGAGCGCCGCCACCGGCGCTCCCCATCCGGAAGCGTGAAGATGCTCCCGACATAGAAGACCGCGCCCATGACGGCGATCGTTTGGGTGGCCAGCGTGCTCGTCAGCAGGTACGCCTCAAAGGGCGCTGCCGGCCGGACAATCGCGTAGATGGTGCACGTGGCGACCCACGTGGCGCCCACGGCGGCCAGGAACCGCAGGGGAACCGAAAACGGCCGTCCACGCCGCGACAGCAGAAACAGGCCGATGGCGACGGCGGCCCCCCCTGCCGCCCATGTGACGGGCGCAAACGACTTCTCCGCGTCGGCCAGGATTCCCGGGTCCATGTTTCACAAGAATTGCAGAACGGCACACCGCATGATAAGACGGAGCGGGCAGACCGTCTAGCCAAAAACCCCTAGCCGGGGACCCCGCGCCCGAAGCCCCTTGGGTGCGCCGAAAAAAAGTGGCGCGTTCGGGTAAAGTTAGGTAGTACTATCTCCTTGCGGTTCGAGTGGGAACTCAAGGCAAGGAGATAGCACTAATGGACGAGTTAACGAAAGGGATTATGGCGGACGTTCAGGCTTGGGTCAAGGGTTTGTTGGAAGAGGCGGAGAGGACCGGGGATCGGACGGGTGTCGATGCATTAGAGTCGCGTGTTCGGACGGAAGGGCAGCGGCTCCTCGGGAATCTCTGGGAGCGGCTGCTGCAACACATTCTGGATCGGCAGGAGGAGGCCCGCGTCTGTCCCCGATGCGGCCGGCGGCGGCGGCACAAAGGGATTCGCCCGCGCGGGCTGGTCAGCAGCGTCGGGCACATGCGGCTGAATGGGCCGTACTGGTATTGCCCGCAGTGTCGCACCGGCGAGCATGCCTTGGACGCCCTGGCGCCGGAGTCGGTAAGCGGACTGGCGCGGGAGTTGATTTGCCTGATGGGAACCTGCCTTGGGGGCTTCGCCAAGGCGAGCAAGGTGTGCGAGAAGGCGTTGGGGCTGAAGTTGGACGAGGAGACGGTTCGCAGGTTGTGCCTGGCGGAAGGCCAGAGGGCGATCAGCGCCCCGCCGACGCCGCCGGCGGTGCCGCAGGGCGCGGACCTGATCGGCAGTTGCGACGGAACGATGGTCAACACCGTTCAGGATCGGTGGCGTGAGCTGAAGGCATACCGGTTCGAGCACGCTGGTGGCAGTCACGCGGGGGCATACCTGGAGAGCGCCGAGGAGTTCATGCCGCGGGTGCGAAGCGCGGCGTTGGCGATGAAGGCATCTCGGGCCGGACGGATGATCTGGGTGAGCGATGCGGCCGACTGGATTGACAGGGGGATCTCGGTGCAGTTGCCGGAGGCCAAGCGAATCGTGGACATCTGGCACGCCCGCCAGCACATTCACGACGCGGCCCGCAAGATCTTCGGCGAAGGTACCGTGCAGGCTCAGCGGTGGGGCGGCCGATACGGCGAGGAACTTTGCCAAGACGGGGGCCGTGTGGTGTGGCACAGCCTGCGCCGCGTGCGCTACAAAGAGCCGGCCCGACAAGAAGCCCTGGATGCGCTGCTGGGATATCTGGACCGGCAGGCGGATCGGCTGGACTACCCGACCTACGAACGGTGGGGCTATCCGATCTCCAGCAGCGGGATGGAGAGCTTCTGCAAACAACTGGGCCAGCGCCTCAAGGGCCCTGGAATGCGGTGGTCGATCCCGAACGTCAGCCCCATGGCCGCGCTGGTGTGCCTCTGGACGCAGGACGAATGGGACAACCACTGGCGAAAGGCCGGCTAGCAAGTCACCGGCTGGCCCGGGTCGCTGAGGCCCAGGACAACCGGGGCGAGCACGCGCCGCGAGAACCTCGCGTTGGTGCACCCGCTATGGTCGCCGAAGTGGCCATGCCGGATCATCGCCGGACACCAAGCGATCTGCCTGACCTTGGCCGCGTAAACTTCGCGGTCTTCGGCCGAAAAGTCCGGCGGGAACCTCGGCCCGGTGAAGCCGATGCCGGGCGAGTGCCGCCCGTCCATCGTGCCGAACACCAGCGTGCCGAGGCCCAGCAGGCCGAAGTCGAGCGGCGAGTGCGTAACATACAACCTGTGCCTGACGGCCCGTGCCGCCGGCGCCAGGTTGTACTGCGGCCAGAGCGCAGGGGCCAGCAGGATGCCACGCTCGACCTGGCAGCCCTGCGGCAGGGCCTCTAGGACCCACGCCGCCATCGCCCCGCCGCCGGAGTGGCCGATGACCGTCACGGGGCGGCCGGGCTTCCACTGCTGGTACGCGAGGATCGTGTCGGCAAGTTCCCGAGCCCCCCTGCGGTTCCGCTGCCGCGCCACCAGGTCCGTCACCCACAAGCCAAGCGGTCCGACCGACCAGTGATAGATGATGATGGCGGCCTTGACGCCGCCCTGGTCCAGGCCGCGCCTGAGGAGCCGCGGCAGCCAGTCGTATCCGCCCACGCCGTCCAGGCAGAGAACGAGTCCGGCGTCGAGACGCTCGTGCGTCAGGTAACGATCCTCGCGGCGCAGATGCCGGTCGGGGGCAGGGGGCGCCGGGCTGGCCGGAATGAACCACCGATGCATGGTCGTTGTCCGTTGGCGCTGACGGCAGCCGTTCGCGGCGTCGGCCAGTGCTTTGTCAGTCTTCAAATGATGAATAGCCGGGTGGCACGGCCACAGCCTGGTCGCCGCGGCGACCTGTTCTGCGTGGCCGTGGTCTCTCCCTAGGCGGCAACCACGGCCACAGCCTGGTCGCTGCGGCGACCAACGGCAAAGCGTGGCCGTGCCACCCTTCAATTGACGCTTGACGGAGCGCTAGGCGTCGCGCGGGGCGGCGTCGGCGATGGCGAGCGATTCGGCGACCTCCGGCAGGATGGCCGCCTCCACCTGGTCGATCGCTCCGCGGGTCCGCGCCCCGGCGGCGCGGTGATGCCCGCCGCCGCCGAACTTCTCGGCCACACGCAGAATATCGACGGGCGGCCGGGACCGCAGGCTCACGCGGACTTCATCCCCCTCGGCCTCGACCAGCATCAGGCCCACGCGTGCGCCGCGGACCTTCATGCACTCGTTGATGAGGTTCTCGGTGTCGCCGATGTCGGCGCCGATTTCGCGGAACATGGCCTGCGTCAGGTGCATGACCATTGCGCGGCCGTCGAGGGCGGCGTGCATGGTCTCAATCGCGCGGGCCCTCAGAAGGACCTTCGTCAGGTCGTCGTTCTGGTAGAGAAGGTCGTGGATTTCGTGCGGCTTGGCGCCGGCCTCGACGAGCGCCCCGGCCAGGTGCATCACCTCTCCATCGACGTTCGGCAGGCGGAACCAGTCGGTGTCGAGCGCCAGGCCGACGAAGAGACCGGTCGCCATCTCCTGGTCGATGTTCGCCTTGGCGGTCTTGAGGAGCCGGTACAGCAGCACGGCCGTGGCCGCCGCACGCGGGTCCGAGAGCAGGAAATCCGCCAGGTCGTCGTGCGTCCGGTGATGGTCGATCGCCAGGACCGGCGCCCCCGAATCGGCCACCAGGGCCTTCACGTTCTCTAATTGTAACCATGTGCATGTGTCAAGAACGCACACGAGGTCGGGTTTGGGGATGCTGGAAACGTCAACGTCGCGCCCGGCGGTCTTGACGGCGCCCTCCGGGTCGAGAAAAAGGTACTTGGGCGGCGGCGGAGTCGGGACGACCACCTGGACCGACTTGCCCTGCATCACGAGCCATCGCCGCAGGGCCGCGATCGACCCGAGCGCATCCCCATCGGGCTTCGCGTGCGTCGTGATGGCGACGGACCGGGCCCGCCTGAGTTCCGCGATGGCGCCCGGATAGTCGATCGTGTGCGGCATCATGGTTCACCGCATCGGCGGCCGGACCGCACGGGCCGTCGGAAAACGAGAGGCTGCCCGCGGCTCGCCGCAGCAGGACAGCCTCGTCACGGACCTTCGTGTCCGGCCTGGATTCATGCCTGGATGATGCATTCGACCGGGCAGACCTCGGCGCATGAGCCGCAGTCGGTGCACTTGGCGGCATCTATCACGTACGTCGCATCGCCCTGGCTGATGGCCTCGGCCGGGCATTCCGATTCGCACGACCCGCAGGAAACGCATTCATCGCTGATCTTGTACGCCACGCCTGACTCCTTTCCCTATGCGATGCGGCGGAGCGGACTGCCCGTCAGACGCTCTCGATGCGCTCGACCTCGGGAACCTTCGCCTTCAGCCGACGCTCGACGGCCATCTTGAGCGTCATCTGCGCTCCGGGGCATCCGGCGCACGCGCCGCGCAGGCGGACCTTGACTACGCCGCCCTCGATGCCCACCAGTTCGATATCGCCGCCGTCGCCCTGGAGCAGGGGACGGATTTCATTTATGACGGCCTCCACTTCTTCCTTCATGGCTGCTCCCTTCCGGTGCTGTGTGGCCCGGCGCTGCCCGATGGATGCAGCCGCCCGCAACACTCAGAAATTATACGGTCCCGGCTCCGAATGTCCATTGCGAACCGGCGAATCCGGCGCCCGGCGCGCTATCTTCCGAGGGCGTCTCGTCCATCGGCCTCCACAAGACATCGAAGAGCGGCCGGCAGGCCGACCGTCGCGTTAAGCCACCCGAGCGCCGCCTTGCCCTCGGCATACGTATCGTATTCAACCTCGGCGATCCGCGTGCCGGCGGATGCGTCCCTCCGGCTCAGGAACCTGCCCGCCGCGCAAGGTCAAACCGCCCTACTTCTCCACGCCGAACTTGTGCAGCGTGACCTGCCGATACGTCTGGCCGGGCCTGAGCAGGGTCGAGGGGAATTGGGGTTTGTTGGGCGAGTCGGGATAGAACTGCGTCTCCAGGCAGAGCGCGCCGTGCTTGACGTACGTCCGCCCTCCGGCCCCCTGTTTCCCGCCCAGGTGATTGGCCGTGTACAGTTGGACGCCCGGATACGTCGTCCGGACTTCCATCGTGCGGCCGCTTGAGGGATCGGCGACGCGGGCCGCCAGGGCAAGTTCCCCCGCCTCCTTCCGATTCAGCACGTAGCAGTGGTCGTAGCCGCGTGTGGCCGCCAATTCGCCGATGCGGTCGCCGATGGGGTGCGGCGCGCGGAAGTCCAGCGGCGTCCCCTCGACGCCCCGGATCTCGCCCACGGGAACCAGCCGCTCGTCGGTCACGAGGTACCGGTCGGCGTTCATCGTGAGCCGGTGCCCCAGCACGTCGCCCGCGCCCGCCCCCGCCAGGTTCCAGTACGCATGGTTCGTCAGATTGACATGCGTAGGCTTATCGGTGACGGCCGCGTATTCCATCCTGAGTTCGTCGGCGGCGGTCAGCGTGTACGTGACCGTCGCGGTCAGCGTCCCCGGATATCCCTCGTCGCCGTCAGGGCTGGCGTGGGTGAGGCGGACGCTCGCCTGGCCGTCGCCCGGCACCGTCTCGGCCTTCCAGACGGCCTTCTGGAATCCATTGCGGCCGCCATGGATGTGGTTGGGGGCGGCGTTGGGCGTCAGCGCGTACTCGGTCCCGTCGATGGCAAACCGCGCGCCGCCGATGCGGTTGGCGTACCGGCCGATGACCGCAGCGCTCGGCGCGCCCAAGAGGTACTCGGGCAGGGTCTCGACGTAGAGGACGATGTTTGCCGCGCGCCCCTGCCGGTCCGGCACTTCGACCGCGGTAACCGTTGCGCCGTAGGTCATCACGCGGACGGCCATGCGGCCGCTATCAAGCGTGAAGAGGTCCACGGCCGCGCCGTCGGGCATCTTTCCGAAGGGTTGGCGCGCCACCTTGACCGCCGGGGCACTCCACCCGCCCGCCAGGCACGCCGCCGGCGCGAGGGCCAGCATCTTCACCACTTTCCGACGCTTCAGGTTCATGGCGCTATGCCTCCACGAGGACCGAACTTCGCGTCCGGAAACGGCCGCCGGTAATACTGTACGCCGAAGTTCATGGGGCGCCCTTTCTGCCCAATTGCATGCGGAGGGCGAGGCGGCACTTTACCAATCCGCGGGCCGGTTGCGAAGCAAAATGAGTGGTTGCTGGTTCGGGCGCCGCGCAGAATCGCACGGGCGTGGAGGAGGTTCTGTGCGAGTGCCGCAGGCACGATTGGCAGTAGCCACGCGGCGCAAGCCCGTGGTGACGACTTTCCACGGGCTTGCGCCGCGTGGCTACTCACAAACGCCCCTGCCGGGGCTACCAA
>CAYGWP010000134.1:0-12558 GCA_964353455.1 uncultured Anaerolineales bacterium
GTCGACGCGGTAGTCGCGCTGGGGCTCCAGGCTCTCGGCCAGGGCGGCCGCCCGGTGAAAGGCCTCGACCTGCTCGGGATTGGGCGCCGGGCCTGAGATGATCAGCGGCGTGACGGCCTCGTCGATGAGGACCGAGTCGGCCTCGTCCACGATCGCGCAGGGCAGCCCGCGCTGGACCACGCGCTCGGTGCCGCTGCCCGTGCCCTCGACGATCTTCGCCAGCAGCGCCGCCGGAAGCCCCCCCAGTCGCCCCAGGGCCAGGCGGTCGCGGAGGAAGTCGGCGGTCACTTCCTTGTTGGTGCAGTATGTGATGTCGGCCTGGTATGCGGCGCGGCGGTCGGCCGGGTTCATCCCCTGCTCGACGGCGGCGACCGAGAGGCCGCAGAAGCGATAGACGGCGCCCATCCACTCGGCGTCGCGGGCGGCCAGGTAATCGTTGACGGTGATGATGTGGCATCCGCGGCCGCGCCAGCCTGCGATCGTGGCCGGCATGGTGGCGGTCAGGGTCTTGCCTTCGCCGGTGGCCATCTCGACGACGGTGCCGGCCTCCAGCGCCAGTGCCCCGGCCACCTGCACGGGGAACGGCCGCATGCCGAGTTGGCGGGATGCGACCTCGCGTACGGCGGCGAACGCGCGGTCGAGCCCCTCGGGGGTCTCGCGACCCAAGCGGAAGAGCCGCCGGAGTTCCACGGCCTCCTCGCGGAGTTTGGATTCCGAAAGGTCGGCGAACTCCCGCTCCATCGCAACGACCTTCTCGGAGCGCCCGAGGGCCCGCGAGCGGCGCGGAACGGCAAGGGCGGCGATGCCGGTGGCGGCATCCCAGGCGGCGTCCAGGCCGCGCGGCAGTTCCTGATTGGTCGGCCGCTCGGCAAGCATGCGCCACGTTGTGCTGGGCAGGCTTGTCACGTTAGACCTGGAACCTTCGCTGGATCAACTGGAGGAGGCCCCGCCACCACTGAAGCAGGTAAGGCTTGGGTTCGGCCTCGAAGCGGATGATGACCCGCTGTCCGGCCAGGAGTTGCCCTGCGCTGTCGGGGCCGGGGTTCACCTGTATCTCGAAGAATCGCTCGGAGGTCTTCGTGCCGCGGGGATCTTCCGTGGCGACGGCGACCGAGCCGCCGCCTGCGTATCCGAGCGCGGCCGAGGGGAGGCGGTCCTGCCCTGCGGGGAGGAACTGCTTGATGGTCCCCGTGAACGTGATGTCGGGCCGGCGGTCGGGCCGCATCTCGACACGTTGGTTTGCCTCGACCACGAGGAGGCCGACGACGTCCTGGCCGGCGACGGCGCGCACCAGGACGTTGTCGAGTGTGGCGACGCGGCCGACCTCGTCGCCGCGGTGGAGGTATGCCCCCTTGCGGCGGTCGATCTGCGGCGAGAGCCACGTGCCGGCAAACGGCGCCCGGATGTCCAGGTCGGCCAGTTGCGAGCGGACGCGCTGGATCTTCTCATCGGTCGCGCGGATCTGTTCGTCAACGATCTGTACCGACGCCATGTCCTTCGTCTGGGCAAGGCTCCGCTTGGCCATGAGGCACCGCCGCTCGGCCTCGTACTGTCGCAACTGGGCCTCCAGTGCAGGGTTGGTGCAGCGGACCAGCGGGGGACCGTCGGGGCTCGCGGCCTTGCCGGACGGGAAATGCTCGGCCAGGAACCCGTCGGCCCCTGCGTGGACGACGGCGTACTGAATCGGATCGACGAAGCCCTCGACATAGCAGCGGTCGGGGGCCGGAATGAGTCCGAGCGCCGCCAGGATCACGGCCGGCACCGCGAGCGATGACAGGACCGCCCGCGCGCGGACTCGCATCAGTTCAGAGTTGGTGGCCAGGTAGTGGACGAACTTCCCGATGGGGACGATGACCCAGGCGATGATGGCGGCAACCGCCAGGAGCGCCCCGAGGAACGGCAGTCGCCCTGTGATGAACAGCAGGATCGCGATCGAGATAAAGATGCGGTAGGCCATCGACGTGATGGCGTAGATGGCCAGCCGGACGCTCTCGCCGGGGGTGTGGGAGGGGTTGCGCGGGTTCCGCACCTTCCAGCCGTACTTGCGGACGAGGTAATAGAGGTATTCCTTGGACCGCTGGGCCAGGTTGGGGATTTCCATGACGTCCGACAGGATGTAGTAGCCGTCGTACCGCAGGAGCGGGTTGGCGTTGAAGAGGATCGTGGAGACGCTGCCGACGAAGATCATGTTGTAGGCGATGGCGTTGACGGTGGAACCCTCGTGGGTGACGGCCCAGACGACGGCGGCGATGGATGCGACGGCGATTTCGACGAACATGCCGGCCGCGCCCACGATGATGCGGTGCCACTTCCGCCGGAAGGCCCACGAACTCGACGCATCCACGTATGGAAGTGGAGTAAAAACCAGAAACATGATGCCCATGACGTGGACTTCGCCGCCGGAACCGCTGTCGCGGCCGAACTTCTTGCAGGCATACGCGTGCCCGAACTCGTGAATGGCCTTGATGAACGCGAAACTCAGGTACAGGAGGGGCAGCCGGTTCGGGTCCAGGATTTTCGATGCGCCGCTGATAAGCGATTCGGTGCGGCCCGAGAGGAAGAAGAGGGCCGTCCCGACCATCGCGAGCCACAGGGCCAGTCCCCAGGGCGTAAACAGCCGCCCCACAATGCCGATCGTCTTGTCGAGAAAGCGGTCCGGGTCGAGCGCCGGAATCCGGATGAAGAGGATGTTGGTCAGGTACCCCTGGACCTCGCGTGTAACGCGCTGTCGATAGCGTTTCAGGAGGCCCTCGGCGTCGGGGGGGAGGTCTCCCTGGAGGAGGTTCGAGGTGTAGAGTTGTCCGAGGAGTTGGATGGCCTCGCCCTGGGTGGGGGCGGCGTCGCCGAGTTCCTCGTTGCAGATTTTCCAGACCTCGGCGATGGTGCGGCGGCCGTCAAGCATGGCCACGAAGCGGTACGCCTCTTCGTTCAAGCGGAAGAACTGGTTGCTGGAGGGGTCCTGGACGACGTGCCACGTCTGGCCGCGGAAGTGCTGGCGGTGCATCTGGACGGTGGACCGGAGTCGCGGCCGCAGGTCGGCCACGCGATACCACGATTCGCTGAAGGTAGGTCGATCAACCGGCACGCGCGATCACCTCACCGTCGCCAAAGGTACCGCGCGGCGGGTCTCCCGACCCGCCGCGCTTTGGCTCGACACTCGCTTGGCGCAGTGGGTCGGGAGGCCCACCGCGCCAATCCAAGCGTAATCTAGAGCCACAACTGCATGCGGACCCAGTTGACGAGCGTCCGGGTCCATATCCACGCGTATGAGCGTTTGCCGACATCGACCTTGGCAAGCCCTTCCATGCCGGGGCGCATCCACGGATAGGCCGTCTGGAGGCGGACGCGGACCTTATAGACGTTCTGGCGTTCGACGACCTCCGACATCGGGTTGATGCGTTCGACGACAAAGACCGCTCGCTGGTCGGGGTACGAGGCGGTGGCGAGTTCGCCGGACTGGTTCTCCAGGAGGTCGGCGGCGTCGGAGTCGGGGACCGAGAGTTCGGCCCGCAGGGCCTCGACCGGGGCGACTTCAAAGAGGACGTCGCCCGTCTTGACGGGCGCGCCGACCTGGCGTTTGAGGTCGCCCGTGACGACGAGGCCGGACATCGGCGAGACGATGATTGCGTGGCCGATCTGGTATTCCAGATAGTCGATCTGCGCGGCAACCGAGTCGGCCTGGGCCTGGTAGATTTGGGCCTCGGCGGTCTTGTCCTCGGCGGCGGCCGCGGCGGCCTGCTTCAGGTACGCCATGCGCTCGGCCTTGGCCGACGCCAGCCGCAACTTCAGTTCCGCCGTCTCCAGCGTCGCCAGCGTGGTCTTTCCGCCCTCGACCATGTCGCCCGGCTCCACATAGACGGCGCTCAGGTATCCGTCGAACGGCGCGGGGATGACCTGCTGCTCCACCGTCTCCAGGGCGAACGGCACCTCGACGCGGTACTCGCCATCGACAAGAAACGCGAACAGGAGGAACCCGACGACGAGGATCACGAGGAGTTTGATCCACGTGTGCTTCGGCCCGACGGCGGCGGCGGCGCCCTTGCGGATTCCGCCGGCCATGCGGGCGCCGATCCACTTGTCGTGCTCCTCGAGGTTCACGAGGCGCGGCGTGACGAGGTCGGCCGTCAGGCGCAGAGACTCAATCTCCTCAATGTTGAACGGCTGGTCGGGCGGGCGCTCCAAGAGGAGCGCCGCCTTCGCCGCCCCGGAATGCCGCAGGGGGAGCGTCAGGATGGCCGACGGCCCGTGATGCCGCGAAAGTTCGGCCGCCGCGCGGCTGACGTAGGTCGCTTCCGGCGATGACGGGTGCAGCACTTCCACGTCCTGGTCCACGCACTCTTCCATCGCCGCTTCGATGTCCTGGACGACCTTCATCTTGCGGCTGAACTTTTCGGTGTGGCTCATCGCGCGGACCTGGACGTAGCGCCCCTTGAGGAAGCCGAGGCTTGCGCGGTCGCACTGCCAGCGCGATGCAACTTCGTTGCACAGGGCCATGCCCATGCCGGCGAACCGCTCTTGCTCGTTGACGGCAGCCAGGACTTCCATGGCCGAGCGGAGCCGCCGGAGGTCCAACTGCCGGCGCTGAAGCGTCAGGCGCATCTCGTAGAGGCTGAGGAGGCTGACCGAGAGTTCCAGGCGGTCGCGCGCAGCCGCAAGGAAGATCGCATCGCGGGTCTCGACCATGAACGCCGCCATGCCGCGCACCGCCTGCGGACCTCGCAGTGGCACCAGGGCCAGGTGCCGCTGGGGGGGCTGGCCGTACATGTCGTCCGGCGAGTGGAGGGGCCTCAGGGCCGACACGCCCGTGCTCAGGACCTCCGGAAACAGTTCAATGGCCTGTGCGATCCAGACCGGGATCGCGGCGTTCTGCTGGAGCGCAGGATAGGCGGCCAGGAGTTCAACGACGCCGTCGGGCCCGTTGCGGATGATGGCGCCGCCTTGGGCGGGGCCGATCTGGCACTGGACGGCCAGGAGGTTGCCGATGAACTGCTCGGGCGGGCCGCCGAAACGGCTCAGGCGGTCGATCACCTCAGCCGTGGTCAATCGCTCGACCCCGGCGCCCGTGCGCGTCAGTTCCGTGCGTTCCGTGGCCATCGGCGGTTAACTCGACTCCGTCTAGGCCTGGCCGCCGGGCTTGCGGCGCCTCGAGACGTCCAGTTCCAGTTCGCCGAACTGCTCTTCGTGGCGGCGAATCAACTGGGCCAGGGCCAGCGCCAGCCGCTTGGCCAGGTAATAATTCATGATGATCCGCTCGTTCACCTGGAAGATGATCTCGCTCTGCCCTCCCTGCTGCGCGGGCGGACTGAAGAGGTTCAGGCCGAAATCCAGGAGGATCTCGTCCGTCAGGGAGTTCGTCCGGAAGGCGTTCGCGTACGAGGTCTTCAGGTTCTGCTCCTCGAGGCGAACCCGAATCTGTTCCGGATGCACCTCGCCGGACGGGACCTGGGGGGTCTTCTCGCTCGGGGCACCGGCACTGTTCTTGGCTGCCATTCATAGACTCCTTTGTCTGGGGGATTGGAACATTATCAGGCTGCCAAAGATACTCGCAGTCCGCCCCGAATGCAAGTGGTTTACCCAACACAGGTTCAAAATAATACTTGAGAAATGCCGGAGCCGGTTATACTATCGGACCGCGAATCCGGTTACGGAGGCGAGACACCGTGAAAACGCACCGGCGGGCGGGACAAATCCCGTGGCTCATCGTGCCGGTCCTCGCGGCCATCGTGGTTGCGGGCTGCAAGGGGCCAGGCGCACGCACCGACGAATGGATCGCACAGGAAGTCTATAAGAGCGTCAGCGCAGCCGCCGCGCCGGCCGTCACGCCGGTCGAAGAAGGCAAGGCCCCGCCGCCCGCGCCTGCCGCCGGGGCCGCCGAAGTCCGCCTTTCGCTGCTGGACGCCCTCCACCGGGCACTGGCGAACAACCACGACATCCAGATCGCCGGCCTCGCGCCGCACCAGGCCGAGCAGGACATCATTGCCGCAGAGGCCGTCTTCGACCCCTCAGTCTTCCTCACCAACACCTTCGGCCGCGTCAACCGGCCCACCCAGAGCCAACTCGACACCGGCGCCTTGCAGCCGGGTTCGCTCATCCAGGACACCTGGTCGTACCAGGCCGGCCTGAAGAGCCGCGTGCCGACCGGCGGCACGCTGGCCGTCTATGAAGCCTCCGATTACATGAATTCCAACAGCCAATGGGTCATCCCGAACCCGCAGTACGCCACCCGCCTGGCGGTGGAACTGGCCCATCCTCTGCTCCGCGGCGCCGGCATCGACTACAACCAGGCCGCCATCCGCGTCGCCAACCTCAACGGCAAAGTTTCGTTCCAGGACTTCCGCAAGAACGTGACCGACGTGGTGGCGAGCGTCTCCAACGCCTACTGGCAACTTGCGTTCGACCTGGAATCGGTCCGCGTCAGCCGCGCGTCGATGGACCTTGCGGCCGAGGTGCTGCGGCGGGAGACCGCGCGGCAGCAGAAGGGAGTATCGGCGGAAGTCGATGTCAACCGCGCCCAGGCGGCCGTCTCCATCCGCCAGGCCGAACTCATTCGGACCGAGAGCCAGGCCCGCGACAGCATGGACCGCCTGAAATTCCTGATGAACGCGCCGGACCTGCCCCTGGCGGCCGAGGGACGGCTCATACCCGTCGAATCGCCACAGTTCTACCTCGTCAGCGTCAACCGTACCGAGGCGATCGCGACCGCACTCGCGCGCCGGCCCGACCTGGAGAAGGCACGCGCGGCCCTCGCCGTCAACCGCATCCGTCTCGACGCCGCCGACAACGAACGCCTTCCCAAACTCGACGCCACCCTGCGGTACATGATGAACGGCCTCGGGGGCAACATGGGCGATGCCATCGACATGCAAAGCATCCGCGAGCGCGACAGTTGGATCGCAGGCTTTGAGTTCGAACTGCCCCTGGGGAACCGCGCCGCCGACTCTTCCCGCCGCAAACGCATCCTCGAATACGACCAGTCGCTCGTGGAACTCGACAAGACCGCCGCAACGGCTACACAGGAAGTCAACACGGCCGTCCGGGCGGTGCTACAGGCCCGCGAAGAGGTCGAGGCGACCCTCCAGGGCAAGATCGCCGCCGCAGGCACCGTCCGCGGCGAACAACGCCGCTTCGAACTCGGACAGTCCACCAATGATGAACTCCTGCGGGCTCAGGAAACCCTCGCCAACGCCGAACGCGATCACCTGAGGGCCCTCTTGAACTTCAACCTCGGCCTCGTGGCCCTCGGCCGCGCACAGGGCACCCTTCTGGAGAATCAGGGGGTCGAGATCTTCCAGCCAGAAGGCACCCGCGAGCATCCGCGACCGGTCGGCCTGAGGCCGTTGCCGCAGAAAGGCCCCGCCCCCGCCGCCAAGCCGCCAGGTGCACAGCCTGCGCCCGCCGGCCCGAGGACGCCCGCCGCCGAGCCGGAGAAGAAGCCCGCCAAGGCGACCGCGGTTCCGCCGAAGGTCCAGGCCATGCCCATCCTCTACGGGGCGCCCGATGGCCCGCCGAACGCCCCCCAGAAGGCCCCCACGACCGCACCAAAGGAACGGCCGACTGCCGCCGCCGCAGGGATGCCATATCCCGTGGCGGAGCAAGGCAAGGAAAAGCCGATCACCGAATAAGAGAGGTCTCTAGATGAGTCGGAAGTTGGCTGCCGCCGTCCTCGTCCTTGCCCTGGCCCCGCCTCTCGCGTACAGCGGCGCGGCCCCGGCGCCGGTAGTCCCCATATCGGCGATGGGCTTGCCCGCCATAGCATTGGCGGCGGCGGGCGCCGGCGCCGCCGCCGAACCTTTCCTCGAGGAAACCTTCACCGCGCCTTCCATGACGGTGGACCTGGCGGCCGCGGCCGGCGGCATCGTCAAGACCGTCGAGGCCGACGAAGGCACGGCCGTCAAGACCGGCGACCTCATCATCAGGCTCGACACGGCGGCCGAGGAGATCAACGTCCGCGCCGCCCGACTCGAGGCCGAGGACAAGTCCGAAGAGGAGGCCTCGCGCCTGACGATGCTCCAGGCACAGGACGAGGCCAAGATCCTCAAGCAACTCTCGTCCGAGGGCGTCGAGGCCCAACTCCTCTACCACCAGAAGGAACTCGCCGCCGAGGTCGCGTACTTCAAGTACGAGGTCGCCAAGAAGAACCGCCAGCGCGCGGCAATGGACCTCGAGGCCGCGCTCGTCGCCCTGGAACGCAAAATCATCCGCTCGCCCGTAAGCGGCGTCGTAACCAAGATGCCGAAGGAACCCGGCGAGGCCGTACAACCGCTCGAGACCGTCGCCCAGATCGCCGTCACCGACACGCTCTACGTCGTGATCCATCCGCACGCCCGGATGCTCGGAATGTTCCGCGCCGGCCAGCGGATACCGGTGGAGATTCTCGAGCCGCAGCCGCAGACCGTGACGGCCACCGTCCAGGTCGCCAACGAAGTCGTGGAGGCGGCGTCCAATACGTTCCGCGTGCGCCTGGTGGTGGACAACACCGATGGCCGCATCCGCGCCGGCGTCAAAGCCCGCATCAGCATCGCCGGCCCAGAGAGCCTCAAGGAACCCACCACGCCGCCGGCCCAGTGCGGCCCCGCGGAGCGCCCCAGTGCCGCGCCGGTCCCGGCGCGCCCGTCGAAAAACCCGCCGACGACAAAGCCGCCGGCCCCCGCGCCGCCCAAAGGTCCCCTGAAACCGGTTGGCTGACACCCGGCAGGCCCCGCCAGGACTGAGGGCGGGGGCGCGACGAGCCTCGTGATCCGCCAGGGCGGAAACGCCGACGCCCGTCCCGGCCGTTCCGCGGCGCCGAAAGCAAATGGGCCGACCTATGACTTGCCGCATAAGCCTTTGCCTGCTCATCGCCTCCGGCCTGACCTGCCTCCTGGCCGCAGGAGAAAAGGGTCCGGGACCCTTAAACGGCGTCAGGGATCCTGGACCCCTTTCTCCCCCGGCCCAGATCGACCTCTCGAAGGACTCTTGTCTCTACGTCGTCGCCGTCTCGCACCTCGACACGCAGTGGCGGTGGACGATCCAGGACACGATCCGCGGGTACATTCCGGCCACGCTCCGGTACAACTTCCGCGCCTTCGAGCAGTTTCCGCACTACGTCCTCGGCTGGGAGGGTGCGTTTCGATATATGCTCGCCAAGGAATATTACCCGCGCGACTACGCCAAACTCCGCGAGTACGTCGCGGCCGGGCGGTGGCATCCGGCCGGCGCAACGCTCGATTCGTGCGATGCGGTCATTCTGTCGCCGGAATCGCTGCTGCGGCAGATCCTTTACGGTAACGCCTTCTTCCGCCGCGAGTTCGGACGACCGTGCATCGACCTCTTGCTGACCGATTCGTTCGGGTACTCCGCGGCCCTCCCCTCCATCATGGCCCACGCGGGCCTCAGGGGGTTCGTCACGCAGAAACTCACGTGGGGATGCGCCGCGGGCATCCCCTTTGACATCGGCCGGTGGGAGGGCGTGGACGGGGCGAGCGTCCTGGCGGTCCTCAACCCCGGTAGTTACATGGCCGACCCGGACGGCGACCTGGGCGCCAGTCCCCTCTGGCGCGAGCGGATCGACAGCCTGGGCCGCTCCTCCGGCGTCTTCGCGGGCTACCTCTTCTTCGGCGTCGGCGACCGCGGCGGGGCGCCGCTGGCGGCCAGCCTGGAATCGCTCGAAAAGAGCATCGCGGCCGCCGGCCCCATCCGCGTCATCAGCGCCCCGCCCGACCGCCTCTTCCGCGACCTGACGGACGACCAGGCCGACAGACTTCCGCGGTATCGCGGCGAACTACTCCTGACCACCCACGGCACGGGCTGCTACACGTCGCAGGCGGCCATGAAGCGGTGGAACCGGCGGAACGAACTCCTGGCCGACGCCGCCGAGAGGGCCGCCGTCGCCGCAGACTGGATCGGCGGGGCACCGTACCCCCGCGCGCACCTGGCCGAGGCGTGGCTCCGGTTCCTCGTGCACCAGTTCCACGACGATCTGCCGGGGACGTGCATCCCGCGTGCCTACGTGTTCTCGTGGAATGATGAAGTGATTGCGATGAATATGTTCTCGGACGTCCTGGCCGACGCCGCCGGCGCCGTCGCCCGCGGCCTCGACACCCGCTCCGAGGGCGCCGCCGTCGTGGTCTATAACCCCCTTTCGGTCCGCCGCGAAGACGTGGTCGAGGCCGTCGTACGTCTGCCAGGGGGGGCGCCGCGCGCGGTCCGCGTGTTCGACCCGGACGGCGACGAGACGCCGTCGCAACTTGCAGGCACAGAGGGTGATGCGGTCCGCATCATCTTCCTCGCCGAGGTCCCGCCCGTCGGCTTCGCGGTGTTCGACGTCCGCCCGGCCGACGAGCCGTGCGCGATACCCACGGGCCTCCGCGTCACGGAGTCCGAGATCGAGAACAACCGGTATCTCGTCCGCGTGAACGCCGCCGGCGACGTCGAGAGCATCCGCGACAAGGACGCCGACCGCGAACTCCTGGCGTCGCCCCTGCGGCTGGAACTCCTGAACGACCTGTCGCCGGCGTGGCCCGCGTGGGAGATCTGGTTCGACGACATCATCGCCCGTCCGCGCCGCACGGTCGGCGGCCCGGCGACGGTGCGCGTGGTGGAGCGCGGCCCGGCCCGGGTGGCGCTGGAGATTTCGCGCGAGGCCGAAGGGTCCAGGTTCGTCCAGCGCCTGCGCCTGGCCTCCGGCGGGTCAGAGGCACGGGTCGAGTTCGATACCGCGATCGACTGGCGAACTATGGGGACGCTTCTCAAGGCCGCGCTGCGCCTCGCGGTCTCCAACTCCGTCGCGACCTACGACCTCGGCCTCGGAACCATCGACCGCCCCACCAACACGCCGCGCCTCTACGAGGTCCTTGGCCACCAGTGGGCCGATGTGACTGATGCGGACGGCAATTACGGCGTCGCCATCCTCAATGACTCGAAGTACGGCTGGGACAGGCCCGACGAACGCACCATTAGATTGACACTCCTCCATACACCCGAGACCGGCGACCGGGCGTACACCGACCAGGCGACGCAGGACCTCGGCCGGCACCGTTTCACGTACGCCGTCTGCGGCCACAAGGGCGACTGGCGGACGGCCGCGCCGTGGGAAGCCGCACGCCTCAACCAGCCGCTCATCGCCTTCCAGGCGCCGAGCCATGCCGGGGCGCTGGGGCGCACGTTTTCGCTGGTCGATCTTGACACGCCGCAGGTCGCCGTTCGGGCGATCAAGAAGGCTGAATCGGGCGATGAGGTCATCGTGCGGCTCCAGGAACTCGAAGGCCGCTTCGCCGACAACGTCCGCATCTCGTTCGCCAGCGGCATCATGGCGGCGCGAGAGGTGAACGGCTCCGAGGCCCCGGTCGGACCCGCGACCATCGAAGACGGCGACATCGTGGCCGACTTCCAGCCGTACCGGTTGCGGACGTTCGCCGTGAGGCTGGCGGCGCCCCCCGCGCGGCTGCGGCCGCCGGTCTCGAAGCCGATACGCCTGCCCTTCAACCTTGACGTCACGAGCATGGATGAGGAGAAGGACGGCGGCGACTTCGACGGCGCCAGCCACTCTCTGCCGGCGGAACTCATGCCCGCAACCGTCACCAGCCAATCGGTCCAGTTCCAGTTCGGCCCGACGGCCGCGCCGGCCGAGAAGAACGCCCTCTCGTGCGCCGGGCAGACCATCGCGCTGCCCAGGGGCAACTTCAGCCGCCTGTATCTGCTTGCGGCATCGACGGGCGGCGATGCGAAGGCGACGTTCCTCGTCGATGGCCGGCCCACGGAACTCGCGGTCCAGGAGTTCTCGGGCCTCGTGGGCCAGTGGGACAGCCGCGTGGTCGATGGCAAGATTGTGGATCCCGACCGGATCGTCCCCGGCTTTATCAAGCGCGACCCGGTGGCGTGGCTCGGGACGCACCGCCACACCGCCGACGGCAAGAACGAGCCGTACGTCTTCTGCTACCTCTTCCGGTACCGGATCGATCTCGCGAAGGGCGCCAGGTGGCTCGTGCTTCCCAAGGATGAGAACCTACGAATCCTGGCCGCCACCGTCGCCTCCGACACCAATGATGACACCCGCCCGGCTCAACTGCTGTACGACTGAGCCATAAATGCTTGATACTCCCGCTGCAATCCGACATAGTTGTGGGCTATGCTGCCGCCGGAAGAAGAAAAGCATCTTCAGGAACTCCTGGAGAAGGGCGAGACGACGGAAGATGAGGTCCGCGAGGCGAAGCGGCTCCTGGAGCAGGCCCGCCGCGTGGGCTGGACGCTTTCGGTCTCGGATGCCCTCGTGCGGGCGGGCGCCTCGCTGGCCGAAGCCCATCATCATGCCGCAGCGCCTGACGCAGAGGATGCCGCCGCAGCACAGATCGACGCCGCAGACCTAAGGCTTCTTGAGAAGATCGGCCGCGGCAGCCAGGCCATCGTCTATAAGTGCCGCCAGGTCAGCACCGGCCGCATCCTCGCCGTGAAGATCCTGTCGGCCGAGTCGGCCCGCGATCCCCAGGTCCGGAACCGCTTCATCAGCGAGGGCCGCCAGGCCGCAACGCTCGTGCACCCGAACATCGTCCGCATCTACCAGGTCGCCCCCTTCAAGGATTC
>CAYGWP010000135.1:0-1964 GCA_964353455.1 uncultured Anaerolineales bacterium
CTCGTCGATGGGGACCTCGCGGTCCTCCCCGACGGGCCCCGCGGCTACGCACTGGCCGAGTGGGAACACCCGACCGCGAAGGTCAACGGGTCGCTCCGCTGCATACGCACGGCCGACCACAAACTTGTCATCTATAACGGCCGGCCGGAAGGCGAACTCTACGACCTCAAGGACGACCCGATGGAGTTCACGAACCGCTTCGACGACCCGACCTTCGCCCAGGTCCGCAGTGACCTGACGGCGCGGCTGGCCTCAATCTACCTCTCGCGCCGTCCGCGGACGCGCTTTGAGGGCGCGTGGTAGGCGGCGCCTCGTCGCTGAAACGGCCACCGCCGCCTACAAGCCGAACTGCCGCTTCAGGCGGCCCGGCTCCTGGCTCCCTTTGGGACAGATGAACAGGAATCGTCCGCCGCCCGGCATGATGGACAGGGAGAGCGAGGCGTCGTCGCCGGCCCGCAGGGTCTCGCCTGTCTCGAGGTCCACGCAATCCATCCCGTCCGCTGCGGCGCGGCACTTGACCTCGCGGGGCTTATCGAACGGCTTGTAGTCCACCAGGTTGCCCCAATCGTCAATGCGGAACGTATCGGTGGGCGATAGATACGCGGGGGAGCGCCCCTCGCACCAGGCGCCTACGGCCGTGTTGACCACGACAATCACCCGGCCGGCGTAACCGTCCACGCGAAATGAACGCCAGAACACTTCATCCCCGGTCACGGCGAACGCCGCCGCATCGGGGGGCGCCGCCGGCCCGGCCCCCTTGCCGGGCGCCGGTGCCGGTGCGAACTCCTTCGACATGGCCCAAATCAGCCTGCCGAACGGTCTGATCTCCTTGGCGAAGGAAGTATATTCCTCCAACTGTGGCGTGCCCTTGCCGTCCCAGCCCGTGATGCCGCAGACGTATTCTCTCCCCGCCTTGCCTGTCTCGCGATGGGCGAAGCCTTTCATGTCCTCTCGCGGCGGGGACCACGCCCAGACGGCCTGGGATCGGGCGCCCTCCATGACCGCGAGCCATGCCATGGCCCGCACGCAGTTGCCCGGCGGACGGTAGTACTTCCAGTACCGCAGCATGTCCTTCGGCCCGCTGTCCCACCCCTGGTTCCTGGTCGCCGCCAATTGGTTCAGATGTTGATAGGCCTTCTCCCGAAAGTCAGGCGTGATGGTTGCCGGGTAAAACGCCTTGCGGGCATCTTCCGGCGAGATGATCGTTTCGAGCGTGCTGGCCGTGAAGACTGCCTGGAATTCGGCCTTCCGCTGGACGGCAAGTTGGTAGTAGCGATCCAGTTGGGTGCGGTACCAGTTCAGGGCATAGCGCGGCGTGGCGCGATGGCCGCCCGAGCCGAACTCCCACCAGAACGGGTACCGGTCCACGCTGATGATGTCCGGGTAGGGAGGCTCCGAGCGTTCGAGCGCCGGCAGATTGTTGTGCAGGAGGTGGAGGGGCGCATCGGGCACTTCCGTCAGGATGCCCTCGAAGTACTTCTTCATCGCAGGCATGAGTTCGGCTGACGGTTCCTCCCGGACGCTGAAGCCCGCCACGGCCGGGTTGTCCTTGTACTTCCTGATAAACGGCGCCGCCCGCGCCACGAGGGCCGCCACGTTGTCCGAAGGCGATTGGAGATAGGCGAAGTCCAGTTGCGGAACCACCGCCATGCGATAGTCAGCGGCGAGGTCCAGCACCCTCCGCCAGAGTTCGCCGTCGGCCACGCCGCCAACGTAGAGGTAGGTGAAACCGCGCTTCGCCATCTCGGCCAGGGCCTCGTCAAGGTCGCGGACGTTCGGATCCTTGGCCTGTTTCCAATTATAGAGATAGATGTAGAATCCAACCGCCGGCCGGTCGCCGAGGAACCGGGCCATCCTGGACTGCGTCTCGCCGGTCTCGCAACGGGGCGCCCCCGGTGCGGCCGCCGGGCCCTCCCCCGGCGCCGCGACGCCGGCCCTGACCATGAGGACCAGGGTCAGGCCGG
>CAYGWP010000136.1:0-5022 GCA_964353455.1 uncultured Anaerolineales bacterium
ACGGACCGCCTCGTCCAGCGCGGCCTTGCGTACGCCATCGTTGACGAGGCCGACTCGGTCCTCATCGACGAGGCCGTCACGCCACTTATCATCTCCGGCGAGGCGCCCAACCCCGAGCAGGTCCAGGCATTCCGCGACTCCGTGGCACTCTCGATGCAACTGGTGGCCCCGCGCGACTACAAGGTCAACGAGCGGTACCGCGAGGTGGACCTGACCGACGCCGGCAAGGAGCGCCTGGCCGAACTCGCCAAGGATCTCGGCGGCGTCTGGGCGGGGGCCCGCCGGCGAGAGGAACTGGTCGTCCAGGCCCTCACGGCCCGCCAGTTCTACGTCCGCGATAAGCAATACATCGTTGACGGTGAGAAAGTGGTGATTGTAGATGAGTTCACTGGCCGATTGATGCCCGACCGCGAGTGGCGCGAGGGACTCCACCAGGCCATTGAGGCCAAGGAGTTGCTCGAGGTCAACCCGCCCAAGGACACTTACGCCCGCCTCAGTTTCCAGCGGTTCTTCCGCCTCTACCGCAAACTCTCGGGCATGACCGGCACGGCCGCCGAGGGCTGGCGCGAGTTCTGGCAGATCTATCACCTGCCCGTCGTCACGCTGCCGACGAACCGCCCGTGCATCCGCCGGCGCCTGACGGACCGCGTCTTCGCCACCGAGGAGGCCAAGTGGAAGGCCATCGTTGATGATATCCGCCGCGTCAACCAGACCGGACGGCCCGTCCTGGTCGGCACACGCAGCGTCGGCGCGAGCGAACGACTCAGCCGCATGCTCACGGAAGTGGGCCTCGAAAACCAGGTCCTCAACGCCGTCCGCCACAAGGAAGAGGCACAGGTCATCGCCGCCGCAGGCCAGCCCGGCAAGATCACGGTGGCGACGAACATGGCCGGCCGCGGCACGGACATCAAACTCGGCGCAGGCGTCGCCGAGTCGGGCGGCCTTCACGTCCTGGCCACAGAGCGGCACGAGGCCGGACGCATCGACCGACAACTCTTCGGCCGCTGCGCGCGCCAGGGCGACCCAGGCACGTGCCAGGCCATCGTCAGCCTCGAAGACGAACTCGTGAGGCGCCACGCGCCGCACATCGCATCTTCGCTGCGGCGCCGTTACGGCGGCCGCGAGAGCGAAGTCCGCTCGCGCATCGCCCGCATTGCCTTCAACATCGCCCAGCGCCGCGCCGAACGGATGGCCCTCAGCCAGCGCAAGGGCGTCCTACAGTCCGACAACTGGCTCGACCAGTACCTCGGCTTCGCCGGCAGCGAGCGCTGACCGCGGGTGTTTGCGCGGCGGGTCTCCCGACCCGCCGCGCTATGCGAAATCATGTGCCACTGGTTGCTTGCAACCAGTGATCATTATCATCACGGCCCGCCCTTAGTCCTGGCGGGCCGTGGCACACGTGCCCGCACGGTCCGACATTTCGTTGAATCGCTCCGCACGACCGGGTAAAACGTTTGTCATGAAGACCATCTTCATCCTGATGGATTCGCTCAACCGGCATTACCTCGGCCTCTACGGCCCGAGTTGGGTCCGCACGCCTAACCTGGAGCGGCTGGCCAGGCGCGGCACGGTCTTCGAGAACCACTTCTGCGGCTCCATGCCGTGCATGCCCGCCCGGCGCGAAATGATGACGGGGCGCCTTAACTTCCTTGAGGCCCCCTGGGGCCCCATCGAACCGTTCGACGACTGCCTCCCCGTGGAATTGCGGCAGAAGCGCGGCACGTACAGCCACCTCATCACCGACCACTACCACTACTGGCGGCCGATGGGCGAGTGCTACCACGAACTCTTCGATTCCTGGGAATTCCTGCGCGGACAGGAGCACGACCCGTGGCACGCCCTCGTCGGGGACCCCGGGACGCCCGTCCATCGCGGCCGTTACTCGCGGGCCTTCTGGGTGAACCGGCGGTGGATGAACACGGAGCGGGATGAGGATTACCCCACTCCTCAATGCTTCATCCGGGCAATGGAGTTCCTCCGCGACAACCACGCCGCCGACAACTGGCACCTCCACCTGGAGGTCTTCGACCCGCACGAGCCGTTCGTCTGCCCGAAGCGGTATCTCGAAATGTACAATGATACATGGGATGGCCGCTACGAGTTCCAGTGGCCCGAGTACGCCCCCGTCCAGGAGGGGCCGGAGGCCGTCGAGCACGTCCGCAAGTGCTACGCCGCCACGCTCACGATGGCCGATGCCTGGCTCGGCAGGCTCCTCGACGCTCTGGACGAACTCGATGCCTGGCGCGACACGGTCGTCGTCCTCGCGTCCGACCACGGCCACATGCTCGGCGAGCACGGCTACTGGGCGAAGAACTACATGTTCGACTACCACGAACTAATCCATATACCTATGATCGTCTGCACGCCCGATGCGGCAGGGGCCGGCCGGCGCGTCCGCGGACTCACGGCAACCATGGACCTCATGCCGACCCTCATGGACCTCCACGGCGCCGAACTTCCGCCGCACGTCCACGGCAAATCGTTCCTGCACCTCCTGGAGCAGGACGGGCCGCACCACGACGCCGTCCTTTACGGCTATCACGGCAAAGACATCGGCATGACCGACGGGCGGCACACGTACTGCCGCCAGCCGCTCGACGGGTCGTTCCTTTACCATTATACGGCGATGCCGCGGCGGTACTTCGCGGCCCGCGATAAACTCGCCGCGGCCGAGACGGGCGATTTTCTCAAGCACGCGTACGGCATCCCGGTGTACCGCGTGAAGGTCCCGTCGCACCGGCACCATGCGGCGCCGGACTATAATCCTATCTACGATATTCAATCAGACCCGCGGCAGGAGCGGCCGATACGCGATGCGCGCCTCGAGGCCGACCTGGCAGCGAGGATGCGCGAACTCCTCCTCCGCCACGACGCCCCCGAATGCCAGTTCGCCCGCGTGGGGCTATAGGCCGCGAACACGCATTTTGGCCGCGACCCAAAGGGTAGCGCGTCTTCTCTAGGGTCCCAAAATGAAGACCATATGCATTGCCTTCGCCGCGCTGGTCGCATTGCCGGCGTCTCATCTCGCCTTTGCCGCCGAGATGCCGCCGGCCGTGACCGCCAAGTCGCCCGTCCGCATCTGGGTGGACCAGATCGGCTACCGCACCGCCTCGCGCAAGATCGTCATCGTGGCGAGCGACCAGCCATTGCCGGCGGACTTGGCCATTGAAGTCTGCGATGCGAAGACCCTGCGGCCGGTCTGGGTCCTGAAGGACCACGCCGCGGCCCTCAAGCCGTACAAGAACGGGCAGAAGGACGGCGAGTCGGGCGAGTACCTGGCCCACCTCGACCTTTCGGACCTGAAGATGCCCGGCCGGTACTTCGTGGCCGTCGTCCGTCAGGACCGCGAGCGGTCGTATGCCTTCAGCATCGGCCCCGACGTGTACCGCGCCCCCGGTTTCGCCTCGTGGAAGGCCTTCTACTACAACCGGGCCGACCATGAGATTCCCGAGAAGTACGGCGGCCTGTGGACGCACAAGATGGACCATCGCGGCCCGAACCAGGCCACCGAGGCCCGCGTTTATAAGTGGACCGGCGCGCCGCACTACGACCCCGTGGGCAAGGAGGTCGCCGACCCGGCGCCCCACGACGTCTCCGGCGGATGGTGGGATGCTGGCAACTTTGATAAGTACATGGGTAATACCACGAATTGCCACAACGAACTCCTCCTGGGCGTGCAACTCCTGGGCGACGCCCCGAAGGACGGAGACCTCGCCATCCCCGAATCGGGCAACGGCGTCCCGGACGTCCTCGACGAGGTCCGCTGCGGCACCGAGTGGATCATCCGCATGGGGACGCCCGACGGCGCCGCCTTCGGCCGCGCGTACGAGAAGCCCGCGTGCCCGCCCGAGGCCGACGCCAGGCCCGTCATGCTCACCCAGCAGACCAGCGGCGCCACGATGAACCGCGCAGCCTGCCTCGCCTACGCAAGCGTCGTCTGGACGGAGCGGCGCCTCGACCCCGCCTTCGCCAAGCGGTGCATGGAAGAATCGCTGAAATCGTGGAACCTGCTCCAGGCCAAGCCGCACCCCTGGCCGGCCGATCCGAAGGACCCGAAGAAACCCGCCTACACGGGCGAGTGGTTCTTCGCCAACTACGACCGCTGCCGCGCTCTGGCCGCCGCCTGCTACTTCCGCGCCACGGGCAAGCCGGAGTATCACGATGTGGTTCGCCAGGCCTTCGCCCAATGGAAAAGCATCAAGCCGGGCGAGGACACCGACCTGTACTCCATCATCCAGGTTTATATCCACACGCCTGGGGCCGATGCCGACCTTGCGGCACGCATGAAGAAAATGATATGCGATGCCGCCGACGCGGTCGTCAAGCAGACCGGCGAGGGACGCGGATACATAGCCGCGCCGCGCGGATACTGGTGGGGGAGCAACCGGATGGTCGGCCAGCCGGGCCTGAACTGCCTCCTTGCGGCGGAGTTTGCCGCCGACCCTGCCTCACGCCAGCGGTACCTGGAGACCGCCGAGGAGTTCGTCCATTACCTCTACGGCCGCAACCCGCTCGGCCTCTGCTACCTCTCGAACATGAAGTCGTTCGGCGCCGAGAACTCCGTCATGGTGATGTTCCACTCGTGGGTGGGCAAGGACAACGACAAGGCCTCCGAGAAATACATCGGCGAGGGGCCCGGTAAGATCGGCCCGTTCCCCGGCATGGTGGTAGGCGGGGTCAACGGCGGAATGAAGAAGTACGTCGACGACCTGGACTGGCGGAAGAAGTGCTGGGAATTCAACGAGCCCTGCCTGACCTACCAGAGCCCCTGCGCCGCGATGATGATATATTGCGGACTGAAGCTGAAGTAGGAGCCAGACGAGAGCATGGACCGTTTGGCGGCGGGGCTTGCCCCGCGCGTGCGCTTCCGGGACCGAGGACCGGAGACAGCGAACATTGAACATCCAACATCGAACGTACAACGTTGAATGATTAAAAAATAACACTTCGGCGGGTAAGAATTGAAAATCGAGAGTTGAAAGTCAAAAATTAATTTCACGGCGGGCAAGTCTTTCAACGGCA